>CAMCYB010000010.1 GCA_945883615.1 Bordetella parapertussis | reverse complement strand
ACATTCTTAAAAAAAAAGTTTAAAACAAAAACGTTTAAAAAAAAACGTATAAAACTCATTAAGCTTTTAAATAATCAAATGCCACCTCGCCCCAGCCGAGTGACAAATCACAAACCAAGTGTTTTGCACCAATAACTTCTAAAACGGGCAAATCAGCAATGGGTGCTAAGGCATGATGAAAAAGCTCAAGACGTGCGGGGCCAGTCCAAGCGCCTTTAACGGTGACATTTTGTGAGTAATAACGCACCAACTCGCAAATGCGAGTTGTGCCATCACAATTGGGTATGATTTTTAATAGGTAGTTGGGTGTAGTAGCCATTTTTTCTTGCTCGACCTTCGTATCGAGCGTTTCATACTTGTAGCTCATTGTGCCGTTTGCAATACGTATAGGGCCATAATTGAGCGTACCCAACAACGTATCTGACGACACTTCAAGTTTGGGTGAAGCGAGTTTTTTAGGGAAGCCCCAAATTTCGCGGCCACCTGCGATGGGTGACTCATCATCAAGGTACATCATGTGGCTGTAACTCGCGTGGCGGCCTTGCTCGTCAATTACAGCAATGACTTGACCAGATTCAGTGTAGTCACCAAAGCCTGATGAATCAGGCATACGAATAAATTCAAAACTAACAATTGGGTCAACTACGGTTAGCGGCTCGGGCACCACAGCACGTAATGCATCAATGTCAGTGCGATAAGAAATAATTAAAAACTCGCGATCGATAAAATAATTAGGCGGTTTTGGGAATGAAGGGCTAATGAATGGCATTGAGAAAGCATTGGCTTTAATATCTGCAATTTTCATAACTTGACCTTGTGTATTTAAAAGGAATTCATATCTTAGAATGAAATGATTGCATTTATGTAACTTAAACCTGTCGAATCGACTGTGTTTCCAAAATAATCTGTTCAATTGCTTGCTGTGCAATTTTTCTTTAAATTGTCGAACCTGAGCCGTTACTGCATCGGTTGTTAAAGAAGATTTTCATTAGGTTGTCTTATATTAAAGAAGTCTTTAAAATAGAGTAATTGAATTAAAGAGATGATGATCATGGTGCGGGCAACTGGAACGTATGTTGAATCTACCACCCTTGGTGAGGTGGTGAAGGCGTTCGTACCCCATTCACTGCCTCCCCAGAGACCAACCTTAGCTCTCGAGGCCTTTCAAAATCTGAACCACAAGGCCGAGATGGCACTGGCGCGACTGTCGGGCGTGTCGGCCTTAGTCCCATCTGTAGATTGGCTACTTTACAGCGCCATCCGCAAGGAAGCCCTGTTGACCTCTCAGATCGAAGGCACTCAGGCCACAATCACCGACCTCTTTGATGACGAGGCAGGTCTTGCGGTCAGCAACACTGACGATGTAGAGGAAGTCACCAACTACATCGGAGCCTACCGTTTGGTGCGAGAAAACCTGCGTGACCCAAAGGGACTCCCCATTAGCGTCCGCTTGCTTTGCAAGGCTCACAAGTTGCTGCTCAACGGCGTGCGGGGAGCGGGCAAACAGCCCGGCGCCTTAAGGCGCTCTCAAAACTGGTTGGGGGGCACCAAACCGGGGAACGCCGTTTTTGTGCCTCCGCCTGCAGACAAGTTACCGACTCTGATGAGCGACCTTGAAAAGTTCATCCATGACCACCCTAGAAAGACGAAGGAGGCGACGGGTAAGGGTCTTCCACCTCTTGTGGTGATCGCCCTAGCCCATGCTCAGTTCGAGACGATTCACCCATTTCTCGATGGTAACGGCCGTATTGGAAGACTACTTATTTCTGCACTACTTGAGGACTTGGGCTTGTTGCCCGAGCCGCTGATGTATTTGAGCGGCTACTTGAAGCAGCACCAGACGGAATACTACCGCCTGTTGTCCGCCATCCGGATGGAAGGCGATTGGGAGTCTTGGGTTAAGTTCTTTCTCGAGGGGGTGCAGGTCGCAGCCAACCAGGCAGAGGAGAACATCGTGAAAATCGCCTCGCTCGTCGCTTCCGACCGTAGAAAACTGCTTGAATCGCCCAAGGGCGGAGCGGCTGCATACCGCCTGTTCGAGTTGCTGCCGATCATGCCGCGCTTTAACGTGGAGCGAGTGAAGACAGCGTTGGGAACGACCTTCCCAACAGCCAATGCAGCGGTCAAAGCATTGGAGGAGTTGAGCCTGATCACCGAAACGACGGGTAACAAGAAGAACCGAAGTTTCAGCTATGAACGTTACATCAATTTGCTGTCTGTTTGAAACCATTTGCCGTCTGCTTAAAACCACCTCAAAACAGGTGTAACAAGTACGAAATGATGACAGTCTTATAATTTAAACCTGTCGTGTCATTAAACTTGACGAATCGATTGGCTTTCCAAAATAATCTGTTCAATTGTGCTGCGAAGCTGATTGAGTATGTAGCCCACGCCCTTAACGTTCATTTCGCTTTCAATGCCCTCAGGCAAATCAGTATGGGCTAGATTTAAGTCGCCTGTTCGAATGGCGAGTGCCATATTTTCTAAATACCCAACAAGGCGAAGTGGTACGTGACTTTGAGGGAAAAGCACATCAATTATGTTTGTCGTGCGCGAAACGAGCGTGTGGTTTTGTATGAGCAAATGATTAAATTCGGCAACATGTATTTGTTTGGTTTTGGGTTCAAGCATCATACGGTGAAGCGAGTCTGTAAAGTTACTCAACGCCAAGTAAACATTTTTACGACCCAAGTGCCAGCTTAAATCATCTTGAGGCAAGTCTGCCAAATGATCAGTTGAGGTAGGGGGGGTAGTAAAAACACGATGTGCTTTTAACCATTGGGTAACACCTAGTAAATATTGAGCATTCGCTTCACGAGCTGTTTGCGCAATTTTAGGTATTGAACGGGCTTCCCACCAAGGGTAAAGGTAACTACAAGCAAATGCAATGAGCGAACCCACAATCGCTTCAATGGCTCGATCGCCTGCCAAATTAAATGAATCAGGTAATAAAAAATGCAGTAAAACCAGAACAGAAATCGTCATAAAAAAAGTTGAAAGCAAGTAGTTCAACAGCATAAGTGCTGACCCTAGTATTAAGCTGACAACGAGTATGGCAGTTAGTAAGGTTGCGTCTTGCGTAAACATTAAAATTAATAAAGACACGCCGCTACCCGCAATGGTGCCAATCAATCTGCCATTGTTGCGCTGATGGGTCGTTGAAAACGCGGGCTTCATAATCACAATAATACTGATTAACATCCAGTAGCCGTGGGGCTGCAAAACCGGAAATATAATCGCCATTAACATGCCTAAACCCACTGCCGTACTGAGCCGAAGCGCAAATCTAAAAACTGAAGAAGACCAGCGCAAATTATCAACTAACAAGGCCAGCCTATATTCGTGTCGAGTCAATATTTCTGATGGAAGATGTCGCACATGTTCAACTTCAAGTACAGCCATAGGTCTGTTTGAGCTCACCTGTTCACGCATTCGTAATATAACGAGTTCAATATTTTTGAGCCTCTTTACAACTTGTAAACAAATACTAAACGCTTCAGGGTGGGTGACATCAAAGCCACGCCTTTGCATTTTTTCAAGTTCGTAATCGAGAGCTCTTAATTCTGCTTTTGCGCCCATATGATGATTAAGGTGTGTAAAACGATTGCCACGCGTGACTTTCACAGCAATACGTTCAATTTCATTTGCATATTTAAATAAAGCGTCACGCATAAATATGAGCGAGTCTGTTTGACCCATGTCGCGATGTAAAAATTTGTAGTCAGTTTGTGTGCCCATAAATAAATCAAGCAAACTCACCATATCTACAAAAACATTCCAAGTCATAATGCGTTTGTTTGAACGCTTAAGTTTTTTTTCATTTAAATTGGGTAACAAGATATCTCTAACGGCTTGATGGCTGGCAATCATTTTTGATTGCCTCTGCATCAACTCGTTGTAACCCTCATCTATGTCCGTTTCAGAGTCATACATCAGCCCGCGCTGGGTCACATAATCAGAGGTCGCCAAAAGTGCTACGGTGAGTGCTTGTTCCTCCTCTTGCACTTGGGTCAAGCGACCCAGTGCCAACGAGCTCAGCACATAAATCACCGCACCAATCATGGTGATAAAAACATGAATAAGTGTTTGAATAATACTTAACGGCGTATGCAAAGTGATGGTCATCAACAATAGGCACGCCAAGCTGATAACTCCACCGCGCTGGCCAAAAGCTTGCAGCATTGACAAGCCAAAACATAAAAAAATCACCACGCCCGCCAACGTATAAGGGTAGGGCGACGCAAAACCTGTCAGCGCGACAGTCAACCCACCAAGCACAACACCCCACAACATTTCGTAAATACGTCGTTTTTGTGGCCCCGGCTGATCAATAATTGCGACGCAACTTGCGCCTAAGCCCGCTATCAGACCGCTACTGGTATTGCCTAAAGCAAACGTGACTAGCCCAAAAGCAAAAATGACGCACAGAGCATGGCGGCCACCGCTCAAAAAGTGGTGGCTGTATATCAAACGCCGCAATGCCGGCATATTTAAAGGTAAACCCATAAGCGAAATTTAACACTTTGATTTGCGTCAATCGCAGGAAAGTACTACATTAAGCGACCACCCAAGCATCAAAACCTTGATCTGGCTGGTCGTTAAGGTACGTTTTTGAACATAAAACTCGTATGTTGACTGTTAAGTGTGTCGTTGGCCGCGTCAAAAACGTTTGGCTGACAACTCCGTTTCGATCCCTAGTGCCCAATGGTGGGCGCGTGTTGAATCGGTTGGTAAGGCAGCGCAGCAGTGTTTATGCGTTCGGGTGGCCGGCCCCTGTGGGGTTGAAAGCGCCGTACGTGCAAATATGATTCGTTTCGCTTTAGCAAGGTCTGGTAAACCATAAAACGTTTGCCAAGGCACAAGCAACCAACATGATGAAACCGGTAATGAAAGGAAATGATCATGACTGAAATGAATGGCGCCGACATCGTCGTCAATTGCATAGCTGAAGAAGGCGTCGAACACGTCTTTGGTTACCCAGGCGGTGCAGTGCTTTATATTTACGACGCAATTTACAAGCAAAACAAATTCAAACACATTCTGGTTCGCCACGAGCAAGCAGCTGTTCATGCCGCCGATGCGTATTCTCGTTCTTCAGAAAAAGTGGGTGTCTGTTTAGTAACCAGTGGCCCAGGTGTAACCAATGCCGTCACCGGCATCGCCACCGCCTATATGGACTCCATACCGATGGTGATTATCAGCGGTCAGGTGCCTACACACGCTATAGGTGAAGACGCGTTCCAAGAGTGCGACACGGTCGGCATTACCCGCCCTTGCGTCAAACATAATTTTTTAGTACGCGATGTCAAAGATTTGGCGCAAACCATGCGCCAAGCTTTTTACATTGCTAAAAGTGGCCGACCCGGTCCTGTGTTGGTTGATATTCCAAAAGACGTGTCATTCGCCCGCACTAAATACGCACCCAGTCGCGAACCCGTCGTGATGCGTTCATATCAGCCTGTTGTCAAAGGCCATCAAGGGCAAATTAAAAAAGCCGTGCAGATGTTATTGCAAGCTGAGCGCCCCATGATATACAGCGGTGGTGGTGTGATTTTGTCGAATGCCTCGACAGAGCTGACTAAGCTAGTCAAAATGGTGGGCGCACCCTGCACCAATACCTTAATGGGTTTAGGTGCTTTTTCACCCCATGACCCCCAGTTTGTGGGTATGCCCGGCATGCACGGCACCTATGAAGCCAATATGGCTATGCAGCACTGTGATGTCTTGATTGCGATTGGTGCACGTTTTGATGACCGTGTGATTGGTAACCCCAAACACTTTGCCCAAAACTTTCGTAAAATTATTCACATCGATATCGACCCATCGTCTATTTCAAAGCGCGTTAAAATTGACATACCGATTGTGGGTGATGTCAAAGACGTGCTAAATGACTTCATGGCTCAATATGAGGCGATGTCAACAGAGCACGTACAAAATAAAAAAGCCCTAGCTGATTGGTGGAAGCAAGTTGACACCTGGCGCGGCAAAGAGTGCATGAAATTTGCCTTGTCTGACACACTCATCAAGCCTCAATTTGTCGTTCAAAAATTGTGTGAGCTCACCACCGGTGATGCCTTCATTACGTCTGATGTCGGTCAACATCAAATGTGGGCGGCTCAGTACTACGGCTTTAATCACCCCCGGCGCTGGATCAACTCTGGCGGTTTGGGCACCATGGGTGTTGGTTTACCTTATGCTATGGGCGTGCAAATGGCTAACCCCGGCGCAACTGTCGCGTGTGTGACGGGTGAGGGTTCTATTCAAATGAATATTCAAGAGCTCTCAACCTGCAAGCAATATCACCTTACACCTAAAATCATTTGTCTAAATAATCGTTACCTTGGTATGGTGCGACAGTGGCAAGAAATTGATTACGGCTCACGCTACGCTGAATCATATATGGATGCTTTACCCGACTTTGTCGCCTTAGCGCAAGCCTACGGTCACGTTGGGGTTCGTATTGACAAGCCGGAAGATGTTGAGGGTGCACTACGCGAAGCCTTAGCCATGAAAGATAGCCTTGTTTTTATGGATTTCATCACTGACCAATCAGAAAATGTGTGGCCTATGGTCAAAGCCGGTAAAGGCTTGACTGAGATGCTGCTCGGTTCTGAAGACTTGTAAAGGTGAATAACATGAAACATATTATCTCTGTCTTAATGGAAAACGAACCCGGTGCGTTATCAAGGGTAGTCGGCTTATTTTCTGCACGAGCCTACAACATTGAAACGTTAACCGTTGCGCCCACTGAAGACCCAACCTTGTCACGCCTGACCTTAACCACTATTGGTTCTGACAGTGTGATTGAGCAAATTACCAAGCACCTGAATCGTCTTATTGAAGTGGTTAAAATCGTTGACTTAAGTGAAGGACCACACATTGAGCGCGAGTTAATGTTGATTAAAGTGCGAGCGGTCGGTAAAGAGCGTGAAGAGGTGAAACGTTTGGCTGATATCTTCAGAGGCCGCATCATTGATGTGACCGACAAGGCCTACACCATTGAGTTAACGGGCGACCAAAGTAAAACCCAAGCCTTTATTGATGCGCTTGACCGCAGTGCCATACTTGAAACCGTTCGTACAGGCGTATCGGGTATTGGTCGCGGTGAACGTATTCTGCGTATATAAACACTTTTAAATACTTTTAAATACATTTAATTTCTTAATTCATTTGACATGCAACTTAGCTGTTGCACCCATTCATTCGGAGCACTACATGAAAGTTTTTTATGATAAAGATTGTGATTTGTCTCTTATTAAAGGCAGAACAGTTGCCATCATCGGTTATGGTTCACAAGGCCATGCGCATGCGTTGAATTTGCACGAGTCGGGTATTAAAGTTGTTGTCGGTTTACGTAAAGACGGCGCCTCATGGAAAAAAGCCGAAAACGCCGGCCTAAACGTGGCTGAAGTCAGCGATGCCGTCAAAGCGGCAGACATCGTCATGATGTTGTTGCCAGACGAAAACATTGCTGCGGTTTACCGCGATCACGTGCACGCAAACATTAAAGCAGGCGCGGCTTTAGCATTTGCCCACGGCTTTAACGTTCATTACGGCCAAGTTGTGCCCCGCGCTGATATTGATGTCATCATGGTCGCGCCGAAGGCCCCAGGCCATACTGTGCGCGGCACCTACTCACAAGGGGGGGGCGTGCCCGCTTTGGTTGCCGTGCATCAAGATAACTCAGGCATTGCCCGCGAAGTGGCCTTATCGTACGCTTCAGCAATTGGTAGCGGCCGTGCAGGCATTATTGAAACAAATTTTCGTGAAGAAACCGAAACTGACTTATTTGGCGAGCAAGCCGTTTTATGCGGCGGTACGGTTGAGCTTATCAAAGCAGGTTTTGATACGCTGGTTGAAGCCGGGTATGCCCCTGAAATGGCTTACTTTGAATGCTTGCACGAGGTTAAGTTGATTGTTGACTTGATTTATGAAGGCGGTATTGCCAACATGAATTACTCAATTTCAAACAACGCTGAGTACGGTGAGTACGTCACGGGCCCTAAAATTGTGACAGATGAAACCCGTGCTGCTATGCGTAAATGTTTGACTGATATTCAAACAGGCGAATATGCCAAGAGCTTTATTTTAGAAAATCAAGCCGGTGCACCGACTTTGATGTCACGTCGTCGTATTAATGCCAGCTCGCAAATTGAGCAAGTGGGTGCTCAATTACGCGCCATGATGCCCTGGATAGCGAAAAACAAATTGGTTGATCAAAGTAAAAACTAAGTTATTTCCGAGTTTTGGTAGACTTATTTCACATAAAAAGCCTAATAATTGCTAATCTTTTATCGGTTTAGTAGGAAACGCGCTCCATGGGGCGCGTTTTTTTAGGTTAACCTTTGGCCTATATGCAAACTCCACACTACCCACACCCCATCATCGCCCGAGAAGGGTGGCCATTTTTAGCGATCGCAGTGGCCATTGCCCTCGTGGTCACTTATTTTTCTGTTGCTTGGTCTATTTTGTTTTGGATCATCGCCATATTCGTGCTGCAGTTTTTTAGAGACCCGCAGCGCCAAGGCAGTTCAGCGCCACTGGCTGTGATCAGCCCAGCAGATGGCCGCATTGTGGTCGTGGCTGAGGTCGATGACCCCTACGCCATGCGTCGTGCACTCAAAATAAGCGTGTTCATGAATGTCTTTAATGTGCACAGCAATCGTTCGCCGGTTGATGGTACGGTTCAGCATGTTGAGTATTTCCCAGGAAAGTTTTTTAATGCATCGCTCGATAAGGCCTCGCTAGAAAACGAGCGTAACGCCATGGTTCTTAAAACGACTCGGGGCGATATCGTGACAGCCGTTCAGGTCGCAGGTTTAGTCGCTAAACGCATACTGTGTTACGCCAAAAACGGCCAAGCTTTAGCGCGCGGTCAACGCTATGGCTTCATTCGATTTGGTTCACGCGTCGACGTTTATTTACCCATTGGTTCACGCCCACGTGTCACCATCGGTGATAAAGTCAGTGCAACCAGCACCGTATTGGCTGAATTGCCTGAACATGTTTTAACAACTGACCCCATTCAAACCGAGCGCCCCCAAGCCGAATCTTCACAAACGAAGGTGGCTGTTTAATACGATGCCTATCGACCCAACACCCGACCCGATACCTGACCCTGTACCGAGAAATCGAGGTATTTATTTACTGCCTAATGCCTTCACAACCGCGGCCTTGTTTGCAGGTTTCTTTGCAGTGGTGCAAGCCATGGGTGGCAAATTTGAATTGGCGGCTATAGCTATTTTTGTGGCCATGGTGCTAGACGGTATGGACGGTCGCATCGCACGCCTAACCAATACGCAATCAGCTTTCGGCGAGCAATACGATTCGTTGTCAGATATGACCTCATTTGGTGTTGCCCCGGCTTTGGTCGCATATCAGTTTGCCATGGTTGATTTAGGTCGATGGGGTTGGTTGGCGGCCTTTGTGTATGTTGCGGGTGCAGCATTGCGTTTGGCGCGTTTTAACACCAACATTGCTGTGGTCGACAAACGTTTCTTTCAAGGCTTGCCTAGCCCAGCAGCAGGGGCCTTGGTGGCTGGTTTTGTGTGGTTGGTACAAGATAGTCGTTTAAATATTGACCCTGCTGTGTTGGGCTGGACCATGTTCACCATTACCCTTTACGCGGGTATTGCGATGGTCACTAACTTGCCTTTTTATAGTGGCAAAAATTTTGCCTTAGGCCGCAGTGTGCCGTTTTGGGTAATGTTGGTTTTTGTCGCCAGCTTTGTTTTTATATCGAGCGACCCGCCCGTTGTTCTATTTATATTGTTTATTGCTTACGGCTTGTCTGGCTGGGTCATGTGGTACTTGCGTGCACGAAAAGCAAAAGCCATTCGACTAAAAGTTAAAGATTAGTTTTTGATTATTCGGTTAATCATTTGCTCAGCAAGCAGCACTAAGCAAGCAGCACTAAGCAAGTTGCACTTAGAAAGTAGTACTGGATCAGCAATACTGAGCCACCATCAACGCCTAGAATCACCGTAATTATATAAATACCATGGGTCTGGTCCGGGGTAATGTTGTGTGACCTGTTTGCCATCGGTTCCAAAAAACACATACATCAGCATGTACCACGTGTTGTACTGACGATAGCGGTACGACCAAACAATTTTTAAGTCGCTTGGCAACCCAACTTTTGAAATGTCTTCCGGGGGACCAAACTCACATTGAACGCGCTCAGGCGTCCAAACCCCGTCACTGAGCCGATTAAATTCACTATCATCGAGCATTTGATTCATGGGCCCGACTCGCCCAGCGCGATCAACATTTGTACCCCAAGCATATTGCCCAGAAGGTTGTTGCGACCAAACCATGCGTTGCCCACCATCAGGCAAGGGGCAAGTGATAGTGGGGCGACCAAACTCTTTTTCAACTTCAGTGACGGCTGTGCCTGGCTTCACGTCGGTCATCACGGCGCAACCAGACAGTGTGGTTAGCAACACAGCCATTAGTGAACCTAAAAAACGATGCATAATCAGATCAGCCCTCACCTAAAAACTGCCTTGGTTATTTTCCCATGACGTGAATATTGAACTCAGGGTCAGGAACTGGTGAGAAGCGTAAAACAGTATTTGTTGCAGTTGAAAAGTAAACATACATAATCATGTAGTTGTTGGTTTCGTCTAAGAAACGATATTCCCAAACAGTTTGATCTGGCCTTTCAGGAAATATATGTACGACTGCTGGGGGGCCAAATTCGCAACGTACTTTACTCGAAGCCCATGTGCCTTGGCTCAATACATTGAAAGCTTTAACCGACATAATCTGGGTGAAAGTTCCTACTTTGTCTTGCGCATCAACTGTGGTGGCCCAAGCCATTTCGCCATCAGGCATTTGAGACCAGACAGCTCGCATGGTGCCGTTAGGGCCATCACAGGTTACCGCAGGGTTGCCAAACTGTTTTTGAACGGTTGGCAGTGAGGTGCCAGGGGGAATACTGGTCATTTGGGCGCAGCCTGCCAACGTTAACAAACACGTTGCACCTAAAGCGAGTTTAAATTTTGAAGACATGCTAAAAATTCCTTAAATTCAAGTATTTTAAATTTGTTTATTAAGACAGAGTGAAATGTGAACGAGTCGACACTACTAAATGAATTAGATTACCAATAAAAAACGCATTTCAATGAATAGGTACTTAATGAATAAGTACTATTACGCTATAATGTAGTACTACAGTCAAGTCTTATATTTATATCACCCTTCACGCTTAGGCACCTCAGCCTTAGCGCATGTTCACAGAGGTCTATTCAAATGTCAGTTATCGATATTAACAAAGCAGAAATCGTTTTAAAATTTCAACGTGCACAAGGTGACACGGGTTCGCCAGAAGTTCAAGTCGCGTTGCTCACAGCACGTATTAATGAGTTGTCTGGGCACTTTAAAGCCCATATGAAAGATCATCACTCACGTCGTGGTTTGTTGCGCATGGTAAGTCGTCGTCGTAAATTGCTCGATTACCTTAAAAGCCGTAACCCTGACGCGTACCGCGCACTGATCGAAACCCTCGGTCTGCGTAAGTAATTGTTTACGTCCCACCGTATTTTATACACGGGGTCTTAGCATCACGATAAACCGTGCCTAACTTGACAATCTGTCACCTTAGGTGCGGTTTTTTCATTTAACAGGAACATTGTTTTATGTTTAACAAAGTCACCAAATCATTCCAGTACGGTCAGCATACCGTCACACTCGAAACAGGCGAGATTGCTCGTCAAGCATCGGGTGCCGTCGTTGTCTCAATTGATGACACCGTTATTTTAGCCACCGTTGTTGGCGCACGTAGCGCAAAATCAGGTCAAGATTTCTTCCCACTCACAGTTGATTATGTTGAAAAAACGTACGCAGCGGGTCGTATTCCCGGTGGTTTTTTCAAGCGTGAAGGCCGTTTAAGTGAAAAAGAAACGCTCACCTCACGTTTAATTGACCGCCCCTTGCGTCCATTATTTCCTGAAGGGTTCTACAACGAAGTTCAGGTCATCATTCACGTGTTGTCAGTTAACCCTGAAATCGACCCTGATATGCCCGCCATGATCGGCGCTTCAGCTGCGCTGGCTATTTCAGGTATTCCCTTTAACGGCCCTGTGGGCGCAGCCCGCGTTGCCTACATTAATGATGAATACGTACTAAGCCCAACCGCAACCCAATTGCTTGATTCAAAAATGAATCTCGTTGTGGCGGGTACCCAAGCAGCGGTTTTGATGGTTGAATCTGAAGCTTTGCAACTGTCTGAAGAAATCATGCTTGGCGGTGTTGTGTTTGGCCATACCCAAATGCAAGTTGCGATCGACGCGATAAACGACTTAGTACGCGAAGCGGGCAAGCCCGAGTGGAACTGGCAACCTGCCGCCCGTAACGAGCCTTTAATTGCTTCAGTTAAAGCACTGGCGCACGAGGGTTTAGCAGCAGCTTATCAAACCCGCGAAAAGCAAGCCCGCACCACGCAGTTGCGAGCTGTCTACGCCGACGTGCAAGCTAAGTTAGCCGAGCAAGCCACACAAAACGGTCACCCTGCTGTTGACGGTGTAACCGTTGAAAACATTTTGTTTGACATTGAGTCAGGCATTGTGCGTCACCAAATCTTAAGTGGCGAGCCCCGTATTGATGGTCGCGATACCCGTACGGTTCGCCCCATCAGCATTCGCTTGGGTGTATTGCCCCGTGCGCACGGTAGCGCTTTGTTTACACGTGGCGAAACGCAAGCTTTGGTGGTCGCCACATTGGGCACCAAGCAAGACGAGCAAATCATTGATGCCATCACCGGTGAATACCGTGATCGTTTCTTAATGCACTACAACATGCCTCCGTTTGCCACGGGCGAAACCGGTCGTTTTGGTGCGCCCAAGCGCCGCGAAATTGGCCACGGTCGTTTAGCCAAGCGTTCATTGGTTCCTTTGTTGCCAGATCATAAAGATTTTCAATACACCATTCGTTTGGTTTCAGAAATCACTGAGTCAAATGGCTCATCATCTATGGCCTCAGTTTGTGGTGGCGCTTTAGCCATGATGGACGCTGGCGTTCCGCTTAAAGATCACGTGGCTGGTGTGGCCATGGGCTTGATCTTGCAAGACGGTAAGTTTGCAGTCTTAACTGACATTTTGGGTGATGAAGATCACCTTGGCGATATGGACTTCAAAGTAGCCGGTACTGAAAACGGTATTACTGCTTTGCAAATGGACATCAAAATTCAAGGCATCACCAAAGAAATTATGCAAGTCGCCTTGGCTCAAGCCCGCGAAGGTCGTTTGCATATTTTGGGCAAAATGCGTGAGTCGATCGATGGTTCACGCGAAGAATTGTCAGCATTTGCACCCCGCATGCTGTCAATGAAAATTAACCCAGAAAAAATTCGCGACGTCATTGGTAAGGGTGGTGCAACCATTCGTGCCTTGACCGAAGAAACCGGTACCCACATCGATATTTCTGATGATGGCACCATTGTCATTTCAAGTGCTGATATTGACAAAGCCAAAGAAGCCCAACGCCGTATTACCGAATTGACAGCCGATGTAGAAGTCGGCCAAGTCTACGATGGTAGCGTTTTGCGTTTACTTGATTTTGGTGCAATCGTTCAAGTGTTGCCTGGCCGTGACGGTTTGTTGCATATTTCTGAAATTGCAAACTACCGTATTGCCAACATTAACGATGTGCTTAAAGTGGGTCAACCGCTTCGTGTCAAAATTCTTGAAGCAGATGACAAAGGCCGTTTACGCTTGTCGGTTAAAGCAATTGGTGGCATTGAAGAGCAGGGCGGCCCCGCTGCCCCTGCAGCACCTGCCGCGCCAGCAGAAAGCAGCCCACCCGCTGCGCAGTAAATTTTGTCTAAGTGGGAGCACAGCTTAGCTGTTGTGCAACCCATTATGAAACGCCCATTTCGAACTTTCTGCGTGGGCGTTTTTTTATATACCTTTCAAATACAACTGCTTAAACCGAAATAATCGCTCGCGATGTAAAAAGTCAGCAATGGGGGCGTGTTCTCGGCGGCCATCGTTGATGAGCGTTTTTATAACGCGCTCAAGGTGCTGGGTAATGAGGGTATGGTGCTTAAGCCACCAGCTGCAAAGTAGTTGGTCAGGGTCAAGTAGGCCTAAATTAAGTTGTCGTAATTCAGTACGATTGAAGTCGCGAATATTCCACGTCAAAATATTCGTAGAAACCTTCTTAAACGTGTTGACATCTTTTATAGCACAGGCGCTTTGCTGGCTTACCTTAACAACATTGACTGATGTTGGTTCCATCGCACAATATTCACTCAAAGCCCTAAAACCCGCCATAATTACATGATGGTCTTTAGCGTCACTTCGACGCAATAACGGCTTGGGTTGCGTATCGACCTCGGCTTGAACCATAGACGGATCAAAACAGGCTTGTGGAAATCGTTGTTGCATTTGTGCCCATTCGTCGCTTAACAAGTCACGGTTAATTGGCCACAAACGAGCTGCGTTGCGACGCCACTCTAAACCGATATAAGAAGACCATACAGGGCGAAATAAACCCGTTTGAGCCAAATTTAGTAGTAAAGGCCGCAAGACGCCCGACATTAAAATGCAGGCGTCTAGCACAACCATATCAGGCTGAGCGTGCGTATTGGTATCGATAGTATTTATAATTTTTAAGGGCGAAGTATAAAAATTCAGTATGCCTGAAGAGTTGCTTTGCCTAATTAACGCCTGAAACCGCCACCAAAGTGCCCACCACCAAAACCACCTACCCTACGATCACCCCCAAAGCTGCGATCTGGCGTTTGGCTTCGGTCGTTGGCAACGTCGCGACTGCGGGCATCGCTTTGAGCACGGCTAGCTGCTTGTTGAGCGCGCTGACGATCTTCAGGGGTAGCGTTTTTGTTCCAATCGCTGGTGGCACGAGAGGCTTCTGTTCGAGCAGCCGCTTCACGTTCGCTTTGCGACGCGTTGCCGTAACGTTGAGCTAGGGCAGAGTTATTGAAAGGTACATTCCCTCGGGCTGCAGGGTTGAACTTCCAATTGTTGTTGTCACCAATATGTTCATTTTTAAGGTTATTGTTTGAATTAAAACTTCTATTAAAGTTGTTGTAATTATTATTGTTGATGTTGATCGAACCTGAGTTCCAGTGGGGTGATGACCACAGCGCAGCCCCTATAGCTAAGCCGGCACCAAAGGTCAATAAACCCCATGCAGGGTTGTAAACGGGTGCAGGGGGGTAAGCAGGGTAGGGCCAACCGCCATACACCACCGTGGGGTTGTATTGCGGTACGTAAATAACCTGGGGGTTAGCAGGCACAATATGATTGATCAGTCGACACATTAACTTGGTCGTTTGATTTTAAATTGCCCGCTTGTTTAGCTTTACTGCGTAATGCTTGAACCGCATCCATTAATTGCTTGGGTTGCGCAAGGTAGGCATTACCGAGTTGTTGTGTCCACCCAAGCTTTGTGCCCATAAGTGTTAACGCCTCGGGAAATAGCACCAATGACTTTATACTGTTGTCCCACGTTTGCGATTTCATGGCGTCTTGAATTTGTGTACGCGACAAACTTTTGTTGGCCTCAAGCCAGTTGTAAGCTTCAGCAACCTCAAGCGGGTAGGTAGAAGCCATCAGCATCATTGACAATAAAGAGTCAGGGTAAAGCGCAATTGAAGAAACTAAAGATTGCAACTGTGCGCTCGAAAGTTGCTCTGATGTGCTACTTTGCGCATGGGCTTGGCCAATAAACGCCGGCACATAAGACAGACTTGAAGATAAGCTAGTCGCGGCTGTTAATGCCACGATGACAGATAAATTAATGGCCTGACGTTTAAATTGCTGCATCGAATGTTTATTCCAAAATGGGCGACTTTAAGAACGTCGTAACGGGTTTATCATTGGTGCTGCTCTTATAGGTGCTGCTCTCTTGACCAGAACCTAAAAAGCAAAAAATATTTCATTTATTGTATCAACGAATTGGTTTAATTTAGCTTAATTTTACTGTTAAGTCAGTACGTTATAGCGTTCGATGATAGGCCTGTGAACGCGTCACCCACCGGCGTACGCTAATGGGGTAAAGCCCATTATTTATTGATCTGACTTCAAGGGCTTTGAGAGTGGCCGGCTAAGGGGCCGGCTAAGGGTCTTGGCCCACTGCGGTTGGAACGGCGTATGTTGCCGTGTATAAGAAGAACTGCAATATGAGTGGTGCCCGGGGCCGGATGCAAAAGCCTTATGAATAAGGGCTTTGCGTAAGTTAGGGGAAAAAATATTTGTTTCCCATACAAAATTTCACACCGGTGTCATCAGGGCGCAACAGGGACAACCGGGAATAGCAGGTCAGACTGGTTATGTATGCCCGTTTTTGACGTGGCCAGCTGGCCCGCGTTCGGGTGTGCGTGCGCTAAGTTTCGTTCGGAAATACCAACTAATAATTCTCAACCTGCATTGTTGTGACTAATCTAGAGCCTGTGAGCGCGAGCTGACTGCGCTTTAGACCATCAGTCAGAATTAAAAAAACTGTTGAGATCACGAGTTGAATGAATGACCCTAATAACATCGACACCATCAGATAGTGGCATATAGAAAATTACATAACGACCAAATGGGTGGCTACGCAAGCTAGGGAGCAATTCCTCGCGAGAGCGCCCCATTAATGGTTGTGTTGCCAGTAGGCGCAGTTTTGCATCAAGTTTGTCAACCCATGAATCGGCTTGCAGAACACTATCTTCTGCGATGAAGTCCCAAATATCAGATATTTCACTTCCAGCAAGCGGGCGATAAACAACACGCGTCAAATTACGCCTCGCTTTGACGTCTTTTGTATCCAGCGCGCTTAATCTGTGTGGGATCCCATGTGATTGCAGCACCGCTATTAAGCCCTGCAAGAACATCTTGCCGTAACTGTTCTAGTTTCGTTGCACGCGGGTGGTCTTGTTCGTCCATAAGACGCAGCGCTTCACGCAGCACTTCGCTCGCGGAAGTGTAAAGACCGGACTCAACTTTTTGTCTCACCATACTCTCAAGATAAGGGGTCAAGTTGATGTTCATTCCCATGTTGAGAATCCCTGTGAAAAGCTGTTTAACCAAATAATCGTATTTTATACATTATTGTCAATCTTTGATATTTTTAAAAACCGTGGTGCCCGGGACCGGAATCGAACCAGCACGCCGTGAAGCGGGAGATTTTAAGTCTCCTGTGTCTACCAATTTCACCACCCGGGCAACAGGCGTTATTCTACGCGAAGTTTAGAAAACAGTTTGAGCTCGACTGACGTTTAACGATGAAAGCATTTAACGAGCGTTAAAAATGGTGATGTTATCGAACCCAGTGACCCGATTTGCCACCTTTTTTTTCAATTAATTGAATGGCACTGATTGTCATGCCCCGATCTATCGCTTTGAGCATGTCGTACACCGTTAACAGCGCAATTGAAACTGAGGTCAGGGCTTCCATCTCGACCCCAGTCGGGCCCGTGGTTTCTGCGCGAGCGGTGCAGTTGACCCGAGATTGATCAGCATCTAGCTCAAATTCAACACTCACGTGCGTCAAACTTAAAGGGTGGCAAAGCGGTATGAGGTTGCCCGTTTGTTTAGACGCCATGATGCCTGCTATGCGGGCAATACCCAGTACGTCACCTTTTTTACTATCACCTGCACGCACCCGTTCGAAGGTGTCGGGCAACATTTGAATGTACCCCCCTGCTAAAGCACTGCGGTGGGTGTGTGATTTAGCCGCCACATCAACCATGTGGGCTTGGCCTTGCGCATTAAAGTGGGTCAAAATGTCTGTTTTATCAGCCGATGAGCCCGGCGGTGCAAGCGGTTTAGTCATGATGAGTTTGAGGCATTGATTTTAGGTATTAATTTGAGACATTGTTGGGTTCAGATTCATGCCAACGTGCTTGGGCTTGGGCGTCGCTGTCGCGACCTTTAACCCAACGTTCGCCATCTGGGGTTGATTCTTTTTTCCAAAAAGTAGCTTTGGTTTTTAAGTGATCCATAATAAATGAACAGGCATCTAACGCAGCATGGCGATGAGCACTGGCAGTTAATACTAAAACAATGTTTTCACCGGGTTCAAGTTTGCCTATACGGTGAATAACTCGTGCACCCATCAGCGGCCAGCGAATGTTGGCCTCAACTAAAACCTCTTGCATCACCTTTTCTGTCATACCAGGGTAATGTTCAAGCTCAAGCGTTTTGATGGGCTCGTCAAGGTTGCGCTCGCGCACTCGGCCGACAAAAGAGGCAACAGCACCGGCAGCCCGATCGCCCTTTAAAAACGCAGCATACTCTACCCCAAAATCAAAAGGCTCAATTTGTACCCGCGCGTCAAAACGTTGTGTCATAAAAGTCTTATGCTGCTCAAAAAGTGGTTTAACTATTAGGCACTCAGTGAAATGCGAGTCATGTTTAACCCCCAGTCACGGGTCGAAACAAAGCCACCTCAGCATGATCAGGAATGGGTGTCGTTAAGTTTGCCATATTTTGATTGACAGCAACTTTAAGCGGTGCATCGCTTTTTAAAACCTGTGCGTAATGGTCTGCTCGCGCTGACAACGTTGCAATTAAATCTTGAACGGTAAAAGGCTGAAGTGCTTGCCCCAACCAAGGCAACTCGTCTAGATGCGTGCCAATATGCTCACGAAGTTCACCAAAGTACAATACACGAATACTCATAAACTTAATCGCTTAATAAACGGTTAAAAGAAAAATAACGAACGGTATCACCCACTTTAATGGGTTGCCCCGCGGGTACGTCTATTAAACCGTGTGCCCAAGCGACACTACTCATCACCCCAGAACCTTGGTTGGGCCAAATGGTCAATACTTCTGTGCCATCAGCTTGCAAGCTGAGTTGTGCACGCAAAAATTCACGACGCCGATCAGGTTTGGGCCAATCAAACCCCGCCACCATTTTTTGCCCGTCGGCCATTTGCAATTGCACCTGCAGCCCCATGCGAGCTTGCAAAAAGGGTTGTGCCATCAACATAAACGTGACGTATGCGCTGACTGGGTTGCCTGGTAAACCAATAAAATCAGATTGATTGACCTTGCCATAAGCCAACGGTTTACCTGGCTTCATCGCTATTTGCCATAAATCAATGTGACCCATTGATTCAACGGCGGCTCGTACGTGGTCTTCGTCACCGACTGAGACACCACCGCAGGTGATCACCACATCGGCTTGCGCACTGGCTTGACGCAGCGCAACTCGTGTTGCTTCAGGGGTGTCTCGAACCATGCCTGGGTCAATCACCTCGCAGCCTAATTGCTTGAGTGCGTCGCGTAACCAATAGCGATTGCTATTATAAATTTGACCCGCTTGAAGGGGGTTACCAGGCTCAACCAGTTCGTCGCCAGTTAATAATATGGCAACTTTTAAAGGGGCGGAAACAGTTAACTCAGTTAACCCAACCGATGCAGCCAAAGCAATGTGGGGGGCACGCAAACGCGTACCCACCGAAATAATTTCACTGTTTAAGGCAATATCTTCACCTCGCAAACGCACAAAGTTTTGCGCTTGCACCATGCGTTCAATGATGACATGGTCACCTTCGGTGCGCGTATCTTCTTGGGGCACAACGGCGAAAGTGCCCTCAGGCACAGGTGCGCCCGTAAAAATGCGTGCAGCCTCACCCGGTTTAAGAGCTGTGCCGGTATAACCAGCCGCAATACGTTGCGATACCGTTAGGGTATGGTGAGACGCATAAGGGTCAGTTGGGAAAATGGCGTAGCCATCCATCGCGCTATTGTCAAAACCGGGTACCGCCATAGGCGACACCACGCTGCTGCGTAAAACATGGCCTGCCGCATCGAGCAAACCAACCTTTTTTATGGGGGTCAACGTGGTCGCTTGTGACACCAAACGCGCGCGCGCCTCATCAAAATCTAACAAAGGTTTTCTAATGGGGGTGTTTTGAGGCATGCTTAGCCACCCGTTTGCGACATAAAGCGAATGATTTTTTCTGGGGCTTCACGAAATTCGTGACGCTCAGGCTTCAACGCAATGCCTGCGCGTAAAACCGCAATAATGGTTTCATCATCAGCGTTTTGGCGCAATAACTCGCGCATTTCGATTTTTTCTTCTTGGCCAAGACAAAGATAAATGGCGCCATCAACTGCTAAACGAACCCGGTTGCAGGTTTCACAGAAGTGTTCACTAATAGGGGTGATCACACCCACTTGACCCCGCCCATCGGGCGTTTGCCAGTAACGCGCAGGGCCACCGCCCATTTCACCTATTGTGGGTATCAAGCCATGGTTTAAGCGTAAACCTTCAAGTATGGGTTGCAAAGACGTATGGCCAGCGTCGATAGCCGTAAAACCCATTGGCATGGTTTCAATCATGCGAAACACAATGCCTCGGTCAAGACAAAACTTAAACATGTCTTCGACTTCATCGTCGTTGGTGCCGGGCATGACCACCATATTGAGCTTAACAGGGCCTAACCCCACTTCAAGCGCGGCATCAATACCCGCAATCACTTGCGACAACACATCACGACCACAAATTTTTTCAACCCGGTCGCGCTTTAAGCTGTCTAAACTGATGTTGACACGTTTAAGCCCCGCTTCCTTAAGCGCTTTGGCAAAACGTGGCAAACGCGTGGCATTAGTTGACAATGAAATGTCTTTCACACCTGAGTGGGCAGAAATGCCCGCAACAAGATCAGGCAGGTTTTTACGTAATAGAGGCTCGCCGCCTGTTAACCGAAAACGCTTCGTACCCAATTGAGCCAAAACGCCTGTTAGCCGAATAATTTCGTCAAACTTGAGCCAATTGTCTGGTTCGCGGTAGTCTTTAAACCCCTCAGGCATACAGTAGGTGCAACGTAAGTCGCAGCGATCAGTCACGCTGATGCGTACGTATTTAATTTTGCGACCAAAAGGGTCAATTAATGGGTTAAGCACTTTATACACTCAAGTTTTGTCTCGTTATTCTTTAACAATAACGTAAAAATAAACCTTTCGTCAGTAAACTTGTGTCGTGGGTGGGGAGAAGGGTGCCAGAAAGAGTTTTTTAAGTTTTTTCAAGTTGAACGCGTGTATCAAGCGCCAAATCTTGAAGTTTGCGGCCGACCTTGTCATCGGCAGCAAGGTTTTGGATGTCAGCTTCTAGGCCCAGTGCCGTCATGACCCTTAGGTAGGTGCCCATCGTAGCACCCGCATCACCTGCCTCTACTTTGTACAAAGAGCTTCTCGAGACACCGGCCCGTTGAGCCACGACAGTATTGCTAAGTTTGCGCCGCAAACGTGCGAGCTTTAACCGCTCACCGAGGTGAGAAAGCAACATTTGTTCTTGCGGAAAGATGACAGGGGGTTTGCTAGGCATTCCGTCATTATAGATATTTAGTTAAATATTTGTCCATAATGGAAAGTTTTTTCTGGCAATATTAGCAAGACTAAAGCGCTTACTTCAAAAAATGGCCGACAAATTGGAAAAAAATAAAAAGCGCCCCGAGAGGCGCTTAATTACTTAAAGTCTGGCGGAAGGTGTGAGATTCGAACTCACGGACGCCTTGCGACGTCGCCAGTTTTCAAGACTGGTGCATTCAACCGCTCTGCCAACCTTCCGTGCCGTGCATTATACAGATCTATTGAAATGATGTTCTGAGGCAAATGACTTTAGGCGTTGTCATTGGGTTTAAGATTGTTAGCGAACATGCTTTTACACAATCAAACACTAGTTTTAAAAAAAAAGGAAAAAAACCATGCGTGCTGTTGAAATTAAAACTCCAGGTGGCCCAGAAGTCTTGGTGATTGGCGAGCGTCCAATGCCTGTTCCGGCTCAAGGTGAAGTGCTGATTAAAGTCTTTGCCGCAGGCGTAAACCGCCCCGATGTGTTTCAAAGACAAGGTAATTACGCACCCCCACCGGGCGCGTCAGACATTCCAGGCTTAGAAATCGCAGGTGAAATTATTTCGGGTGATTTGGCTGGTACAAGCTTTGCAATCGGCGACAAAATATGTGCTTTGGTTGCAGGCGGTGGTTACGCTGAGTTTTGTGTTGCGCCCACTGCGCAGTGTTTGCCTATTCCACAAGGTCTATCGTTAATCGAAGCAGCAGGTTTACCTGAAACGTACTTTACCGTTTGGAGCAACGTATTTGATCGTGCTCGTTTATCAGGCAACGAATCGTTTTTAGTGCATGGGGGCGCAAGTGGCATTGGTACCACGGCCATACAGTTGGCGCATGCCATGGGTCACACGGTTTACACCACAGTGGGTAGCGATGAGCGTGCCCAAGCCGTTTTAGCGTTAGGTGCAGACTATGCCATTAATTACAAAACAAAAGATTTTGTTCAAGAAATTAAAGCGCTCACAGGCGGCAAAGGGGTTAACGTCATTCTTGATATGGTCGCGGGTGATTACATTGAACGTGACGTGAAGTGCTTAGCCGATGACGGTCGCATTGTTATTATTGCCACATTAGGTGGCGCTAACTCAAGTTTTAATGCGACAGAAGTCATGGTTAGGCGTTTAACCATTACCGGTTCAACCTTGCGAGCACGCTCTATTGCGTTTAAAGCTGACATCGCGCAAAACTTGCAAAAGCATGTTTGGCCATTGCTGTCAGCCGGCAAAATTAAACCCATTATTTATACAACGATGCCTCTCGAGCACGCTGCTAAAGCGCATGCCATAATGGAAGCAGGTGAGCAAATCGGCAAAATTATTCTGACGACAGGCTAAACGCGTACAATAATAGGATGAATTCGACTTTAATAGCGACTACTCATCGTTTATTGCATATGGCCCCTCAAACACAAACTGCTTCAGTAATGTTTTCAGCTCAACCGACTTCTCGTCAGGTGCGCCTCATCATGGGCAACTGGAAGATGAACGGCAATTTAGCCAGTAATGCTGGCTTGTTGATCGCTTTGCGCCAAGCCTCTGGCAACGTGCAAGGTTCGCATTTGGCTGTTTGTGTGCCGTTTCCTTACTTGGCGCAGGTGTCACAGGCGCTTGAGGGGTCAGTCGTTTCTTGGGGTGCACAAGATGTTAGTGCCCATAACAAGGGTGCCTATACAGGTGAAATATCGGCATTAATGCTGAAAGACTTCGCTTGCCGTTGGGCGATCGTGGGGCATTCAGAGCGCCGAGCACTGCATGGTGAGTCTGATCAATTGGTGGCAGACAAAGCCTTGGCCGCGCTTCATGCAAATATAACCCCCGTGGTCTGTGTCGGCGAATCGCTAGCAGAGCGCGATGCAGGTGAAGTTGACGCCGTTATTGCACGACAGTTACAGCCTATCTTGGCTTTAGGGCCTGAGGCTGTGCAACGTATGGTTATAGCCTACGAGCCCGTATGGGCTATTGGTACGGGTCGTAGCGCCACGCCAGAGCAGGCACAAGCCGTTCATGCCAGTATTCGAGCAATGTTGCCTGCCAAAGCACAAAACGTACCCGTACTTTATGGCGGAAGTGTTAAGCCAGACAACGCTGCGAGCTTATTTGCTATGGCTGATATTGATGGTGCGTTAGTGGGTGGTGCTTCGTTAATTGCACAAGATTTTTTAGGTATTGCAGTTTAGTTGGCACAATTTAATCATTGCGACCCAAATATTTATAGGTTTGTAGTGATCATTTTTAAAGATTATTCAAAGCATGTTATTGCTGGTTAGAACCATTTATTGGAGCTCGTAGATTATGAGTATGCAGGTCACTATTTTGTTGATTATTCAAGTTGTTGCATCGTTCACCATCATTGCTTTGGTATTGTTGCAGCAAGGTAAGGGTGCAGATATGGGTTCAGCCTTTGGTAGCGGCTCATCAGGCAGTTTGTTTGGTGCTACAGGCGCAGCAAACTTCTTATCGCGCGCCACCAAATGGGCTGCAGTGGTGTTTTTTATAGCGACTATAGGTTTGGCATACATGTCAACCCAAGGTCTTAAAAGCCAAAATACTGGCATCATGGAAACGTTTACTAACGGCAAGGCAGTGCCCACCGTACCTGGCATGCCGGGCGCACCGGGTGCAGGTGGTGTGCCGGGTGTTCCGGGTACATCGGGTGTACCCGCTGTGCCTGCTGTACCGTCAGTTCCTGCGGCCCCAGCAGTGCCCAAATAAAGCAAAAGCCCGTGCTAAAATTGCGGGCTTAGAAAAGTTATTAAATAGCAGCTAGTAAATAGCAGTGTGTAAACAGCAGCTAGTTAATAGCAATGTGTAAATAGCAGCAAGTAAATAGCAATGTGTAAATAGCAGTAAATAAAAAGCTTTTAATAAATAGCTGCTAGGTAAGTTTAGTAAATAAAGTGTAATAAGTTCGTTTGTGGTTCATTGCCGACGTGGTGGAATTGGTAGACACGCTATCTTGAGGGGGTAGTGGCGAAAGCTGTGCGAGTTCGAGTCTCGCCGTCGGCACCATAAATTAAACAACTTTAGTCTCAGGCTTAAGCCCAATTAGCTCTACCCCGTTCATGGGGAATGAGTAAAAAGTGTCAAGCACCGCAAAATATCGGTCTTACTCTAAAAACGGGTAATGAGCTGCAACCATCAAATTTGGCAAAACATGCCGTTTTTAACGCTAGATGCTGTGCCAACAATTAAACTATTTACTGAATCACTCTAAATTTGAAGCCTTCACGGTGAAGCCTGTAAGGTGATGCTTGTACGTTTGAGCCTGTACATTTAAGCCTGCTCGTTTAATCCCGCACGTTTAAATTAGGCACGGCGATTGATGGTTTGATACTCCAGTCTTAATTTCACAATAAATACAAAAATTAAACAGGTTGTCTTGCTCAACTAACTTTCTTGTTAAAGAGCAATTGGGGCGAACCGTTGCAAAATCATTACGTTCGACAGCCTGAGCTTAATATTTGAGCTTTTTTATTTTGATATCTGCGTTTAATTTAATAGATGCCTAGCTACAACATAAGTATCAAACAACATAAAACGTCATATAGATGCCTTAAAGTGAAGTCTTAGAGTGGTTTAGGCGAAAACGCCGTCTCGTTATAAAAGTGCTGTTTTTAAGCAATATTGACGTGGCAAAACAACGAGTGTTGTGCCAAACCTACATTTTTTTGGCAATATGACGTATTTATCTCTTCATACCTAGCCACAGGCCAAGAAGTTTGATGAAATAGCTATAACTTCCCTAGCGGAGTTAGGGGGGCACAGATGAAATGGTTTATTTGCTGCTCTTGTTACTCAAATTTTCGGAGATTTCTTAAATGAAAAAGACTCTGCTTGCTGCCGCCCTGTTAGCTGGCTTCGCCGGCGCCGCTTCGGCACAATCATCAGTTACTTTATACGGCGTAGTTGACGTGGGTTTAGCGTCACAGACACTTAAAGAAGGTAATAACTTTCAAAACTCGCAGACACGTAACGACACTTCTGTTGCCTCTGGCCAACAATCTGGTTCACGCTGGGGCTTAAAAGGCGTTGAAGACTTAGGTAATGGCTTGTCAGCAAACTTCGTGTTTGAGCAAGGTGTTAACGTTGGTAATGGTACACAAGATTCTGGTTTCCAGCGCCAATCTACTTTAGGCTTGGTTAGTAACGCCTGGGGTGGTCTTGACATTGGCCGCCGCGTCACACCAGGAACATTAGCTTTTTCTGGTATTGACCCTTTCAATACTGGTTTTGGTACATCTTCATTAACTTCATCAATGGGTATGGTTTTTGCACGTTACTCAAATATGATTGCATACCAAACACCTAACATTAAAGGTTTTGTTGGTGGCATTGGTTACTCATTTGATACAGGCGCTAACAACAATAACGCACCTGCTACAAACAACGGCGAACGTATTGTTAATGCTCCCGACTACTCAGGCGCAGCAGCGTTTGGTACGAGTTACAAAACTAAGGCTCTTGGCTTAGGTTTGCGTTATGGTAGCGGCCCCTTATTAGTCGCAGCTACATTTGACTACATAACACCTGCAGCGTATCAAGATGTTAATTTTTATAGAATTGGTCCTAATGGCGTAATTGTTAATGCAAACGATACACGCCAGAAACAAGCTAACAACATCATTTCTTGGAACCTTGGTGGTACGTACGACTTTAAAGTCGTGAAAACTCACGCTGCTTACGGTCAAAACATTGGTGGTATTGCTAAAGGTACCGGTGTTCTTGGTAACGTAACAACTGGTGGCGACACAAATACCAATGGTGGTTTTGGGTTCAGAAACGGTGCTCGTACATCTTCATGGATGCTCGGTTTGTCAGCTCCAGTTGGTGCTGCAGGTAGCGTGTTCTTGTCATGGCAGCAAATGATGACTGGCGGTAGCTTAAAGACTTTGGCTAACACAGCAACTCAAAACGTCGGTAGCATTGGTTACACCTACAGCTTGTCAAAGCGTACTAACTTGTATGCATACTACTCATACATGAGCAATGCTGGTATGTTGTCTGGCGCAATGTCAAACACATTAGGTATCGGTGCACGTCACTTGTTCTAATCAAACACCTTAGACTAATCTAATCGTTTGAAACAAAAAAGCTCCTTAGGGGGCTTTTTTGTTGTGTGTCACATAAAGTTAATATTTATGGCTTTTAATACGTACACATGAAATTTAATCAATACAAAAAAAATCTCTTTTTTTTAGTTTTGCTTTTTCCTATATCGGCTTGGGCAAATTCAAATTCTGAATCTGTGCAGGTGATTTTGTATGGCGTTGTTGATTTGGGCATCAGTTCTGTCCACGTTGCCCGGAATAAACACGCAAAAGGTGGGGCAATAAATGGTAACCAAATACAAATGGATTCTGGCGTTCAAAGTGGCTCACGTTGGGGGTTGAAGGGTACCGACTTCATAAGCAACGATTTATCAGTTAACTTTGTGCTTGAATCGGGCATCAATGCACAAAACGGCACCCAAGGGCAGGGCGGTCGTGCATTTGGTCGGCAAGCGACTTTGGGTTTGAGTAGTAAGCAATATGGAACAACCGATTGGGGACGCCAAGTCAATGCAGCAACACGTTATTTTGGGGCAATTGATCCGTTTGCCTTAAGCTTTGGTCAAGCGAATATGGGCGCTTCATTTGGTCAAGCGAATACGGTTCGATTTGATAATATGATTATGGTACAAAGTGCAGACATTCAGGGCTTTCAGGGAATGGTGGGGTATTCGTTTAATGTCGGTCAAAGCGCCCTCTACGCAAAGGGGCCTAACACCAAAATTCAACCTGCAACTGAAAACTTTGGTACGTCTAATAATGTACGAGCTACCACGGTTGCGTTGCGTTTTATGGCAGATAAGCTTATTGCAGTTGTAAGTTTTGATGCAGCCTTTGGTAGTTCAAAAGTCGTTTCTTTGAGTGACAGTGCGGTTAATATCGACAACCCCAATGCGCCCGTACCTAAAATGTGGGCACTTGGAGCAAAATACGACTTGGGTTTTATGCAATTATCTGCAGCAGTCGGTCAAGGGTTTGATGGTGCTTATATTGGCCAAGCCCCAGGTAATAGTGTTAGCGGCTCAGGCCTAGACACTTTTACTAAAGGTTCGGGTATTTTATTTGAGTCTGGTTATGACTATCAATCATTAATGTTGGGTGCAACCATACCGGCAACAGCAGCTAGTAAAGTGATACTTTCTTGGCAAATGATGCAACCTAAAGGTGAATTAAGCCAAGCTGTGGGGCATGCCACGCAAAGTATTTTAAGTGTCGCTTTTGTATACGACTTATCAAGAAGTACGAATTTATACGCTTGGGGCTCAGCGTCAAACAATTTTCAAATGATTTCTACGGCTAAAAGCCAAGTTGTTGGGGTGGGTATTCGGCATCTATTTTGATTGACAGAGTGCTACAATGCAACGGTATGTACGAATAGCTAGGGCTGAAAAAATATGAATCTTGAACAATATTTCCCCGTACTGCTTTTCATGATCGTCGGTACTTTAATTGGCTTCGCTCTAATCACTGCGGGCTCGCTCATTGGACCCAATCGCCCTGACGATCAAAAATTATCGCCCTACGAGTGCGGTTTTGAAACCTTCGGCGATTCACGCATGAAATTTGACGTGCGCTATTACCTCGTTGCTATTTTATTTATTTTGTTTGACCTTGAAATTGCATTTCTTGCGCCCTGGGCTATATCAAATGGTGTTGTGGGTTTTGCAGGTTTTGTAGCAGCGATGTCTTTTCTGGCTGTGCTCACTGTTGGTTTCATTTACGAATGGAAAAAGGGTGCACTTGATTGGGAATAATATTAAGTTGTTGCGTGTTGCACCGTATGTTCGGTCTGCATAACTAAAAAGTAGAGTGATGTATGGCAATTGACGGTATTTTGAAACAAGGTTTTGTTACGACTAGCGCTGACAAAGTCATTAACTGGGCCAAAACAGGTTCAATGTGGCCTATGACGTTTGGCCTAGCCTGTTGCGCCGTTGAAATGATGCATGCTGGCGCTGCTCGCTACGATTTAGATCAATTCGGTATTATTTTTCGCCCCAGCCCACGCCAGTCAGATTTAATGATTGTTGCAGGTACTTTATGCAACAAGATGGCTCCTGCATTGCGTAAAGTTTACGATCAAATGCCTGAACCCCGTTGGGTTCTGTCAATGGGTTCGTGTGCAAACGGCGGTGGTTATTATCACTATTCTTACTCGGTAGTTAGGGGCTGTGACCGCATTGTGCCCGTTGATGTTTACGTACCCGGCTGCCCCCCCACTGCAGAGGCCTTGGTTTATGGTTTGTTGCAAATGCAAAATAAAATTCGTTTAACGCACACCATTGCTCGCTAAGTTTAGTGAAATTTATTACGAAGTAAACAACTGAAACGAACCATCACGCAGAACAGATTAGGCTCTAAATATGTCAAGGCTCAATAACCTGCATCAAGCATTAAATCAACAATTCGGCGAATCGGCCGTGGCGTTAGCATTTGACGAGCTCACCTTAACGGTCGCGGCTGATCAGTGGCAAACTGTTTGCGAGCGTTTGCGTGATGATGAAGCTTTTAAATTTGAAACGGCTGTTGACTTGTGTGGTGTTGATTATTTAACTTACGGTATTGGCAAAGAAGGGCAAATAGAACCAAAACCTCTTTTTCCACAACGTTATGCTGTGGTTTTGCACTTGCTTTCCATAACGCATAATTGGCGTTTACGAGTGGTAGCTTTGGTAGCCGATAATGAATTTCCAGTCATCAATTCATTAATTGATGTTTGGCCCAGCGTAAATTGGTATGAACGTGAAGCTTTTGATTTGTTTGGTATCGTGTTTGAAGGTCACCCCGATTTACGTCGTATTTTGACTGATTATGGCTTTATTGGTCACCCGTTTCGTAAAGACTTTCCAGTTTACGGTAACGTCGAAATGCGGTATGACCCTGAACAGGGGCGCGTGGTGTACCAACCCGTCACCATTGACCCTCGAGAAATTATTCCCCGCGTGATACGCGAAGAAGATTACGGAATAGGGCGTTAATCATGGCAGAAATTAAAAACTACACTTTAAATTTTGGTCCACAGCACCCTGCTGCGCACGGCGTTTTACGCTTAGTGCTTGAGCTCGATGGTGAGGTTATTCAGCGTGCTGACCCGCACATTGGTTTGCTTCATCGCGCCACTGAAAAACTGGCTGAGCAGCGTACTTATTTACAAGCCTTGCCCTACATGGATCGTCTTGATTACGTATCGATGATGTGTAACGAGCACGCTTACGTCATGGCAATTGAAAAGCTAATAGGCGTAAAGCCACCTGTTCGCGCGCAATACATTCGCGTTATGTTTGATGAAATCACTCGGTTGCTTAATCATTTGATGTCGCTGGGCTCACACGCACTTGATGTCGGTGCCATGGCTGTATTTTTATACGCGTTTCGTGAGCGTGAAGACCTAATGGACTGCTATGAGGCTGTTTCAGGCGCTCGTATGCACGCAGCATACTATCGCCCTGGCGGCGTTTACCGCGATTTGCCAGAAAACATGGCACAGTATGGCAAAAGCAGCGATTACCGTCCCGCAAAAGAAGTTAAAGCCATGAACGATGCCCGTTCAGGTTCGCTGTTAGATTTTATTGAAGACTTTACCAATCGTTTTCCCAAATGTGTTGATGAATACGAAACGCTGTTAACCGATAACCGCATTTGGAAGCAACGCTTGGTAGGCATTGGTGTGGTGAGCCCTGAGCGAGCTAAAGCCCTAGGTTTTACGGGCCCGATGTTGCGCGGCTCAGGTGTCGCGTGGGACCTTAGAAAAACTGAGCCCTACGAAGTTTATGACCAAATGCAGTTTGATATTCCGGTCGGTGTGAATGGTGATTCATACGATCGTTATTTAGTACGTGTGGCTGAAATGCGCCAAAGTAACGCTATCATTCGCCAATGCATCGATTGGCTGCGAAACAACCCGGGCCCAGTCATGATTGACAACCACAAAGTGTCACCGCCTAAGCGTACGGGTATGAAAACCAACATGGAAGAGTTGATTCACCACTTCAAACTTTTCACCGAAGGTTTTCATGTTCCTGAAGGCCAAGCCTACAGTGCAATTGAACACCCCAAGGGTGAGTTTGGTATTTACATTGTGTCTGATGGTGCCAACAAGCCATACCGATTAAAAATTCGTGCGCCAGGGTTTGCGCATTTACAAGCGCTTGACGAAATGTCGCGTGGCCACATGATTGCTGACGCTGTCACCATCATTGGTACACAAGATATTGTGTTTGGCGAGATTGACCGCTAGGGCTTGACCCCGGTCAGAACCGAAACTGAATAAAGATTATGCTGCTAACAGAAAATGCCTATAGAAAGATTGACGCCGAGTTAACCAAATACCCGGCAGATCAAAAACAATCTGCTCTTATTGCCGCGCTTGCCATTGCGCAAGATGAAAAAGGCTGGGTATCGCCTGAGGTTATTCAAGACATTGCCCAGTACCTAGAGCAACCCCCAATTGGTGTTCAAGAAGTTGCGTCGTTTTACAACATGTTTGACACCAAACCCGTTGGTAAATTTAAAATAACGGTCTGTACCAATTTACCGTGTGCTTTAAGCTTCGGTGACGCAACCGCAGCCTACATTCAAAAAAAGCTGGGCATTGCGTTTAATGAAACCACGACAGATGGCTTGTTCACCTTAATTGAAGGTGAGTGCATGGGCGCCTGTGGCGATTCACCAGTCTTGTTAGTGAATAATAAACATATGTGTATACGTATGTCGACTGATCGTATTGATGGCATGCTTGATGATTTGAAACAAGCCGCAGCTCAAGATCATGCGACGCAAATCGCAGCTGCCGGTTCGGTTCACGCCGCTGCCGCGTCTGCATCGTCAACGACTTAAGTTAAAGAGGTTTAATTATGTCCATGACCATGAATGCAAACATGACTATGAACGTACAGTCAGTACTCGAAAAGTATTCAGAGGGTTTAATTGCCGTACCCAATGACGATGTGCCTGCTTCCATGTCGTTGCATGGTCGGCACATTAACCCCCAAATTATGGCTGGCCTCGATGGTAAAAATTGGCGTTTAGACGATTACGTCAAACGTGGTGGCTACAGTGCATTGAAAAAAATGCTGTCGGGTATGAAGCCTGAAGATGTCATTGCTGAAATGAAGGCTTCAGGCTTGCGTGGGCGAGGTGGTGCCGGTTTTCCCACGGGGTTGAAATGGTCGTTTATGCCACGTACATTTCCTGGTCAAAAGTATTTGGTTTGTAACTCAGACGAGGGCGAGCCAGGCACGTTTAAAGATCGCGATATATTGCGTTTTAACCCCCATAGTGTGATTGAAGGAATGGCCATAGGCGCATACGCCATGGGTATCTCAGTCGGTTACAACTACATTCACGGTGAAATTTTTGAGATTTACGATCGCTTTGAAGAAGCCTTAAAAGAAGCGCGCGATGCGGGTTTTTTAGGTAACAATATTTTAGGTTCGTCGTTTAACTTCGAGTTGCACGCGGTTCATGGCTATGGTGCTTACATCTGTGGTGAAGAAACGGCGTTGCTTGAATCGTTAGAAGGTAAAAAAGGGCAACCGCGCTTTAAGCCCCCCTTTCCAGCCAGCTTTGGTATGTACGGTAAGCCCACAACAGTTAATAACACCGAGACATTTGCCGCTGCCCCCTGGATCATTTTAAATGGTGGCGCAGCTTATTTAGCAGCGGGTATACCTAATAACGGTGGCACTAAACTGTTTTCTATATCGGGTGACGTTGAGCGCCCTGGTAATTATGAAATACCTTTAGGCACACCTTTTGCCAAGCTTTTAGAGCTTGCGGGCGGCATGCGTGGTGGTCGTAAAATTAAAGCGGTTATACCAGGTGGCTCGAGCGCCCCGGTTGTACCGGGTGACATCATGCTCGACACCACAATGGATTACGACTCAATCGCTAAAGCCGGTTCAATGCTAGGCTCAGGTGCTGTCATCGTGATGGACGACACCCGTTGCATGGTTAAGTCACTATTGCGCTTATCTTATTTTTATTATGAAGAAAGCTGTGGTCAGTGCACACCATGCCGAGAGGGTACGGGTTGGTTATACCGCATGGTGAATCGTATTGAACATGGTCAAGGTCGAGCAGACGATCTTGATTTACTTGATTCTGTGGCGGGTAACATCATGGGCCGCACCATTTGCGCGCTGGGTGACGCCGCTGCCATGCCTGTGCGGGGCTTTTTAAAGTACTATCACGACGAATTCGCCTTTCACATCGAAAACAAACGATGTGTCGTAGCACCTTACATTTGATCTGGACGCAACATGGTTGAACTTACCATTGATGGCAAGACCGTAGAAGTGCCTGAGGGCAGCATGGTGATGCATGCCGCGCATAAACTCGGCGTTTATGTGCCACACTTTTGTTATCACAAAAAACTAACTATTGCGGCTAATTGCCGTATGTGCCTGGTTGAGGTTGAGAAATCATCTAAAGCCTTACCTGCCTGTGCTACACCGGCGACAAACGGTATGGTTGTTCATACCTGCTCAGAGCGCGCCATTGCCGCTCAAAAAAGCGTGATGGAATTTTTATTGATCAACCACCCGCTTGATTGCCCGATTTGTGATCAAGGTGGTGAATGCCAATTACAAGATCTGGCTGTTGGCTATGGCGGTTCTGCTTCGCGCTATCAAGAAGAAAAGCGTGTGGTGTTTCATAAAAACATGGGTTCATTGGTTTCGGCTGAAGAAATGTCACGGTGTATTCATTGCACCCGTTGCGTGCGCTTTGGCCAAGAAATTGCTGGCGTGATGGAACTGGGTATGCTCGGTCGTGGTCAGCATTCTGAAATCACATCGTTTGTTGGTCATGCCGTTGAGTCTGAATTGTCAGGCAACATGATTGATATTTGCCCAGTGGGTGCTTTAACCTCAAAGCCTTTTCGTTATCACGCTCGTACATGGGAACTGGCGCGTCGTCGTACTGTGTCGATGCATGACAGTCTGGGTGCAAACTTAATTGTGCAAGTTAAAAATGACGAGGTCTTACGCGTTGTACCTTTTGAAAATGAAGATATCAACGAATGCTGGATCTCTGATCGAGATCGGTTTTCATATGACGGGCTTTATACCGATCGCTTGACCGCTCCAATGATCAAGGGTGAAGATGGCGTTTGGCATGAGTCAAGCTGGGCTGACGCCTTGCAGGCCGTTGCTAAAGGTTTATTAAATGTAAAAGAGAATTCAGGTGCAGAGCAAATTGGTGCAATAAGCACCGAATATGCCACGCTTGAAGAAATGACCTTGTTGTCACGCTTAATGCGAGGTTTGGGTTCAAATAATATTGATGCGCGTTTGCGTCAAACTGACAGTCGCTTGAATGAAGCCTTAGCAGGTGTGCCTTGGTTGGGTATGCCCATTGCAGATCTTGAAACACGTGACCGAGTTTTATTGGTAGGTGCGTTTATGCGCCAAGATCACCCACTCATGACCCAACGTTTACGCCAAGCGGCCAAACACGGCACGCAAGTCAGTAGCATTGACGTCATGGCGCAAGACATGTTGTTGCCACTCACAGCGCGCATGACAGTGCGACCCTCTATGCAAGCTGATGCTCTGGCTCAAGTGATAGTGGCTCTGGCCACTGTTAAGTCAGTGCCTGTGCCGGTGGGTTTGACAAATGTCGTGGCTAGTGAGGCGGCCGTTAAAATTGCTCAAAGTTTAGGCAGCGGCGAACATGTCGCTATTTTGCTCGGTAACGGTGCGGTCAATGATTCAGACGCCAGTCGCTTGGCGTTATACGCGCAATGGCTCGCTGAGCATTGCCAAGGCACATTAGGCTTTTTGACTGCCGGCGCAAATACTGTTGGTGCCCACCTTGCGGGTGTTATACCTAACGGTAAGGGTCAAACTGCGCATGAGATGTTGTCACAACCTTTAGCCGCTTACATCGTTTTGCATGCTGAGCCCGCACTTGATACTGCAGCAGGGCACTTAGCAGTTGAAACACTTAAAGCCGCTCAGTTTTCGGTTGCTTTAACGCCTTACATCTCTGCTGCCCGAGATTGGGCACGAGTGATGTTACCGATTGCCCCATTTGCTGAAACGTCGGGTACTTTTGTTAACGCTCAAGGCACAGCTCAAAGTTTTAAAGGAACTGTGCCGGGTTTTGCACAAAGTCGCCCAGGCTGGAAGGTATTACGTGTTTTAGGTAATCTCTTAAATATGCCTGGCTTTGATGAAGAGTCTTCTGAGGCTGTGAGAGACACCATTTTGGCAAGCAGTTTCCAAGACCGTTTGTCAAATGTGATTAAAGGTTCATTTGAGGGGCTGACCCATAACACTGTGGAAGCCTCAGTTCCTGTATCGCCCGCACATGCGCTTGAGCGTGTGGCTGACACCCCCATTTATCGTTCAGATGCTGTGGTAAGACGTTCTGCACCTTTACAAGAAACGCACGCCTCAAAAGCGCCGGTAGCACAGGCAAACTTGACTACCTTAACGGCGTTGGGTTTGGCTGCGGGTGATGCCGTTAAAGTTAAAACGGCTTCAGGTGAATGGTTGACCACTATGGGTATCGAAAAAAACCTTCCTGACGGGGTGATTCGCGCAGTGGGCGGTTTTGAGTCAACTGCTGGTTTGGGTCACGTTTCAAATCCGTTGCATCTGGAGCGAGCTTAAGCATGGAATGGTTTAATACGCTCGAAAATTTTGGTGTTGGGTTAATCGGTGCGTCAGCCTGGTTGGTACTTTGGACATTAGTAAAAATCATTGTTCATGTCTTACCTTTAATGATTTGTGTTGCCTACCTAACGTTGTGGGAACGCAAAATGATTGGCTCGATGCATATTCGTTTAGGCCCCAATCGCGTTGGTCTTAAAGGTTTCGGCCAACCGTTTGCAGACGTCATCAAGTTGTTGACAAAAGAAGTGATTGTTCCAAGTCAAGCGAACAAAATACTTTTTGTGTTGGCTCCGGTTGTAACCCTGATGCCGGCTTTAGCGGCTTGGGCTGTTATTCCAGTTGGGCCTGAAACCGTATTGGCTAACGTCAACGCAGGTTTGCTCTACATTATGGCAATTACGTCAATAGGCGTCTATGGCGTGATCGTAGCGGGTTGGGCATCTAACTCTAAATATGCCTTTTTAGCTGCTTTGCGTGCTTCTGCGCAGATGATTTCTTACGAGCTCGCAATCAGCTTTGTTCTCATCACAGTCTTACTTGTTTCGGGCAGTTTTAATATGTCTGAAATTGTGAATGTGCAAAATCGAGGCTACTTTGCTGATATGGGTTTGACGTTTTTGTCATGGAACTGGATTCCGCTTTTCCCGCTGTTTGTAATTTACGTGATTTCTGCTGTAGCGGAAACCAACCGCCATCCGTTTGACGTCGTAGAGGGTGAGTCAGAAATTGTGGCGGGTCACATGGTTGAATATTCAGGTATGGCCTTCGCGCTGTTTTTCCTCGGCGAATATGCCAACATGATTTTGTTTTCATGCCTCGCTTCGCTGTTGTTCTTAGGTGGCTGGGCTGCACCGATAGACATCGCCATTTTAAATTGGGTTCCAGGCTGGATCTGGCTTGGTCTTAAAACGTTTTGTGTGGTGTCTCTGTTTATCTGGTTCAGGGCTACTTTTCCGCGGTACCGTTACGATCAAATTATGCGCTTAGGTTGGAAGGTTTTTATTCCCTTCACAGGCATTTGGTTCGTCGTGGTCGCCATTTGGATGCAAACACCTTGGAATATTTGGTCTTAAGCAATAAGCAATAAGCAATAAGCAATAAGCAATAAGTATTTAGTACTTAGCAGTCTGTCGAGCTTAAAAGGTAAGTTATGGAAGCGATAAGAGATTTTTTCGGTAGTTTGATGCTCTTAGAGATGCTAAAGGGTATGAAACTGACGGGTAAGTATTTTTTCAAGCGCAAAGTGACATTACGTTACCCGCATGAAAAAACGCCGATGTCACCACGGTTTAGGGGTTTGCACGCCTTACGTCGTTACCCTAACGGCGAAGAGCGCTGCATTGCCTGTAAATTATGTGAAGCTGTTTGCCCTGCAATGGCAATTAGCATTGAGTCAGAACAACGTGAAGATGGAAGCCGTCGCACAACGCGTTACGATATTGATTTAACAAAATGTATTTTCTGTGGTTTCTGTGAAGAAAGTTGCCCAGTTGATTCAATTGTTGAAACGAATATTAATGAGTACCATGGCGAAAAAAGAGGTGATTTGTATTTCACCAAAGACATGCTTCTTGCTGTGGGCGACCACTACGAAGCTGAAATTGCTCGTAACCGCGCGATTGATGCGCCTTATCGTTAAGCGCTAAATAAAGACTATTTATGAATTTCACAACAATACTTTTTTATATACTTGCTACTGTCCTTATTTATGCAGCATTTAGGGTCATAACAGCTAAAAGCCCTGTCACAGCCGTTTTGCATTTGATTCTGGCATTTTTTAATGCAGCCATGCTTTGGGTCATAATGGGCGCAGAGTTTTTGGGTCTGCTTTTAGTTTTAGTATACGTGGGCGCCGTCATGGTGCTCTTTTTGTTTGTTGTCATGATGATTGACATCAAAACAGAAGCCTTACGCGAAGGTCTGCGTACCTACCTGCCATTAGGCCTGTTTATTGGTGGTGTTTTAGTGGTTGAAATGTCGTTTGTGTTGATGTCTGGCTGGGGTAACGTAGGGCCTGCAGTACCCATTCCCGACGACTACAACAATGCGCGTAGCATTGGTGAACTGATGTACACACAGTATGCCTTTGCCGTTCAAGTCGGTGCAGCGTTATTGTTAGTAGGCATGATTGCCGCCATTGCTTTAACTCTGCGTCATCGCAAAGATTCCATTCATACAAGCCCCAGTGATGCTGTTCGGGTCAAAGCCAAAGACCGCTTTCGCATGGTTAAAATGCCTGCCCAAGAATCGGTCACAGCTAAAGCCCCCGGAGATTCTGTATGACTCTTACACTTACGCACTTTCTGGTGCTGAGCGCGATTTTGTTTGCCATGGGTATTTTTGGCATGTTTCTAAATCGTAGAAACCTCATTGTGCTGTTGATGTCAATTGAGCTCATGCTGCTCGCCGTCAATATGAACTTTGTGGCGTTTTCAACTTGGTTTGGTGACACTGCCGGTCAGGTTTTTGTATTCTTTATTTTGACGGTTGCAGCCGCCGAAGCAGCGATAGGTTTAGCTATTTTAGTATTACTGTTTCGTAATCTCAGCACGATCAATGTTGATCAACTTGACCGCCTTAAGGGCTAAAACGGAAATTGCCTCTTATGTCGAGCGTACCCTCACTTTATTTGATTATTGCGTTTTCTCCGTTACTGGGGGCAATACTGTCTGGCTTGTTTGGCACCGGTTTTTTGGGTCGACAAGTCAGCCGTCGTGCTTCGCACATGATCACCATTTTCTTAATATTCATTTCGTGCGCCGGTTCGGTTTACACCTTAATTGACGTCATCAATGGCAACACCTTTAATGGCACTTGGTATGTCTGGAGCTTAATAGGCGACATCAAACTTGAGATTGGTTTTTTGATCGACCCTTTGTCATCTTTGATGATGGTGGTGGTTACCTTTGTGTCTTTAATGGTGCACATTTACACCATTGGTTACATGGTTGATGACCCGGGTTACCAACGCTTCTTTGCTTACATTTCATTGTTCACCTTTGCGATGTTGATGTTGGTCATGGCAAACAATATGTTGCAGCTGTTTTTTGGTTGGGAAGCTGTTGGTCTTATTTCTTACCTGCTGATTGGCTTTTGGTATCACAAGCCCACCGCTAATTTTGCCAGCTTGAAAGCGTTCATACTTAATCGTGTAGGCGACTTGGGTTTTGTGTTGGGCATTGCTCTGGTATTTGCGTACACAGGCTCACTTAACTACACCGAAGTGTTTGCTAAAGCTGATTCATTAGAACCCTTAAACTTTCCTGGCACTGACTGGATGCTAGTCACAGTGATTTGTATCTGTCTCTTTATTGGTGCGATGGGTAAATCAGCTCAAGTGCCTTTGCATTCATGGTTACCCGATTCAATGGAAGGCCCTACCCCAATCTCTGCCTTGATTCACGCGGCAACGATGGTCACTGCGGGTATTTTTATGGTTTCACGCTTTTCACCGTTATTTGAAATGTCAGACACCGCATTGTCATTGATGTTAGTGGTTGGTGGTTTGGGTGCATTGTTCTTGGGCATTTTGGGTGTAGTGCAAAACGATATTAAGAAAGTGGTTGCTTACTCAACTTTGTCGCAATTGGGTTATATGACAGTGGCTTTAGGCGCATCTGCATATTCAGTAGCTATATTTCACTTAATGACTCACGCGTTCTTTAAGTCGTTGCTGTTCTTAGCTGCGGGTTCGGTCATTATGGGTATGCACCATAATCAAGATATGCGTTACATGGGTGGGGTTCGCAAGTACATGCCTATTACCTACATCACATTTTTAGTGGGTAGTTTGTCTTTGTCTGCATTCCCTTTCTTTGCAGGTTTTTACTCAAAAGATCATATTATTGATGCGGTAAGTTACTCAACCATTTGGGGTAGCCAGTTTGCATATTACTGCGTCTTGTTCGGAGCATTTTTCACGGCGCTCTATATTTTTCGCGCTTTCTTTATCGTCTTCCACGGCAAAGAACGTTACGATCAATTGCCCGTTGATGAAAATCATCATGAAGAACATGATCATCACGCCAAGCCACATGAATCGCCATGGGTTGTGACCTTTCCGCTCATTATGTTGGCAATTCCTGCTGCAGTTCTGGGTGCTTTCGTGGCTCAACCACTCATGTTTGGAAAGTTTTTTGAAACGCTTAATATTGTCAACCCTGAACATAAAGCCATGGCTGAAATCGCTTCAACTTGGCAAGGTTGGTTTGAGTACGGGTTGCACGCCTTTTTTACGTTACCTTTCTTTATTGCCTTAACAGGTGGTTTAGTAGCTTGGTATTGTTATGTGCTGAACCCAAAAGCACCTGTAGCAATTGCCAAAGTGTTCTCTGGAATTAATGTGGTACTTGATAATAAATACTATTTTGATTGGTTTAATGAACGCGTGATTGCACCTGCTGCACGCGCAGTGGGTCGAGGCCTATGGCATAAAGCAGATGAGGGAATAATTGACGGAATAATGGTCAACGGCTCAGCTCGTTTTGTGGGTCTAGTGGCATCGGTCGTCAGGCGCTTGCAATCTGGTTACATTTACCACTACGCTTTTGCCATGATTATTGGGTTAATGGCGATGATTTCTTACTTTGTTTTGGTGCATAAATAATGGCTGGCGAGATGGTTACTTCTTCTATTCCATGGTTAACGCTGGCAGTTTTTACACCCATATTTTTCGGCATTTTGCTGTTATGTGTTGGTCGTGATGACCGTGCAAACTTTACCCGGTGGTTGGCACTAGCGGGTGCAGTTATTGCCTTTTTGGTTACGTTACCGCTTTATGTCAATTTTGATCCCAGCACGGCAAACATGCAGTTTGTTGAAAAAGCACTCTGGATAGCTGCTTTCCCTGTCTATTACAACTTAGGTATTGACGGTATTTCACTTTGGTTTGTGTTGCTCACCGCTTTTATTACGGTAATAGTTGTGGTGGCAGGTTGGCAAGTGATTACTTACCGTGTTGCTCAATACATGGCAGCGTTTTTAATTATGTCGGGCCTCATGATTGGTGTGTTCAGCGCACTTGACGGCTTACTTTTTTATGTGTTTTTTGAAGCCACTTTAATACCGATGTATTTAATTATTGGTATTTGGGGTGGCCCCAAACGGGTTTATGCAGCGTTTAAATTCTTTTTGTACACCTTGCTAGGTTCGCTGCTGACACTGATTGCTTTCATTTACTTATGGACAATCTCTGGAACGTTTGACATTTTAGCTTGGCACCAGTTGCGTATTGGTTACGAAGCACAAATATTAATCTTTTTGGCTTTGTTAACAGCCTTCGCGGTCAAAGTGCCTATGTTTCCAGTTCATACGTGGTTGCCAGATGCTCACCCAGAAGCCCCAACCGGTGGCTCGGTGGTTTTGGCAGCCATCATGCTTAAACTGGGTGCATACGGCTTTTTACGTTTCTCGTTACCGATTACACCAGACGCATCACACGCTTTGTCAGGTTTTATGATTACTTTGTCACTGATTGCTGTGATTTATATTGGTTTGGTGGCGCTGGTACAAAAAGATATGAAAAAGCTGGTTGCTTATTCGTCGATTGCTCACATGGGTTTTGTTACGCTAGGGTTTTTTATATTTAATACCGCAGGCCTTGAGGGCGGTATTGTGCAAATGGTTTCACACGGTTTTGTGTCGGCTGCAATGTTCTTATGTATTGGTGTGCTCTATGATCGTATGCATACCCATGAAATTTCTGATTTTGGTGGCCTCATCAACACCATGCCAAAATTCTCTACGTTTTTTGTCTTATTCGCTATGGCGAATGCAGGCTTACCGGCGACAAGTGGTTTCGTCGGTGAATTTATGGTGATCTTGGGGGCCGTACAATTTAATTTCTGGGTCGGTTTGCTGGCTGGTACCGCCTTGATTTTAGGTGCCTCGTACACACTCTGGATGACCAAACGGATTATATTTGGCGATGTGGCTAACGATCGGGTTGCCAAATTAACTGATATTAATTCTCGAGAGTTTGCTATTTTGACCGTTATGGCCATTATGGTGATCTACATGGGTATTCACCCCAAACCCTTTACTGACGTGATGCACGTGTCTGTTCAAGCGCTGCTTGATCACGTTGCAATCTCAAAACTGTAAGCCAACATGATGATGAATCAATACAACTTCGCGCTGGCCATGCCTGAAATTTTCTTGCTGGTCGCCAGCATGGTTATTTTGCTTGTCGATGCATTTAGCAACTCGCCTCGGCGCACATGGGCTTATGCTCTATCAATTGTGACCCTCATCGTTTTGATGGTTATGACGCTGTTTCAGTGGGTAATTGAAACTCAAGGTGAGTCATTCTACGGTTTGTACGTGGTTGATGATTTGTCTCATCTTTTAAAGTTTGCCTCGTATATCGCCGTGTTGGCAACGCTTGTGTATGGTCGTGAATACATTCAAAGCCGAGACATGTTGCGCGGCGGTGAGTTTTATGTCTTAGTACTGATGGCTTTGCTAGGCCAGATGGTAATGATTTCAGCTGGTAATTTCTTAACCATTTATCTTGGTCTTGAACTGATGTCGTTGGCCTTGTATGCTTTGATTGCGATTCGTCGTGATCATGCGCAGTCAACTGAAGCGGCTATGAAATACTTCGTACTGGGTGCTTTGGCCTCTGGCTTTTTGCTCTACGGTATTTCAATGATTTATGGCGCGACCGGTCAACTTGACCTGGGTGCTGTTGCTGATGTGTTGAGCACAGGCCAAGTGCCTTTAATGCCCTTGGTGTTTGGTTTAGTGTTCATTGTGTCGGGCTTGGCATTTAAGCTTGGTGTGGTGCCTTTTCATATGTGGGTACCTGACGTTTATCAGGGTTCCCCTACAGCCGTTACGTTGGTATTGGGCGCAGCGCCAAAGCTCGCTGCTTTTGCCATCACGCTCAGACTTTTAGTGGCTGCTTTAGGTTCGTTAACAGTCGATTGGCAACAAATGCTGATGATTTTGGCTGTGTTGTCACTTGCAATTGGTAACCTCACTGCAATTATGCAAACCAACTTTAAGCGTATGTTGGCATACTCAACAATTGCTCACATGGGTTTTGTGGTGCTGGGCTTGTCTGCAGGTTCAGCCGTTGACTTGGCTGCTCAGTCTTCAGCGTACGGTTCAGCGTTGTTTTATATTTTGGCTTACGTACTAACAACTTTGGGTACGTTTGGTGTCATCTTGGTTCTGAGTCGTGACGGTTTTGAATGTGAAAACATCGACGACTTAAAAGGTTTAAACCGTCATAACCCAATGATGGCGGGTATTTTGATGTTCTTAATGTTTTCGTTGGCGGGTGTTCCTCCTTTCGTGGGCTTTTATGCAAAGCTCGTGATTTTGCAGGCTGTTTTGCAAGCTGACCATGTCTGGGTTGCTGTTTTTGCCGTCATGATGTCATTAATTGGCGCATTTTATTATTTGCGCGTGGTTAAGACGATGTATTTTGATGATCCCATTCACGAATACACCTTGGGTCGCGTGCCGACATCACAGTCTAGTGTTTTGATGTTTAACGTGGGTTTGGTTCTGTTATTTAGTATTGTGCCGGGTGGTTTAATGTCATTTTGTGTACAAACCATTGCTCGTTCGTTTTAACCGGGCAACAGTTTCATGAATAATCAAACTGTTGCAGTCTGGTTACTTATCGTGCTCTCATTGGCGGCAGCTAATTTACCGTTTGTAAACGAGCGTCTATTTGGTTTGTTTCGCTTAACGAAATTGGCCACTAAGCCACCTTGGTTAGTTGTGGTCGAAGTACTGACTTATTTTGTGTTGATTGCGTTGTTGGGTTTGACTTTTGAAACAACGCTTTCTAACCCATTCCCCAATAATATGACGTTAATTACCATTGGTTTTTGCATATTTTTGGTGTTGGGCTTTCCTGGGTTTGTGTTTAAATATTTATTAAAACGCAAGCTTGCTACTCAGAATTATGGGTTACCTCAAGAGTAGAGTTTTAGCTGACCTTAAGCTAACAGTCACGACTAGACCATTATTATTTGACAGTCATTTCGTTTCAGTTATATATGTAACAGTTATGTCTGTGGTTACGGCTGTCAGTCTAACTGAACTTCAAGACCCTTCAAACCAGTTTAAAACAGCATCAATTGGGCTGACGTTTAAAGCGTAGCGGGCTTGAGCCTGCACGATCGGTTTGGCACGATACGCGACAGAGTAATGGGCTAAGCTCAACATTTTGAGGTCATTAGCACCGTCGCCTATGGCAATCGTTTGAGCTGGGGTGGCGCCATGCAAAGTTGCAAAGGCTTGTAGGGCATCGGCTTTGCCCTGAGCATCAACAATTTTACCCACAACACGACCTGTTAAGAGACCATGATTATCTTGCTCTAAAACGTTGGCAAGTGAATGCGTTAGATTTAGACGAGCAGCCAGTTTGTCTGTAAAAAATGTAAACCCACCTGAAACTAACAACACTTTTAACCCTTGTTGTAATGCCGTTTGCACCAATGTTTCAGCACCAGGGTTGAGGCGCAATTTGTCGTTATAGACTGTCTGCAAAACATCGACTGATAAGCCATTTAAAAAGGCGACACGACGGGTTAGGCTTTCCGCAAAATCTTTAATTTCTCCGCGCATCGCGGCCTCAGTGATGGCAGAAACTTCAGCTTTAACCCCACCAAAAGCAGCAATTTCATCAATGCATTCAATATTAATAAGGGTTGAATCCATGTCTAGCGCCAATACTTTACAGCCATTAAATTTAGCGCCCGGCTCAACCATGGCGATGTCAATAGATCGAGTTTGACTCCATTGTTTTACGGCTTGAATGGTGTCGTGATCAAGCGCGACATCAAGTAACCGAGCTGCTGAATTGCTGATGCGTTGCACCCCATTGGCTTGCGCAATGGCAGCGGCTTGCTCGATCAATAATTGATCTAGTGCGGGCGATTGAATGACAATGTTCTGTGCCATGGGTGGTTCTCTTTTAATTAGGCTTTAGTAGGATGTAAACGACGTAGCAGGGCTCTTATGGCATCGGTGCGCTCTTTGATGTCAGTGGTTGCTATGTCAATACGTAAACGATCAGGCCCCGCAAATCTCATGTTCTTCTGGGTTTGCATCAGTTCAATTAATGTGGCGGGGTCGACGGGTGAGTTTGATTTAAATTGAATCAATACTTGCACGTCGGTGGCATCTATTTTCTGTATACCCAGTGGCATGGCATCAAGGCGAAGCCGATGGGTTGATAATAAAACACGCGCAGCATCGGGAAGTTTACCAAAGCGGTCGATCAGCTCTTCTTGAATTTGAATGAGCGCATCAATCTCAGTACAGTTTGATAAACGCTTGTAAAGCGCTAAACGGGCGTTGATGTCGGGACAGTACTCGGTGGGTAATAAGGCGGGTGCGTGCAAGTTGACTTCGCAGCCCGCTGTGAAGGGGGCGTCTAGATCAGGTATTTCACCGTTTTTAAGCGCTCGAATGGCTTCGTTCAACATGTCGTTGTACATTGAAAAGCCAACTTCTTGAATGTTGCCAGATTGTGACTCGCCCAATACCTCGCCGGTGCCGCGTATTTCAAGGTCATGCATGGCTAAGAAAAAGCCAGCACCGAGATCTTCCATCGCTTGAATAGCTTCGAACCGCTTGCGTGCATTTTTAGTGATGGCGTCTTCACCTGGGGTGAGTAAGTAGGCATAGGCTTGATGATGCGATCGACCGACCCGCCCACGCAACTGGTGCAACTGCCCCAAACCAAATTTGTCGGCCCGATGCATGATGATGGTGTTGGCGGTTGGTACGTCAATACCCGTTTCAATAATGGTGGTGCACAGCAAGACGTTAAAGCGTTGTTGGTAGAAGCCTTTCATCACTTGCTCAAGCTCGCGCTCACCCATTTGACCGTGCGCCACGGCAATACGTGCCTCGGGCACCAGTTCAGCTAAGCGGGCGCGACGGTTTTCGATCGTATCAACTTCGTTATGTAAAAAGTAGGCTTGCCCACCGCGTTTGAGTTCACGTAGTAAGGCTTCACGTATGGTGCTGTCGTCTTCACGTCTAACAAACGTTTTAATTGACAATCGTTTTTGTGGGGCTGTGGCGATAATAGAAAAATCACGTATGCCTTCTAACGACATACCCAACGTACGCGGTATGGGCGTAGCTGTGAGCGTTAATACGTCAACTTCAGCCCGCATGGCTTTTAGGGCTTCTTTCTGGCGTACACCAAATCGGTGTTCTTCATCAATAATCACCAAGCCTAGTTTTTTAAAGACAACGTCTTTTGATAAGATTTTGTGCGTACCAATCACGATGTCAACCGTGCCTGCAGTAATGCCCACGATGGCTTGCGTAATTTCTTTGGCTGACCTAAAGCGTGACAACTCAACCACTTTAATTGGCCAATCAGCAAAGCGGTCAGCAAAGGTCTGTGCGTGCTGCTCAGCAAGCAAAGTAGTGGGGCACAATAGCGCGACCTGATAGCCGTTTGTAACCGCAATAAACGCAGCCCGCAGTGCCACTTCAGTTTTACCAAAACCCACATCGCCACAAACCAGGCGATCCATGGGCCGGCCAGACGTCATGTCTTGAATCACCGCTTCAATAGCAGCCTGTTGGTCTGGTGTTTCTTCAAAGCCAAACCCTTCAGCAAATAACTCATAGTCGCCCAATGGGTTGCTGAAGGCATGGCCTTGTCGTGCAGCCCGTTTGGCGTAAAGATCAAGCAGTTCGGCGGCGGTGTCACGCACCTGCTGCGCAGCTTTTTTACGGGCTTTGTCCCATTGGCCTGAACCGAGTTGATGTAGGGGAGCCGCATCGGGGTCTGCACCGCTGTAGCGAGCAATCACATGCAACTGAGAAACGGGAACATAAAGTGTGCTTTTGCCTGCGTATTCAAGATGCAGAAATTCCATATTGCCGTCACCTAAATCTAGGTTGACAAGGCCATGGTAGCGACCAATACCATATTGGGCGTGCACGATCGGGTCGCCTGCGCGCAATTCTGCCAAATCACGCACCATCGCGTGAACGTCAGTGGTTCGACCTTGGTCGCGTTTGATGCGTCGTGTAGCACCCGCATGCCCTGGGTACAGATCGTTTTCGGTAATGAGAATCAAGTCATCGGCATAGGCCTCAAAACCGGTATCAAAGTGAGCGACCAAGACAGCAAAACGTGCCTCGTGGTTCAAAAAATCATTGATTTCTTCAGCGCTGTTGTCAGGTGCGAGTTGATACTCGGCAAGCATTTGCACTAAGTTTTCGCGGCGACCATGCGAATCAGCACACAAAGCAATACGGGGTGCGTCGGGGTTAGATCGTGCTTTGGCAACAACGGCCCTAAGTTTCGATATCGGGTCTTCTGATCGACGGTTAACAGCGATATCGGGTGCAAAATGAAAATCAGGGTGTTTTAGGGAAGGTTTATAGGGCTGGGCTTCTAATTGTTGTCGTGACCCGCTCGCCGCACTGGGACTTGAACTGAGATCAGGTTCAGGGGGTACTGTTAGAGCTAAGCGGGCAAACGGTTTGAGTTGCTCAAACACGGCTTCTGGTTTTAGAAATAAAGCATCAGGGTGCAGAACAGGTCGTTCAACATCATGCTTTAAAAAATCATAACGATTCATGGTGTCGCGCATGAATTGCAACATGGCTGACTCTAGATCGCCACTTGAAACAATTAAAGTGTTTGGGTTTAAATAATCAAAAAGGGTCGCGGTTTCTTCAAAAAATAGGGGCAGATAATATTCAATACCGGCAAAGGCAATGCCATTTCCCACATCTTTATAAAGTTGAGCGCGCGAGGGGTCACCTTCAAATACTTCACGAAAACGTGAACGAAATTGATTGCGCGATGCTTCGTCAAGGGGAAATTCGCGCCCGGGCAATAATTGAACCGAGTGCACGGGGTAGAGTGTGCGTTGCGTGTCAACGTCAAAGGCGCGTATTGATTCGATTTCGTCATCAAACAGGTCAAGTCGGTAGGGTACGGCAGAACCCATCGGAAACAGATCAACCAAACCGCCGCGAAGGCTAAACTCGCCTGGGGCCGTGACTTGCGACACATGACTATAGTTTGACAACATCAACTGTTCGCGTAGGGCGTTTTCGTTTAAGCGGTCTTTTTGGGTGAAATCAAACGTGTAGGCCGCTAAAAAGGGTCGTGGGGCCAGTCGGTATTGTGCAGTCGTGATGGGTACAGTCAGCACATCAACTTCGTTTTGTGTCAAGGCATACAGGGTACGAAGTCTTTCTGACACCAAGTCTTGGTGTGGTGAAAACCCATCGTAAGGTAGAGTTTCCCAGTCGGGTAAGGTTCTAACCCGTAAGCCACGATCAACGAGGCTGATTTCTTGCAAAAGTCGTTGGGCCTGCAACGGCTCTGCCGTTAACACCACAATAGTCTGTTGCGATTGCCGCGCCATAGCGGCTATAAGCCAAGCGTCAGCCGAGCCAGGAGGCTGGGGGTAATGCAGACGTTGCCCAATTTTTGGATGTGGGGCAATTAACTTTAATAAGCTGGAAGGGGTATTTTTTATGACAACTGACATGTATGAGATGCTCTTTTAAGCATTGATTATAAAATTGTCTGATGACAAATGCATTTAAGACACAATTATCAGCTTTAACGGGTTCAAAAACGGTTGGGCGACTTGTCGCTATTGTGCCAGCCGGCGGGGTTGGGGCGCGTGCTTTAGGGTCATCAAATGCGTCGCTCGATCAACCCAAACCCAAACAATATCAACTCATCGCAGGTGTGCCTATGATACGCCGGGCGGTGCAAGCGTTGTTGGCCGACCCTCGTATTGATGAGGTGATCGTGGCGGTGCAGGCAGATGATGATTGGGCTCAAACAATTTTGGCTGATTTAGAGCGGGTACGGGTGCTGTCTTGTGCCGGGGCGACGCGTGCGTTAACCGTGCTGGGGGCTTTGAAGGCGAGTGCTAACCTTCTTGACCAGTGGGTGTTGGTGCATGATGCCGCGCGGCCAGGGCTGACGCCTGAGAGTTTGGCGCGCTTAATTGACCAGTGTTGGGTACACCCAGTGGGTGGGTTACTGGCCATACCTGCGGGTGACACCTTGAAACAAGCGCAGAATGGTTCTCAACAGGTGTTACAAACGGTCAAGCGTGATGACATGTGGTTGGCGCAAACGCCGCAAATGTTTCGAGCCCAAATGTTGTTTACAGCTATAAATGGTGCATTGGCCGCAGGTTTTGATGTGACGGATGAGGCCAGTGCAATGGAATGGGCGGGTCATTCACCTTTGTTGGTGAAAGGTTCGGTTAAAAACGCCAAGGTAACTTGGCCTGAAGATTTTGAATGGGTGGGTTCGTGGCTAACAAATCAACAATGAGTGATGTGCCGTTTCGAGTGGGGCAGGGCTTTGATGTGCATGCCTTGGTGCCAAATCGACCTTTAATTTTGGGTGGTGTCACCATAGAACATACGCATGGCCTGTTGGGCCATTCAGATGCCGATGCGCTGTTGCATGCCATCACAGACGCGTTGTTGGGTGCGTCGGGGTTGGGCGACATTGGACGACACTTTTCTGATAGCGACCCACAATATAAAAATGCAGACAGTCGTGTTTTACTAAAAGCGGCCTATCAAAAGGTTCAAGATTTGGGTTGGGCAGTCGTCAATATTGACGCCACCATTCATGCCCAAGTGCCCCGCATTACACCGCATGCCGCCAGCATGGTAAAAAATATCAGTGACGATTTAAACGTGTCACCTGACCAGATCAACATTAAAGGTAAAACGAATGAAGGCTTGGGCTATTTAGGTAGAGAAGAGGGTATTGCTGTGACAGTGGTGGCGTTAATCTGCAGGCGGTAAGTTTAAGCGAGCAAGTAGACCGCCCTGTTGGCTCGGTAATAATTCAAGCGTGCCGCTCGCACCGGTGATTAACCGGTTCACAATGGCCAAACCTAAACCGGCACCACCACCCCCTGTTCGGGCGCTTATTCCACGAGAAAAAGGCCGTAAGACACGGGCAATGTCTTGTGACCGAATGCCTGGGCCGTTGTCTTGAATGTCGATGAATACTCTATCATCTTTGTTATACACAGAGACTTCAATTTGAACGCCAACCTTAAATTGAGCCTCTTCATGTGAAGGCGCCATGTTTTGAAGACCATAGCGCTTGGCATTTTCAATTAAATTCGTCACGCAACGTTTGAGTGAATTGCCCCGGGTTTTGAGGAGGTTGATTGGTTAAAGTGATTGGCACTCAACAGCCTTAATGCTTTGTTGCTTATGGTAATTTTCTTCTGCCTCAGCAGGAGTAATATACCCGATACGACTCAGTAGCCTTTGGTTATTAAACCAAG
>CAMCYB010000009.1 GCA_945883615.1 Bordetella parapertussis | reverse complement strand
CCTAAACCTAAACCTAAACCTAAACCTAAACCTAAACCTAAACCTAAACCTAAACCTAAACCTAAACCTAAACCTAAACCTAAACCTAAACCTAAACCTAAACCTAAACCTAAACCTAAACCCTTTACCCTAAGCAATGTTCTAAACCCCGGCAGCTCAGCATTTACTTAAGCTGCCGCGGGTAAATAATGAACCGATACCAAACATGCAAGGCTGTGGCCGATATACCCAGGCCTACGCCTGCCATGAGCCACATCGTACCCGCCCCTGGGGGTGAGCCGGCAAGCAACAGTTGCCTGACCCCTTCAAACTGCCCTTGACCTGGGCCAAAACCAAAATACCAACCACCCAACAAACCCACTAACGTCAGTGACAGGGTTTGTAAAATTAAAGGCACAATAGCAATTTTGTGAGCCCGCAGTAAATAAATATTGGCACATTGCATCGAATCAATCACATGAAACCACGGCAATATCGCCAGTAGTGACAAAGCAATCGCTGTAACGGCTAAGTCATTGGTATAAAACGCCACAATCTGTTCTCGACCAAAAAATAAAACGCATGAGGTCAATAGGGCACCTGCCAACGTCATACCAATTCCTAACATTCCCGTGCGGTGCGCCAAGATATGTTGTTTCGCACCAATGGCCTGTGCCGTCAGCGCCGCTGTGGCGACACCAATAGCCATAGGCATCATGTAACAGAGGGCAGCTAAGTTAGCTGTAATTTGGTGAGCACCAGTAATGGTGGTGCCTTCGTTGGCAATTAATAAAGCCATAAAGGTAAAGGCACTGACCTCGACCATATATGAGGCACCCATGGGTATACCCAAACGTAAAATTTCCCACATTTCTTTGAATTTTGGCGCGCGAAGTCTGAGATCAAAGCGTTTATAAAATGGGTCGCGCAAGACCCACCACAGCCCAAAACAAAAGCTTAGCCAATATACCGTGACCGATGCCAAGCCCGCACCCACAGCCCCCATTTCAGGGAAACCTGCATTTCCAAAAATGAATAACCAATTGAGAAAGGCTTTAATGGCCACGCCTACTAAGTTGATCATCATGAATAATTTAGGGCGCGACACGGCATTGGCTAGTGCATACACCGTTCTAAACATGAGAGCAGCCGGCAAGCCAAAAGTGAGAACGATTAAATATTGACCTAAACGTTCACGCACAGCGGGTTCAACGTTGCCAGATAATGACAGCCATACATCTGGAAAGCTCATCAGCACCCCACCGCAAACTGAGAGCAATAAAGCAACCCAAATACCTTGGCTGAAGGCTCGGCCTACGGCTTCGTGCTGACCACCACCAAAATACTGCGCTTGAATCGGTATCAGTGCGTGCAAAACACCCATCAAACCCACAAACACAGTTATAAAAATAGAAACCGCAAGTGCTGTGGCGGCTAAATCAACTGGGCTGGCGTGACCTGTCATCGCCGTATCGAGCACACCAAAGGAAATACTGGCCCACTGGCTGATTAAAATTGGCCAAGATTGGCGAAAAATATTGCGTGTGGTTCGCCAGACAGAAGCGCTGTCATCTAGCATCGTACTCATAAAACTGCGATCATTAGGGGTTTAATTTAAGAAGTCGATATCGATCAAAACGATCAGCACCACGAGAGCCTAACCAGACAACGGTTGCATTGTCTTCAAAGCCTGCTGCACGATCTAGTAACAATTGAATAGTTGTTTGTTGCAAAATAAATTTGCATTCGCTTGAATATGTAAAGATTATACCTTCAAACACATAAAGTGATGCGCGTACCCCTTCTGAAACCCCCAGCGATCGTAAACAAGGTCGTTGCCCAGGTTGATTTGAGTATTCAAGCAAAGCCTGTTGAATGGCGTTCGACATGGGTTTGTAGCTGCGTACATAATCAACAGTGGGTAACCAAAGCAAGACCAATAAAGCCCATGTCGCGGTAATGCCTGTTGCGCACAACAACGCCCCGCGCCATAAGGCTGTGGGCTGGCGAGCCAGTCGCCAACGCATAGTGAGTAACCAAACGCCACTGACCACGGCGCCCATCGCCACGGCTGGCCAGACAATATTAGGTTCATAACCCACAGTTTGGCGCGCAATATTTTTTGCAATGCCTGGGGGAAAGCCTGTTTGTTGGGTAAACCAACCCACCCACACGCAAGTGGTTGTGACTGAAAAACACATGAGTGCAAACCAATCAAGTGTATTGACCATGCCACGCCGTATGGTCGGTACTGCAAATGCAGCCAACATCGCCGAGGGTACTGCAAGTGCGACATAATCAAGTTCGCCCGCGTTTGAATTGATGGCAAGCGAGATAAGTTGTGAAACAAAAAACGATAGGGGTAACCAGATGTGTGGCGCTGTGAGTGTCTTGCGCCAGTTCCAAGCGGCAATCAAAGCCAGCGGCCAGGTAGGCCAAATAAACCAAGGCAAATCACGCAACGGTCTTAACATGTCTTGCACATTGCCTAGACCGATCAGGGTGTTGTTCCAGTGCCACCATTCAGCTGCCCATGTTGGGTCGGCACGTTGTGCTGTGTACACCCAAATAAAACTGATCATAAAGCCAAGCATGCCCGCTAAAGTTAACCATCTTTTTTGGCCATAAAGCGGGTTGCGGGGCAGCAAGGTAATGATTAAACCGATGGCTAAAGGTAAGGTAGCAGGCAAACCGCGTGTTAAAAATGCAGCAGCTAACGCCAGACCGACAAATATGGCGCCCTGAAACGGTTTATCAAGCATACGAATGACGCCCAGCAAAACCAATGCCTGTGTTGCCATCAGTGCAGGTGCTTCAGACGTTTCATGCAAGCGCAAGAGCACGCCCACCGTTGCCATTAAAAAGAGAGCGCTCACGTCAGCGAGTAATCGACCATAAGCATTTGCAGTGGGTTCCCCACCAAAGGGTAAGGCAAGCGGTTGCCCTTCATGGCGACGACCCAGTAAATAGGTGCCATACCAAAGAGCCCACAGCATGAGGGCAAACCAAAAGATGACAGCGACCCGCGCTGCGGCGAGGTGGCTCAATATTGGATCAAGTAGCCACATAAACCCAGCACCCACCCACATAGGTAGCGGGCCGTTTTGGGTCAGTGTGGTAGAACCGATATGTGGAATAAGCCAAGCGATGTGCCCTTCATTTAGGGCGGAAAACATAGCGGCTAAACCAATGACATCATCTGTTTTCCAGGGATCTCGGTCAAATAACCCCAACAAAATATACAGCGCAGCAATGAATAGCAACAATATAGTGGGTAAGCGTTCTGTTGCCGAGGCGACAATGCGTACGGGCGTATAGGCAACAGTAGGACGATTACGATTAAACATGTTGGGCAAACTTTAGGCCAATGACAATTTTACTTATCTTAAATGAAGCCCAAAGATGGTCAGCCATGAAGGGTGTATTTAAACAAAACATAAGTAATGTCTTTATTTAAAAATCATACTCATTAAAAAGGCAGCCACTGGCTGCCTTTTTCATTTCTGGTTATGCAGACATCAAGCAGGGGTCTTAGCGCGAGTACCAGATGTACGAGCAAAACGGGCACGGAATCTTTCAACACGACCGGCTTCGACGATACGCGTTTGTGCGCCCGTGTAAAAAGGATGTGATTCAGAAGTGACTTCACATTTGAACAAAGGTAATTTTTTGCCATCAATTTCGATGCTGTCACGGCTGGTGAGCGTTGAACGTGTGATGAACTGATTACCTGTTTGTTGGTCAAGAAACACAACATCGTGGTAGTTAGGGTGAACGCCTTCTTTCATTTTAATTCCGTTAGGGTTGAGCGAGTCGCCGAAGGTATCAGTGCGTTGACCGCCGAGGGGGGCGGTTAAGCGTTTACACGCATGTGCGTTTAAACTGAGAAACCAACACGTATTCTTAAATTCGTTAATAAACGCTGATTCAAGATGACCCAAACCGAAATGACCAATTTTTGGATTGAGGAAATGGGTTTAAATGAATCAAGCACTATTTTAAACAAGCACTATACTACTTATAGCCTTCTATTTTAGCGGGTTAATACTGATGGCGCAACGTCTATGAAAAAGCTCCCCTTAGCAACCCTTGATCAACCCGTGGTTTCAGAGCAAGCAGGGGTCAGATACTTGCATTTTGACTCACCTTGGGTGCAGGGTGCCATGCAAGTGACTCAGCCCAACCGCCTCGTCTTAGCCTATACCCAACAAATGATGGCTTGGTTATTGTTCTTACAACCCCAAGCTGATGCCATGATTGGTCAATTAGGTTTAGGTGCTGGTGCATTAACCCGATTTTGCCTGAAACACTTGCCAAATCAGTTGTGGGTTGTCGAATGGAACCCCCATGTCATTCGTGTCTGCCAACAGTTTTTTAAACTTTCAAGCCAACCAAAATTTGAGGTTTTTCAAGATGATGCGGGAAAATGGGTGCAAAAATCAGCAAATCATCATACTTGTGACATCTTAATGGTCGATTTGTACGACACTCAAGCGCGCGGACCTGTTCGTGACTCATATGATTTCTATAAAAGTTGTTACGGTGTCTTGTCTTCGGTTGGCATAATGGTTGTAAACCTTTTTGGCGCCCACGAGAGTTTTGCCCGAAATGTACGCAACATTGAGTCAGCCTTTGCTGGGCGCCTATTGTTTTTGCCACAAATTGACGAAGGCAATCAAATTGTGTTGGCTTTTAAAGGCCCCCCCTTCAGGTGTCTTGGGCTGATTTATATGAAAGGGCTCAGCAAGTTGAAAAGCAGTATCAATTGCCCGCTCGCAAGTGGGTTAAGTCAATGGTTACTCGCTTAGATCAGGGTAACCTAGTGATAAATTAAAATTAATTCCTACAGGTGATCAAAGGGTTTTTTATGCAACACATATTTCGTAAATTATTAGGTGTAATTTGCTTGTCATCAACATTGGTTCTGGGGGCGTGCGCAAGTTTTAACGCTCCACAAATTTCAACTGATTACGACCATAATGCAAACTTTGCAGCCTACAAAACGTACGCTTTTGCTGATCCCTTAGGAACTGATAGTGGGGGTTACACAACGATCGTGACTGCTCGCTTAAAAGAATCAGTCAATAATCAAATGACACAGCGCGGTTATGTTTACCAGGCTCAAAACCCAGATTTGTTAGTTAATTTTTTTATCAAGATTAAAAATGAAACGCAGTATGTGGCGCCGCCCCCTATGGCTTGGGGTCCCTATGGTTTTGATGGGGGCTGGTATCAGCCCTGGCCAGGTTATGGCGGGTACGGCTTTGGGCCGACGATGGTTCAATACACCAATGGCATCATTAAAATTGACCTGATCGACGCACGAAAAAAACAGCTGGTTTGGGAAGGGGTCTCAAAAAGCGAAATTGATGATTTTAAAAATGATACATCGGTCAATAAACTCAGTTTAGATGTGTCGCAAATATTTGCTTACTATCCGTTTGCAGCCGTGCCTTCACAAGCAGTACCAGCTCCTGTTATGCCTAAAAAATAAAAGGTTTTTGACTTATGCGTCAGTTGTTTTTAGTCGTTGTTGTAGCACTTACATTAATAGGTTGTGAAAAAGATCAAAAGGGTGGGCAGCGCCCACCCACACTGGTCAGTACCGTTTCAGTTGAGCCCCACACTGCAACAATATTTGCTAATTTGCCCGGCCGTGTAGATGCAATACGTGATGCCCAAATTCGAGCGCGTGTCACAGGTATTGTCAAAAAAATAACCTTTACCCAAGGTGGTGATGTTAAAGCAGGTGATGTGCTGTTTGAAATTGATCCGGCCCCTTATCAAGCAGCCTTAAGCCAAGCCCAAGCAGATGTTCAGCGGGCTAAAGCCGATGCCTTGGCAACAGCGGCTTTGGCTAAACGCTATGCCCCATTAGTCAAAATAAATGCGGTCAGTCGTCAAGAATATGACGATGCTCTAGCCCGTGCGGCACAAGCTGCGGCTTCAGTGTTAGGGGCTCAAGCGCAATTGCAGTTGGCGCAAATCAACTTAGACTATACCTTGGTGACCTCACCCATTGATGGCAGAGTCGGGCGAGCATTGGTTACAGAGGGTACGTTGGTTGAGGCCTCTACGGCGACACAAATGGCCTTGGTGCAACAAATAAGTCCCGTTTATGTCGATGTTAATCAGTCTTCTGCACAACTGGCCAAACTGCGACAGGCGTTTCGTCAAGGCACCATGACGCAAATTAGTGATGATGCCGCGAAAGTTGATGTGATACTTGAAGATGGTTCACTTTATGATCATCCCGGCCGCTTGCTGTTTACGGGGTTTACAGTTAACCCTAGTACGGGCGAAGTGGTGCTCAGGGTCGAAGTGATTAACCCAGACTTAAAATTATTACCGGGCATGTTTGTGCGTGTTCGCATTGAACAGGGCCGTGAGCCGAACGCTTTGACTGTGCCGCAGCAAGCATTACAACGTACGGCAGATGGCAAAACCAGTGTCTACGTTGTCAAAGAGGGGGTTGCAAAATTAGTGCCTGTTAAGGTTGGCACCACCACTGAGCGTGGCACCATTATTTCTGAAGGTCTTATGGCGGGTGACCAAGTCATCGTTGAGGGGCTCCAAAAAATTCGCCCGGGCGCCCCTGTCAATGCCAAACCTTGGCAAGTGGGCTCTTAACCCGCATTCAAAAGCGAAGCGATACACATGCCCCAGTTTTTTACAGACCGCCCTATATTTGCTTGGGTCGTAGCCATTTTAGTTACGTTTCTCGGCATTGCCGCCCTTCGTGTCATGCCGATATCGCAATACCCAAACGTTGCCCCGCCTTCGATTCAAATCACTGCCAACTATGCCGGTGCATCAGCTGAAGAGGTCGCACGTTCGGTTACCAGTATCATTGAAAATCAATTAAACGGAGCTAAAGGCTTGCTCTACTATGAGTCGGTCAGTGACGCCAGCGGGCAATCTCAAATCACCGCGACGTTTGCACCAGGTACTGATCCAGACGAAGCCCAAGTCGATGTACAAAATCGTGTTGCAAACGTTGCCGCGCAATTGCCCCAAGCCGTGAATGTGCAGGGCTTGCTGTTTCGTCAAAAGAGCACAGGTTTTTTAATGATTGGTACACTGTCCTCGTCAGATGGCAGTTTAAATCAAACAGGCTTGGCTGATTACATTACACGAAATGTGCAAAACCCTGTTTCACGCGTGCCCGGTGTCGGGCAATTTCAGCTGTTCGCCGCCCCTAGAGCTATGCGAATTTGGTTAAACCCTGACAAGTTAACCGGTCTAAAGCTGAGCGTGAGCGAAGTGAACAAAGCCCTCGTTGCACAAAACATTTTGATCGCTGGGGGTGTTATGGGTGGGCCACCCAACCCCACTTCAGAGCGCTTCTCAGCCACGATTTTAAGTAACGGCCAGCTCAGCACAGTCAGCGATTTTGAGGCGGTGGTTTTACGCGCAAATGCTGATGGTTCGTCAATTAAATTAAGCGACGTGGCACGGGTTGAAGTGGGCGCTGACAATTATCAGTTTAGTGCGCGTTTAAATGCGCAGCCCACAGCTGCATTCGCGATTGTTTTGGCACCTGACGCCAATGCTTTAGAGACGGCTTTAGGGGTTCAAGAAACACTTAAATCGTTGTCTGCTTTTTTTCCTCAAGGCGTCACTTACAGCATTCCCTACAACACAGCACCTTATGTTGAGGTCTCAATTGAGCAGGTGGTGCACACCTTACTCGAAGCAATGGTTTTAGTTTTTTTAGTGATGTACTTGTTTTTGCAAAATGTTCGCTACACCTTAATTCCAGCATTGGTGGTTCCGGTAGCCATGTTGGGTGCATTTGCCATTATGAATGCAATGGGGTTTTCAATTAACGTGTTAACGATGTTTGCAATGGTTTTGGCCATTGGTATTTTGGTTGATGATGCGATTGTGGTGGTTGAAAACGTTGAACGCATCATGGCCGAAGAGGGCATATCACCCTATGAGGCAACCTGCAAAGCGATGCCTCAAATATCGGGTGCGATTATTGGCATCACAGCAGTCTTAACTGTGGTGTTTTTGCCCTTAGCCTTTATGTCGGGTTCCGTGGGTGTCATTTATCAACAGTTTGCCGTGGCGATGGCTATTTCAATTTTGTTTTCAGCTTTTTTGGCCTTAACTTTTACACCTGCACTGTGTGCCACAATTTTGAAGCCTATTCGTAAGGGGCATCACGAAGAAAAGCGTGGTTTTTTCGGTGCTTTTAATCGTTTTTTTAACCGCTCAACTAAGCGTTATGAAAGCTTTATTAGCCGCATCATTCACCAAGGCGGTCGCTATATGGTGATCTACTTGGTGTTGGTGGTGGTTATGGGTTTTCTTTACATGCGCTTGCCGGGTGCTTTTTTACCAGAAGAAGACCAAGGCTATGTTATTGCCAACATTGAATTACCTGCGGGGGCGACCACAACGCGCACTCAAGAGGTGATCAATAAAGTTGAAGATTACTTTTTAAAACAACCGGCTGTACAAAATGTGATTGCCGTTCAAGGCTTTAGTTTTAACGGTAGTGGTCTCAATGCGGCCTTGGCATTTGTGACCTTAAAAGATTTTTCAGAACGTCATGGTCCAGGTATGTCAGCGCAAGCCGTTGCAGGGCAAGCAACAGGTTTTTTGATGAGTACAGTGCCCGATGCGCTTGTGTTTGCAGTCTTGCCACCCGCTATTTCTGCTTTAGGTAATGCGTCAGGTTTCGATTTTCGACTACAAGATCGAGGTGATCTAGGCTACGGTGCGTTAATGTCTGCGGCTGGGCAGTTACTGGCAGCCTCTACACAGAATCCGGTGTTGTCGCAGGTTCGTATATCAGGTTTAGGTCCAGGCTCTCAGCTTAGCCTAACCATTGATCGCCAAAAAGCAGCTGCCTTAGGTGTTGATTTTCCGCAGGCGGCCGAAGTTTTGGGCACAGCGATAGGCGGTTCATTTGTCGGTAAATTTCCAAATTTAGGCTGGATGCAAAATATCTGGGTTCAAGCCGACGCTGATTTTCGTATGAACCTTGAACAAGTGTTGCGATTAAATGCGCGCAATACTCAGGGTGAAATGGTGCCTTTGTCTGCGTTTGTTACGGCAGATTGGTTGCGAGGGCCGACTCAAGTTGTGCGCTATAACAGCTACGACACCGTTCGCATATCAGGTTCAGCCGCACCGGGTTATTCATCTGGGCAAGCGATGAACGCGATGCAGTCGTTAATGTCTGAACTACCCCCTGGCTTTGGTTTTGAATGGACGGGTCTTTCATACCAAGAAAAGCAAGCTGGTGCGCAAGCACCTATGCTGATGGCATTGGCAATTATGGTTGTATTTTTAGTGTTGGCTGCTTTGTATGAAAGCTGGGCGATACCGTTGGCGGTCATGTTAGTTGTACCGCTGGGTATGTTGGGTGCTGTTGCAATGGTCAGTGCGCTGGGCATGAGTAATGACGTGTATTTTCAGGTTGGTATGGTGACAGTCATTGGTCTATCAGCCAAAAACGCAATTCTAATTGTTGAGTTTGCCAAAGATTTAAATGCACGCGGCATGGGTTTATACGAGGCGACGATTGAATCATCACGGTTGCGTTTTAGACCTATTCTAATGACATCGTTAGCATTCATTTTGGGTGTGGTGCCACTGACGTTGGCGTCAGGTGCTGGCGCCGCAAGCCAACAAGCGGTTGGCTTTGGGGTCTTGGGGGGCATGTTGGCGGCCACTCCTTTTGCCGTGATTTTTGTACCCGTTTTCTTTGTGGTGGTCTTGTCATTTTTCAAAACCAAACCCAAACTTCTTGGTGTGCAAGCTCGGGAATTTGAAAAAGAACACGGCCACCCAGCGGTTGCGCCGAATTTTGTTAAGCCCAAGAACCCTGCTGAAAAAAAACAAAGTGTCGATAAGGGAGGTGCGTCATGAAATGCGCTACTCAAAAGTATTTAATCACTTTGTTGGTGGGTGTTTCTCTCGCGGGGTGTAATATGGCGCCCAATTATGTTCGACCGCCTTCACCCGTGTCGCAAAGTTGGCCTGAATTAGATCAAACCCAGTACGATGCGCAATCTGGCAAAATTAGTCAACAAAAACAAACGGCTGAACAGCTTTCAAATCAAACGGTCGTCAACAAAAACGAGCCGAACGTTAACAATGCGGCCAACATTGCATGGCAAGATTTTTTTCTAGATCCACGGTTACTTGCTCTGATTAACATTGCGCTTGAAAATAATCGCGATTTTCGTATTGCTGTTGCCCGTATGGACCAAGCGCAAGCGCTTTGGGGCGTTCAGCGCGGCGAACTTTTTCCACAAATTGGTGCCGGGGTAGGGGGTGTCAAACAGCGCCAACTGATCCCTGGCAGTTCAGGGAATAATGTATCAACCGTGACCAGTTTGTACCAAGCAGAGGTTGGGGTGACTGCGTTTGAAATAGATCTTTTTGGTCGCTTGCGTAATCTTTCTGAAGCCGCTTTTCAACAATACCTGTCATCAGCTGAAGTGGCACGGGGAGTTCAAATTAACTTGATTGCTGATACAGCGTTAAATTATTTAAGCTTGCGTGTGGCTCAAGCCTTATTGACGTTAACTGAGAACACCTTCCGTTCACGTTTAAGTAACTACCAATTGGTACTCGAAAGATCAAAAGCCGGCGTGGCCTCTGATATTGCGTTGATGCAGGCTAAATCAGTACTCGATTCGGCTGCAGGTGATGTGGCGGTTTTTACGCGTGAGCGGGCGCTTGCGCTTAATGCGTTGTCAGTTTTAATCGGGCAAACGATTCCAGACAATTTGCCACCTGAACGCCCATTTAAAGAGCTGAATTTCATGGCGGGAATTCCTGCCGGAATACCCGCTGATTTGTTGTTTAGAAGGCCCGATATTCGGCAGGCGGAAAACCTTCTACTGTCTGCTAATGCCAATATCGGTGCTGCGCGCGCTGCTTTTTTCCCCAATATTAGTTTGACGACCGGTATCGGCGGCGCCAGCACATCTTTGGGTGATTTATTCTCTTCTGGCACCGGAGTATGGGCTTTTTCACCCACCATTTCAATACCAATCTTTACGGGTGGCAGCCTTGAATCAAACTTGTCAGGTGCAAATGCGGCCCAACGTGGGGCAATTGCTGCCTATGAAAAAAGCATTCAGGTGGCTTTTAAAGAAGTATCAGACGCCTTAGCAGGTGAGGCTACCTTTGGATCACAACTTATAGCTAGAGCTTCTCAAACTGAATCAAGTCAAAAACTACTAAACTTGAGTAATGCCAGATCCTTTGCAGGAATAGAAAATTTTTTACAAGTGCAAGTTGCTGAAGTTGAGTACTTTACTGCCCAGCGCCAGCAGGTGGGAACGTTGTTTGAAACATTTGCCAATCGTATAAACTTTTATAAAGCTTTAGGTGGTGGTTGGGACAACGCCACACCCGGTGCGCAATACGACATGACTGCCGCAATTCAAAAGGCTACTAATTAGTTTGACATGTCAAAGATGCCGAGTTTATTTAATCATTGCATCAGGTAGATACAGTTGAGGCTACGAACGTATCTTGTTTTTGTTATTAAACAATTTGGCGATTACATGCCTTTTTCCTGACTATTACCAGCCTTTTTCCTGCCCATAACCTGCCCATAACCTGCTTATTACCCGTCTAGTACCCGTCTAGTACCCGCTTATTACCTGCCCATTGCTTATTACCTATTAAAATTTAAACTTTGAAATAAACAATTCCTCTAAAACCGTATTTTTTTAAGCTAAAAATCATGATAGACCTTGGTGTCAATATTGATCACGTCGCTACGCTTAGGCAGCAACGTCATACGATTTATCCCGACCCACTCGAAGCTGCCGTGCGCGCCGAACAGGCAGGGGCTGATCTCATCACGCTTCACTTACGTGAAGACCGGCGCCACATTCAAGACGCTGATGTGTGGGCGATTCTTCCTAAGCTGTTGACACGTATGAACCTTGAGTGCGCAGTTACCTCCGAAATGATTGATATCGCCTTAAAAGTTAAGCCGCATGACGTGTGCTTAGTCCCTGAAAAGCGCACTGAACTAACAACTGAGGGCGGTTTAGATGTGGTGGGCGGTTATACAAAGGTTGCATCAGCTGTGGCAACCTTGCAAGATCAAGGCATTCATGTGTCACTTTTCATTGACCCTGATGCACAACAAATAGAAGCAGCCTATCGCTCGGGCGCTCGCATTATCGAATTGCATACGGGTGCGTATGCTGAGGCCCGTTCAGTTGAACAATGTCACCATGAAATTGAGCGTTTAAAAGTTGCTATTGCCCAAGCGGTAGGTTTAGGTTTGCGTGTCAATGCGGGTCACGGTTTGCATTACCAAAATGTACAAGCGATTGCGGCCTTACCAGGCATTGCAGAATTAAACATTGGTCATGCTATCGTCGCTCAAGCTATTTTTGACGGTTGGGAAAACGCCATTAGGCAAATGAAAGCCATTATGGTGCAAGCCAGGCTAGCCGCATTACGTGGCGAACCTATGCAACTTCCGACATTTTAAATCTTAACTTAGGCTGTTTATTTAAATATGGCAAAAACTAAGAAACCTAAAGCCCTCTTGCGTGGTCCGCTAATGGTCGATCTTCAAGGTTCAAGCCTGACCAGCGAAGAAAAGCAACGCTTACAACACCCATTAGTGGGTGGTGTCATTTTGTTTACCCGTAATTTTGAAAGTAGACATCAGTTAACTGAACTGACACAAAAAATTCATGATGTTAAGTATCCGCGTCTTTTAATTGCGGTTGACCATGAAGGCGGGCGGGTTCAACGCTTTCGAGAAGACGGGTTCACTGTCTTGCCTGCCATGGCCTCTTTAGGGCTTTTATGGTCTCACGATCCGTTGCGTGCGATGTCGGCTGCCACAGCCGTTGGTTTCGTTCTGGGTAGCGAATTGCGCGCTTGTGGGGTCGATTTGAGTTTTACACCTGTTCTTGACCTTGATTATGGTGTCAGTCAAGTCATTGGTGATCGTTCTTTTCACCGCGACCCGCGTGTGGTTGCCATGTTAGCTCGTGCGCTAGCACAAGGGTTGGCCGTGGCGGGTATGTCAGCCTGTGGCAAACATTTTCCTGGTCATGGCGCAGTGGCGGCTGATTCTCATTTGGAAATACCAACTGATACACGAACACTTTCGCGCATCATGCAAGAAGATGCTGCACCCTATTTGTGGCTGGGTGATTGGGTTATTCCGTCGGTGATGCCGGCACATGTCATTTACCCAAAAGTCGATAGTAAGCCTGCGGGCTTTTCTTCAAAATGGATCAGTGAAATTCTGCGTCAAAAATTGAAATATGATGGGGTTGTTTTTTCAGATGATCTAACAATGGAAGGGGCGAGTGTTGCAGGCGATATTCTGGCCCGAGCCCAAGCTGCTTTGGGAGCCGGTTGCGATATGGCGTTGGTTTGTAACCGTCCCGATTTGGCGCAGCAGTTAATCGATACGCTTGACGTTGCGCTTGACCCGCAAAGTGCAGCCCGCATAGAACGCCTGATGCCAGTTAAAAAAGCAATGAAATGGCGTGATCTTCAAGCTTTACCGAGCTATCAACATGCGGTAGCCATCGTGCGTACGCTGCATGACAACACCTAATTCGTCATCATCTGAAACATTTGACGTTAAGGCATTTTTAACGACATTGCCGCATTTGCCTGGCGTTTATCGCCATATTGATGCTGCTGGCGAAGTGCTGTATGTAGGCAAGGCGCGCGACTTAAAAAAACGCGTCACGTCTTATTTTCAAAAGACAGTGGTGAGCCCCCGCATTGCGCATATGGTGGCTCGCGTTGCGCATATTGACATCACAGTGACGCGCTCTGAGGCTGAGGCCTTATTGCTTGAAAACAATTTAATAAAGCAACTCAAGCCTAAATACAATATTTTGTTTCGTGATGATAAGTCGTACCCCTATCTCATGTTGTCTGGCCATGCAGCACCCCGAATGGCCTATTATCGGGGCAGTACTCAACGCGCAGGCCAATTTTTTGGCCCCTACCCGAACACCTGGGCCGTGCGTAACACCATGCACATTCTACAAAAAGTCTTCCGTTTGAGAACGTGCGAAGACACGGTTTTTGCCAATCGTTCGCGCCCATGCTTACTGTTTCAAATTCAGCGATGCTCTGGGCCTTGCGTGGGTGAAATTTCATTACCCGATTACGTGGCAGATGTCGAGCGCGCAAGCCGGTTTTTAAGTGGTCAAACCCAAGCGGTTTTGTCTGAAATTGAAGCCCGAATGCTTGAGGCGGCTGAAACGCTTGCATTTGAGCAGGCCGCTCAACTACGTGACCAAATGGGAGCCTTGTCGCGCGTTTTGCAGCAGCAAACAATGGAAGATCAAGACGAGGCTGATACCGATATTATTGTGATCGCTATTGAGGGTGGCCAAGTGTGTGTCAACCTCGCCATGGTTCGGGGTGGCCGACATTTAGGCGATCGGTCGTTTTTTCCTACCCATACAAATGGTGATGAACCCAGCGACATTCTTGACGTTTTTTTGGCTCAGCATTATGTTGACAACCCATTACCTGCGACCGTTATTCTTTCTCACTCGTTAAATGATTCTAGTATTTTTGATGCGCTCATGGCATTAAAGCAAACACGCTCAAAATTATTAACCCGCCCCAGCGGCATGAAAAAATCATGGCTTGAACAAGCGTTGCAAAATGCACACATTGGACTCGCCCGACACCTGAGTGAAAGTGCATCAAAAAGTGCACGCACCTTGGCTCTCGCTGAAGCACTTGATCTTGATACGGACCCCAGTGCACTGGCAGCATTGCGTATTGAATGCTTTGATATTAGCCATACATCTGGCGAAGCGACACAAGCCTCTTGCGTGGTGTTTCAACAGCACGACATGCAATCTTCTCTTTATCGGCGCTACAACATTAACGGTATTACGCCGGGTGACGATTACGCCGCTATGCGTCAGGTTTTAACGCGACGTTATGCCAAAGTGGCTGATGGCGATGAACCGTTGCCCGGGTTGGTGTTGATTGATGGGGGCAAAGGTCAAGTTGAAGTGGCCCGTCAAGTGTTTGAAGAGTATGGTCTGAGCCCGCAGGTTTTGGTGGGGGTCGCCAAAGGTGAAAACCGTAAAGTCGGTTTAGAAACTTTAATTTTTGCAGACGATCGGCCCGCGCAAGCATTAGGTGAAGGGTCTGCCGCATTGATGCTCATTGCACATATCAGAGACGAGGCGCATCGCTTCGCTATCACGGGTATGCGTGCAAAACGTGCTCGGGCGCGTCAAGTTTCCAGACTCGAAGATATAGAGGGCATTGGCCCCAAGCGCAGACAACGACTTTTAGCTCGATTTGGTGGCCTGAGCGGTGTAACTGCCGCCTCGGTAGATCAGTTGGCAACGACAGAGGGCATTTCATTAGACCTGGCTAAACACTTATATGATGCCTTGCACCAGGTTTAATGCACGCCATCTTGCCTGAAATTTTTTTAGCTTCCTGGCAATGGTGCCTCGCTTTAGACTTCTCAGGGCTTTAGCCCTGAGAAAATGTCAAAAGTCGGTTAGCATAAGGCATCATGCCGTTTAACTTACCTATAGCCCTGACTTGGTTTCGCATCGCGACAATTCCATTTTTTGTTGCACTTTTTTATGTGCCTGAGGCGGTGTTGCCCATCGTCTTGAGAGATGCCATAGCAGCATGGGTTTTCATTTTTGCCGCAATTACTGATTGGTTAGACGGTTGGCTTGCTCGGCGCTGGAATCAAACATCAGCTTTTGGCGCGTTTTTAGACCCGGTTGCTGACAAGCTCATGGTGACCGCGGCGTTGCTTGTACTCATTAATCTTGACCGCGTTGGCAGTTTAATTGCGTTGGTCATTATTGGCCGTGAGATCACCATTTCAGCCCTGCGCGAATGGATGGCGCAACTCGGCGCAAGCGGCAATGTAGCGGTGCATTGGTTGGGTAAATTTAAAACAGCTGCACAAATGATAGCCATACCCTGTTTGATCTACGGTCAGTCAGCTTGGGGTTTGCCCATTTATGCCATCGGTCAAGTACTTATTATCGTTGCGGCTATTTTGACGGTCTGGTCAATGTTTTATTACCTACGTCGAGCATGGCCCGTTATTGCCGCCAAAACTTAATTATTGTTGTGCGCTTCGCATCAAGGTTGGCGGCTTGCAACCTGGCGTAGCGCGCCAAGGGTTAATGTCTAGCCCACCTCGACGGGTATACCTAGCGTAAACAGACAAACGTTCTGGCTGGCAGACCTGCATCAAATCAGCAAAAATCGTTTCAACACATTTCTCATGAAAACCCTGATGTTGTCTAAATGAAACGATGTAAGCCAATAGCGCTTCATGGTCAATTGGGTAGCCTGAGTAATGAATGTGTACGCTTGCCCAATCGGGTTGGTTTGTAACGGGGCAGTTGCTCTTTAGCAACCTTGAAAATACAGATTCTGTTACAAAAGGTTGTTGCCTGTCGCAACGAAGCAAATTGGCATCTGGCGAATAAACATCGAAATTTTGCTGGCTTTGATCAATATTTGTTTCAACTAAATGACCCGAATCGTTTGGTTCGTCAATATATTCAGTTTTGAAATGCTCTGCCATCACCAGGCTCACATCAACTGTTGCACCCACTGCAATGCTCACATCGCTTTGAATGCACGCTATTAATTGTTCAACGTCATTGAATTTTTCTTGATTAAAACTATTTAAGTAAAGCTTAAGTGATTTTGATTCAGTCATAAACGCGCTATCAAACGGCACGGTTATTTTGATGAGTGCAACACACGGTAGGCCATTTCGCTGCAACCAAGAAAGCTCATAGCCGCGCCAGAAATCCCAACCCACCACTGAAATATTTGAAGGAATCATATGTTGACGTTTTATTGGAAACAATAAAGTCGGGTCGTAGTGAGTGGGGTAAGGGGTTTCACGCCCAAGCGGGGCTAAATCTATTTGGTCAGTCATAACAGAGCCTTTTTTTTCATAATGTGAAAAATAATATTTATATTGTGAAATATAATGATGCAGTGCCGCAATTAATTATTTCATAATCTCAAACTACATTTCACATTGAGAAATTAAAAATGTAACGTATTGATTAATATAGTTAAAAAATATAGTCTTATATAAGACAAAAGAGTATTTTGCAAAGCAATAAAGCCTTAGACTATGTCAACGGTGTCATCTTCTAAAGTTTAAATATTTAGTAACAACACACCAAACCTATTTTTTACCTTAACAAACGAATTAATTTTTAACGAAACCAGGAGCATTTGAACATGACTAACCGCGAAACGGCAGTGCGTGAGTTGCAAAAAGAATGGGCTCAAAACCCTCGCTGGCAGGGTATTAAACGTACCTATAGCGCAGAAGAAGTTGTCAATCTGCGCGGTAGCTTTGGTATTGAATACACCATTGCACAAAAAGGTGCTGAAAAACTTTGGAAATTACTTCACAACGAACCCTTCGTCAACACACTTGGTGCCTTAACCGGTAACCAGGCTATGCAACAAGTCAAGGCCGGTTTAAAGGGTATTTATTTGTCGGGCTGGCAGGTGGCGGGTGACGCCAACTTGGCTGGTGAAATGTACCCAGATCAATCTTTATACCCAGCCAACTCTGTGCCACAAGTGGTTCGTCGTATCAACAACACCTTGCAACGCGCTGACCAAATTCAATGGATGGAAGGTAAAAACCCAGGTGACGAAGGTTATATCGACTTCATGGCTCCGATCGTTGCTGATGCAGAAGCCGGTTTTGGTGGCGTGCTCAATGCATATGAACTCATGAAATCAATGATTGATGCGGGTGCCAGTGGTGTGCATTTTGAAGATCAATTGGCTTCAGTTAAAAAATGTGGTCACATGGGTGGCAAAGTATTGGTACCCACACGCGAAGCCGTTGCTAAGCTGATTGCTGCTCGTTTAGCTTCAGATGTCATGGGTGTGCCAACCTTGTTATTGGCACGTACCGATGCTGATGCCGCCGACTTAGTCACCAGCGATGTTGACGAAAACGATCGCCCATTCTTGACAGGTGAGCGTACTGTTGAGGGTTTCTTTCGCAGCCGTGCAGGCATTGATCAAGGCATTTCACGTGGTTTGGCTTACGCGCCTTATGCCGATTTAATTTGGTGCGAAACCGCTACCCCTAGCCTTGAGTATGCGCGTAAGTTCGCTGACGCCATTCATCGCCAGTTCCCAGGTAAATTGTTGGCATATAACTGCTCACCTTCCTTTAATTGGAAGAAAAACCTTGATGACGCCACCATTGCAAAGTTCCAACGTGAGTTGGGTGCTATGGGTTACAAGTTCCAGTTCATCACATTGGCTGGTTTCCATGCCTTGAACTATGGCATGTTCCACTTGGCACATGGCTACGCTCGCAATCAAATGAGTGCGTTCGTTGAATTGCAAGAAAAAGAATTTGCTGCTGCTGAATTAGGCTTTACCGCTGTGAAACATCAGCGTGAAGTGGGCACGGGTTATTTTGATGCCGTGACACAAACGATTGAAGGCGGTCAATCTTCAACCACAGCCTTAACGGGTTCAACTGAAGAAGCTCAATTTGAGTCGCATTAATTCACATGTGTAAATTCACATGTGAAAAATCACATGTGATGACATAACGTCAGTAAGTCATTTAGCTATAAGCTTTTATTGACGTTTTAAACGCAGCCCGAGAGATCGGTGCTGCGTTTTTTTTTGATTTAAATCAATACCTCGAAAAACTGATCGACATAATATGAACGTATGGCTAAATCTATATTTGCCCTGAATCTGCCTCTAACGACTCATGACATGTTGACGCGTCGCCGCGCGCTCGTTCGTTTAGGTTTGGCTTGGCTAGCGATGATGCAAGTGATGATGTTTGCTTTGCCGGGCTACCTTCGTCAAGATGCGTTTGGGCAAGACAATCTTGATGTACTTGATTGGGCCATTTTCTTAATGAACTGGGCGAGTTTGGTGTTAACCGTACCCGTCATTTTGTATTCAGCTTGGCCTGTCTGGTTGGGTGCTTGGCAGGCTTACCAACAGCGACGCACAACGATGGACGTACCCGTTGCAATCAGCATGACGGTTGCCTTTATTCCCAGTGTTTTTGCGACGTGGCAGGGCCATGGTGAAGTGTATTTTGATTCGGTCACCATGTTTGTGGCGTTTTTACTAACGGCTCGTTACTTTGAAACCCGTGCCACCCAAGCCGTCAATCATACCCATTTTGGAAAAAAGCTTAAAGATTTACGTGTTGGCTTATTAAACCGAGCTGACCGTATTGCCATGTGGTTTGTGGTGGTGCAGTTAAGTATTGCTTTTATTGTGGCCACATACTGGTGGTTTACTGACCCCAGCCATGCCTTAGCCGTAATGGTTGCTTTGTTGGTCATGAGTTGCCCTTGCGCCTTGTCATTGTCTGCACCCGTATCGTTGGCTGCTACACACGCAACCTTGGCCGCATACCCCGATCTAACGCGACAAGAAATACTTCAGCTTTATCAACAAACAGCAGTCATTACACGTCAAAATTTATATGGCTCGCTAATTTTTCACTTATTTACAACACCGCTTGCAGCGCTTGGTTTGGTGACCCCTTGGGTCGCCGCTTTAGCCATGTTGGTGTCGTCAGTAGCGGTGTGTTTGAATGCCTACCGTTTGTATCAAAAACCACTCAGTAACGTTGCCATAGCACCGCTTAGCGTCGAACCGTCGATGCGACGCAGTCGTTAAATCATGGAAGTGCTTTACCTGCTCTTACCTCTTTCGCTTGTGTTCGTCGCGCTGATTGGCGGCATTTTGTGGTGGGCGGTTTTTTCAGGGCAATATGACGACCCTGATCATGCTGCGCATTCAATTCTTCGCGACGTTGACACCCCAGCTTCCTCAGAAACGACAGCTCATTCATCAAACCTTGATGAAAATCAAATCGCTCACAAGTAATAAAAGGCAAAATCTGCCTTACTAAATTGCAATTTATACATAAGGAAGTTTGATCATGGCTCAGTTACTCTCTGCCAATACCGAATCTTTCAACTACAAAATTGTTCGCCAGTTCGCGATCATGACGATAGTTTGGGGTATTGTTGGCATGCTCGTTGGGGTATGGATAGCGGCACAGTTACTGTGGCCTGAGCTCAATTTTAATATTCCGTGGTTAAGTTATGGTCGACTTCGCCCTTTGCACACCAATGCAGTTATTTTTGCCTTTGGTGGTAGCGCTTTATTTGCCGCGTCTTATTATGTTGTGCAGCGTACCTCTCAAGCCCGTTTGTTCTGTGACAAACTCGCAGCGTTTACTTTCTGGGGCTGGCAGCTCATTATTGTTGGCGCCGCCATCACCTTGCCAATGGGTTTTACCAGTAGTAAAGAATACGCTGAGCTTGAATGGCCCATTGATATTTTAATTACATTGGTATGGGTCGCCTATGCTGTTGTATTTTTTGGCACCATCGTCAAGCGCCGCGTTAAACACATTTATGTTTCAAACTGGTTTTTTGGCTCATATATTTAAACCATTGCTATTTTGCATATTGTTAACAACGTTGAAATTCCCGTTTCAATGTGGAAGTCATATTCGGCTTATGCGGGCGTTCAAGATGCCATGGTGCAGTGGTGGTACGGGCACAATGCGGTCGGGTTTTTCTTGACCACTAGCTTCTTGGGCATGATGTATTACTTTATTCCTAAGCAGGCTGATCGACCTATTTATTCATATCGCCTGTCGATTGTGCATTTCTGGGCCTTAGCCTTTACATATATGTGGGCAGGCCCACACCATTTAATGTTCACTTCTCTACCCGATTGGACGCAGGCACCGGGTATGGTGTTCTCGCTCATTTTGTTGGCACCTTCGTGGGGTGGCATGATCAACGGCATTATGACGTTGTCAGGTGCTTGGTACAAATTACGTACTGACCCCATCTTAAAATTTATGGTGGTGTCCCTGTCTTTTTACGGTATGTCGACCTTTGAAGGTTCGATGATGTCGATTCGCACGGTCAATTCATTGTCGCATTACACCGATTGGACCATTGGCCACGTGCACTCAGGTGCTTTAGGCTGGGTTGCCATGATTACTTTTGGTTCGTTGTATTACCTCATTCCACGTTTATGGGGTAAAGACCGTATGTACAGCGTCAGGTTGATTGAGGTTCACTTCTGGATCGCCACAATTGGCGTGGTGCTCTATATCGCTTCAATGTGGATAGCCGGTGTGATGCAGGGCCTCATGTGGCGTGCCACTGAAGCTGATGGTTCGTTGACCTATAGTTTTGTTGAGTCGGTTAAGGCATCGTACCCGTTCTACGCCATTCGTCTGTTGGGCGGAGCCCTCTACTTTAGCGGCATGTGTTTAATGGCTTACAACGTCTTCAAGACAGTAGTGGGCGCAAAACCAGTGAACCCCTTGGTGCCCGTCGATACACTTGATCCGGTTCAGCCCGCAGCTAACCTCGTTAATGCTTAAGGTAACAAAATGAGTGAAAAGAAAACGACGTTGTTCTCTCATGAGACGCTAGAAAAAAATATTGGCCTCATGATTATTTTTAGTATTTTGGTGGTGATATTTGCTGGCTTGGTACAAATTGTGCCGCTTTTCTTTCAGCATTCAACTACGACACCTGCACCAGGTATTAAGCCTTATGACTCGTTGAGCTTAATCGGTCGTGACTTATACATTCGTGAGGGCTGTGTGGGTTGTCATTCACAACAAATACGTATGTTACGAGCAGAGGTTCAGCGCTACGGTCCATACTCCGTTGCGGGTGAATCGGTCTTTGACCACCCTTTCTTATGGGGCTCAAAGCGCACCGGTCCCGATCTTTCGCGTGTAGGCGCCCGATACTCTGATGAATGGCATCGTATTCATCTTCGTAACCCACGTGATGTCGTGCCTGAGTCAAACATGCCAGGCTACCCTTGGTTGGCACAACGCACAGTTGAAGGGCTTAATGTTCAAGAGCGGATGAAAGCATTGCGTTTTGTGGGCGTGCCGTATAGCGATGCTGAAATTGAAGCTGCGCCACAAGCGCTAATTGGCAAAACGGAGGAAGACGCTATGGTGGCATACCTTCAAGGGCTCGGTGTTGCGTCGCGTAATGCGCAGCTTGAGGCAGACGCCAACGTGCGGGCTAAAGCCGCAGGGGGAAATTGATATGGTTACTTTAAATGTCATCGGTACGACTTTATCGATGGTGGTGTTTTTTGGCATCATTTGGTGGGCGTTTTCAAAAAAACGTAAGCAAGCCAATGAAGACGCAGCAAACCTGCCTTTCGATTTACCTGACGAAGGTTCTGACGAATCTGCATCACAAACAACACATCAATCTAAAGATAGAGGTCAATCATGAGCGACTTCTTTAACTCAAGTTGGGGCTACTATATTTCGGCAGTCACGTTGGTGGGTATTATTTGGTGCTTATGGTTGCTGTATTCGCAACGAAAATGGCTTCAAAAAGATGTTGAAACGGTTGAAGATACCGGTCACGAATGGGACGGTATTCGTGAACTCAATAACCCCGTACCCCGTTGGTGGACAACGATGTACGCTTTATTTTGTGTATTTGGCTTGGGCTATCTTGTGTTGTACCCTGGTTTGGGTGAATTCAAAGGTATCTTAGGTTACAGCACAGCTGAACAGTTAGCGGGTGATGAAGCCAGACATGCTGAGCTGATCAAGCCAGTCTACGCCAAGTTTGAAGCCATGAGCATTCAAGCGGTTGCCCAAGACCCTGAAGCCAAGGTGATCGGTCAGCGCTTATATTTAAGCAATTGTGCGCAGTGTCATGGCTCAGACGCAAAAGGCAGCCCAAGTTTTCCGAATTTGGTTGAGGGCGCTTCGTTATATGGTCGTACCCCCGAGTCTATAGAACAAACCATCACACATGGCCGTAATGGCATTATGCCCGGCTTTAATGGTGTCGTTGATCCAACCCAAGCGGTTGATCTTGCACAGTATGTTCGTGCATTTGCAGGGTTGGCACATGATCAAATCAAAGCCAGTCGGGGTAAAACGCAATACAACAACCTATGCGCAGCCTGTCACGGCATACAAGGGCAAGGGAATACAGCCTTAGGTGCGCCTAGTTTTGTTGATGGTGTTTGGCTTTATGGCAGCTCTGAAAACATCATTGTGCAAGGCATTATGAAGGGTCATAACAATCGTATGCCCGCTCAAAATCATGTCTTAACGCCGGAACAAATTCGACTTTTGACTGCTTGGGTTTGGGGTCTTACACATGAGTCAAAATCACCCAAAATGGCATTAAGTGATGCCACAGGGCAATCTAAGTAAACGCTTTGAATAGTCTACCCACCCCGACTTCACAAGATCAGGTCGCACCAACGGGTGACGAACCGCCACCCTGGCGGCCTGCAGGGGCTCGATCAATTTTGCCCGGTGCAGAAGCCCTTGAAGTGACATTGGCAGATGTGCGAAAAAAGATTTACCCTCGCTCTGTTACGGGGTGGTTTGCTCGCTGGCGTTGGGGTTTAGTGGCTCTAACACAGCTACTTTACTATGGCTTGCCTTGGTTGCAGTGGAACGATCGGCAGGCCATTTTATTTGATTTGGGTGCACGAAAATTTTATATTTTTGGAATGGTGTTGTGGCCTCAAGATGTTATTTATTTAACCTTGTTGCTCATCATTTCAGCGTTAGGTTTGTTTTTATTTACCGCGATTACAGGTCGATTATTTTGCGGCTACGCTTGCCCACAAACGGTATATTCCGAAATTTTTATGTGGATAGAACGCAAAGTAGAAGGTGATCGTGTTGCACGTATTCGGCTCGATGAAGAGGGCTTGTCGCTAAAAAAAATACGTATTAAAACGACCAAGCATGCGTTGTGGGTCATCGTTGCATTCATTACCGGCTTTACTTTCATCGGTTACTTTGCACCCATTCGAACACTGGGTTACGAACTCATCACTTGGCATTTAGGTGCTTGGCAATGGTTTTGGTTGCTGTTCTATAGTTTTGCTACATGGGGTAATGCTGGCTTTTTGCGTGAGCAAGTCTGTAAATATATGTGCCCCTATGCGCGTTTTCAAAGTGTCATGGTTGATTCAGATACTTACGTGGTGACCTATGACTATAAGCGCGGTGAACCCCGTGGCGCACGTTCTAAAAAAGTCAATCACCATGCGCAAGGTTTGGGTGATTGCGTTGATTGCAGTATTTGTGTTCAAGTCTGCCCGACAGGTATTGATATTCGGCAAGGCTTGCAATATATGTGCATTGGCTGTGGCGCGTGTATTGATGCTTGTAACCACGTGATGAGTAAACTCGATTACCCCAAGGGGTTGATTCGCTACACTTCTGAGCACGGCATATTGCAAAACCTTGATGCAAAAGCGGTAATGGCTCGATTATTTCGACCACGCATCATAATTTACAGTGCGCTGATGGTCATCATCGTATCAATATTTTTTGGGGCGCTCGCCACGCGTGAAACGTTGCGCGTCGATGTCATTCGCGATCGCGGTATGCTGGGTCGAGAAGTGGCGGGGGGCGTAGCTGAAAACGTTTACCGTTTCCAACTTATTAATGCCTCTGAAACGCCTTTGATATTGTCAATTAAAGCGTTTGGCCAAGTGCATGGCCAAGCACAAGGTCAATCGCCTATGACAGTCTTGGTGGGTAGTAGTGGTCAAGACGCAGCCAATCATATTGAAGTGCCTGCAGCCACTAATCTTGTTTTGCCCGTTGTGGTCCACGCTCAAATTGACGGTTCAACCCCTGGGGCATACCCGATTACATTTGTTACCACTTCAACTTCGCCAAACGGTGAGGTATTAACTGAAGTGCATGAAGCCTCGAGCTTTATATTTCCTAAATAAAGGTGGCAAGACATGTCTGAAATCAATCAATCTCAAATCTCTCAAGTATGGTGGCGCGACCGTTGGCCATGGTTATTAATGTTGGGCCCTGCTGTGGCGATGGTGGGTTGCATCATCACCATCGCACTTGCTTTGCAGCATTTCACCGATCAACCGATTTACGATGGCGGTGTAAAACGTGGTTTGGTGGTTGAGAAAAAAGACAATAAAGCAAACACTAGTCAAGTTGCTAACCCGGCAAGCGTTTCAAAATAATCATATTAAGAGGCAAAAAGATGCTTTCAAGTCGTCAACTCATGATTATTCTTTGGCCCTCTTTTTTAATAGCTGGGGTTGCGAGTGCCATCGTATTTGCGCTGATTGACCCACTTGATGTGGCTATATTTGGTTATATTCGTCCCGCACGAGAATGGCTTTACGCCAGCGGTTTCTTTTTGTTTTGGTTGATGGCTGGGCTTTCAAGTGCATTAACAATTATTATGAGCCCTGAACCTGAGGCAACAAAGCATTAAAAAAACAGTGTCTTAACAATCATTAAAGCAGTAGATCTAATTATTACAGGGTTGACCAGCCAGTTCTTTAATAGCCTGTAAATCTAGAATACGAACATCACGTTGGTGAATTTTGATTAAGCCTTCGCGGGCAAAACGCGAAAAAAGTCTGCTAATTGTTTCAATCGTTAAGCCTAAATAATTTCCAATTTCTTCACGGCTCATACGCATAACAAAATCGGTAGACGAATAGCCCAGCGCGCTGAACCGTTGTGAAAGATTCAATAAAAAAGATGCTAACCGTTGCTCGGAACTCATAGACCCTAAAGCGGCTAAAACTTGATGTGAGCGAGATATCTCTTTACTCAATAATCGTCTGATTTGAAGCTGCAATGTGGGAATGTACAGGCTAACCCGGTCAATATCAGTCAGTCGAACCACGCACACTTCAGAGTCTTCTAGGGCGATGGCATTCGATTCATGCACACCATCGAACATGCCGTCGAGCCCCACAATTTCACCTGGCATAAAGAAGCCTGTGACCTGAACATCACCCATAACATCTTCGAGTTGGGTTTTGAGAGACCCAAGCCGAAGACCATAAAGAGCCTCTAAATTTTGACCTTTTGAAAATAATCTTTCACCCTTAGGTATACGAATGCGCTCTTTAACAATATCATCAAGCCGCTCGACTTCTTCGCTTGGCATACCAGTGGGCAGGCAAACGTTTCCCATCATGCATGTTGAACAGTGCATCGCTTCAGCAGGAACGGTAATGTGTTTTAAGGTCACAGATCAGTTAGGTATTTGAAAAAAGGGTCATTAGTGAACGGCTATGAACGGTAACAATCGGTTGTGAACGGTAATAAATGGTTATTTTTTTAAATCTATGATGAGTTGTAGTGGTTTAGTCAGTAAAAGGCCTCAAAGAAAGTTGAGTTGTTCAATATTTGCCCAAATGCAACTCTCGTGTAGATTCAAGGTTTTTTGAAAATTTGACTAAAGCCGTTGAAATGTAAAGATTCGCCCTTATACATGAATGATCAAGATCTAAACTATATTTAGAACGCACTCTATTTCACATCGCCCGACTGAGTCGGCTGATACTTAAGGAATCTTAATTATGCGATTTGACAAACTGACAACAAAATTTCAACAAGCGCTGTCCGATGCACAAAGTTTAGCGGGTCGGCACGACAATGCTTATATCGAGCCTGCGCACGTTTTGTCGGCACTATTGGCTGATGCTGACAGTGGGGCAGGTAGTTTATTGGCACGTGCCGGTGTGGCGGTCAATCGGGTGCAAACAGCGCTAGAGACGGCCATTAAAAATTTGCCACAGGTGCAGGGTTCAGAGGGCAACATTCAAGTTAGTCGCGACCTACAGGCGGTTTTTACACGTACTGACAAAGAAGCGAGTAAGCGAGGTGATGCTTATATTCCAACCGAGCTCTTTTTATTGTCATTGGCAGATGATAAAGGTGACACGGGTCGTATATTGCGCGACGCAGGGTTACAAAAAAAATCGCTTGAAGCGGCAGTTGATGCAGTCAGAGGTGGCGCAAGCGTTAACGACCAAGAGGGTGAATCTAATCGTGAAGCTTTAAACAAATACACCACCGACATGACAGAGCTGGCGCGCAGTGGCAAACTTGACCCAGTTATTGGGCGTGACGATGAAATTCGTCGCGCTATTCAAATTTTGCAGCGCCGCACAAAAAATAATCCTGTATTAATTGGTGAGCCAGGTGTTGGTAAAACTGCCATCGTCGAAGGCTTGGCGCAACGTATTGTGAATGATGAAGTGCCCGAAACATTGCGCGGTAAACGCTTACTCTCACTCGACATGGCCAGCTTATTAGCTGGGGCTAAGTATCGTGGCGAGTTTGAAGAGCGCCTTAAATCAGTGCTTAAAGAACTGTCGCAAGATGATGGGGGCACGCTGCTTTTTATTGATGAAATTCACACCATGGTTGGCGCCGGCAAAGCAGAAGGCGCGATGGACGCTGGCAACATGCTCAAACCCGCCTTGGCGCGTGGCGAGTTACATTGCATTGGGGCCACGACCCTTGATGAATACCGTAAGTACATTGAAAAAGATGCTGCGCTTGAGCGCCGCTTTCAAAAAGTGTTGGTTGACGAACCTGATGTTGAATCAACGATCGCTATTTTGCGTGGCCTGCAAGAACGTTACGAACTTCATCATGGCGTCGAAATCACCGACCCAGCAATCGTGGCCGCGGCCGAGCTCTCACATCGTTACATCACTGATCGATTTTTGCCCGATAAGGCGATCGACCTTATTGATGAGGCCGGTGCCCGTATTCGTATGGAAATTGATTCAAAGCCCGAAGTCATGGATCGTCTTGACCGTCGTATTATTCAGCTCAAAATTGAACGCGAAGCCGTTAAAAAAGAAACAGATGATGCCTCTTTGCGTCGTCTTCAGTTAATTGAAGATGAACTTGAAAGTTTGCAACGTGAGTACAACAATTTTGAGGAAATCTGGAAAGCTGAAAAAGCTGCGGTTCAGGGCACCCAGTCGATTAAAGAAGAAATTGAAAAGACTCGGGCGGAAATGGCCGAGTTACAGCGCAAAGGTCAGTTTGATAAGTTGGCTGAACTTCAGTATGGCAAGTTGCCTGAACTTGAGTCGCGTTTAAAAGATGCCGAGGGCGCGTCGAAAAAACAAGCGAGTGAAGGGGGCAAACCCAAGCTCTTGCGCACACAAGTCGGTGCAGAAGAAATCGCTGAAGTGGTGTCACGTGCCACGGGTATACCTGTGTCAAAAATGATGCAGGGCGAGCGGCATAAATTGTTAGCGATGGAAGACAGATTGCATCAACGTGTGATTGGTCAAGACGAGGCGGTCACTTTGGTGGCTGATGCGATTCGCCGTTCGCGTGCGGGTTTGTCTGATCCATCTAAGCCCTATGGTTCATTCTTATTTTTAGGTCCAACCGGTGTAGGCAAAACTGAATTAACGCGCGCCTTGGCAGATTTTTTGTTTGACTCAGACGAACACTTAATTCGCATCGATATGAGTGAGTTCATGGAAAAGCACTCTGTGGCGCGTTTAATCGGTGCGCCACCGGGTTATGTCGGGTACGAAGAGGGCGGCTACCTCACCGAGGCTGTTAGACGCAAGCCTTACAGTGTGATATTGCTTGATGAGGTTGAAAAGGCTCACCCTGATGTCTTTAACGTATTGCTACAAGTGCTCGATGACGGTCGTTTGACTGATGGTCAAGGCCGTACCGTTGACTTTAGAAATACGGTCATTGTTATGACCTCAAACCTAGGTTCTCACCATATTCAAAACATGGTTGGTAAGCCTTACGAAGCGATTAAAGAAGTCGTTTGGGAAGAACTCAAGATGCATTTTAGGCCTGAGTTTTTAAATCGTATTGATGAAGTGGTCGTCTTTCACAGCTTAGATGCAAAGCATATTGAAAAAATTGCTAGCATTCAAATTAAACGCTTGGCCGAACGACTGGCTAAGCAAGATATGCAACTTGAAGTCAGCGATGAAGCGTTAGCTGAGTTGGCTCGAGCAGGGTTTGACCCGGTGTTTGGGGCGCGACCTTTGAAGCGAGCCATTCAGCAACAACTCGAAAACCCAATCGCTAAGCGTATATTGGAAGGGCAGTTTGGCCCCAACGATGTGGTGCCAGTCGACTGGCGAGAGGGTTCTTTTGTCTTTGAAAGAACCCTGCAATGACCCTTTCAAACGGCTATGATGGTGTCAATTTAAAAATTAGCACCACCTTTATGCCTGACATGAGTTAACAGATGCAATCGATTCGTCACATTCGCTCAGCTAAAATATCGTGCGTTGTACCGGCCTATAACGAACACGATAATTTGGGTGTCTTGTTGCCTCTCTTGCAAAGTGAGCTCAATCAGCTCACAGAGCAATGGGAAGTCATCATTGTTGACGATGGCAGTCAAGATAAAACCAGTACGCTGATGGCAGCTTGGTGCCAACAGCCCGGTTTTCGATACATTGAACTGTCAAGAAACTTTGGTAAAGAAGCCGCCATTACCGCAGGAATGGATGCGGTAACAGGCGATGTCATGATCTTGCTTGATGCCGACCTACAACACCCTCCTCGTTTAATTGCACCGATGTTGGCGCGTTGGGAACAGGGTGTTGACATGGTTTATGCCGTTCGCGAAAGCCGAGAAGATGAAACGTGGCTCAAACGCTTGGGTAGTCAATTTTTCTACACGCTACTAAAGGGTTCGCATGGGGTACGAGTGCCCCCCAATGCAGGCGATTTTCGCTTGATGGACCGTTCGGTTGTAGAAGCCATCATGCAGCTGCCTGAACGCAATCGCTTCATGAAAGGCCTGTACGCGTGGGTTGGTTTTAAAACAGAATCGCTTGACTACATGCCTGAAGATCGTCAATTTGGTCAAACAACTTTTGGTGCTTTTCGTTTGTTTAAACTTGCCTTGGCAGGTTTGATGTCGTTCACAACCTGGCCGTTACGCGCCGTGAGTTTGGCTGGCTTTCTAGTGTCGATTTGTGCCTTTATGTATGGCATATTTATCGTGATTGAATTTATTCTTTATCGAAACCGAGTCGATGGTTGGCCTACCATTGTGACTATCTTGCTATTCTTCTCGGGTATTAACTTGTTATCACTAGGCATTGTTGGTGAGTATATTGCCCGTATATTTGACGAAGTAAAAGGTCGCCCCTTATATTTGGTGCGCCAATCTCGGGGCCAAGCGACCCATGCGACCCATGCGACCCATGCGACCCATTCGAGCAATGGTCAAGAAACAACCGACACGTCAGCAACTCATCAATCTTCAGCTATTTCCACCTCTAAATCCAGTGCTCAACCTAGTTCTCAACCCAGTTCTCGGCCTACTTCTCAGCCTACTTCTCAGCCTACTTCTCAGCCTACTTCTTAAACACGACCTAAATCTGATTTCTGCCGCTTTATTTTCATAAACTAAGCTTTAAAACCCCAAATACGACTGGTTACAAATGTTGCCCCTGCAACGCCGATTAAAATGCCAGCAAGTAGACAATCGTAACGAATCTGAGTGGTGGCCAATAAATAGGCATAACTCAATTCATTGACTGCAAAGCCGCAGGCTGAAATCATAAAAAATCGGCTAATTGCTTGCTTAACCCCTGCGCGTTGGTGACGAAACGTGAGGTGGTAGTGTCCGCTAAATGAAACCGTGAAAGCGACTAACCAGCCAATTAAGTTCGCCCAAAGTGGGTTAAGGTGAATATACTGAACCCCAATAATGGCCACGACCCAATGCACACCCGCAGCGGTTGCACCGACTAAAATAAACCAACTTATTTTATGTACCATTTTATTCAAAATGACAATACCCCAAAATAATTCAAAACAAAGCTCAATCGCCCCTCAGGTCGGTATTGTCGCCTGTGCTGACGATTTTGGCTTAAACGCTGAAGTTGACGGCGCTATAGTTGAATTAGTGAGTCGGCAACGTTTAACTGCCGTGGGGGCTTTGGTCGATGGCCCTCAAATTCATCAGCGCGCTCAAACGCTTGCCCGTTTAGATACTGATGTGGGTTTGCATTTGAATTTTACCGAGAGGTGGCTGGGTGTATCACCGGCCACTCTGGTCATGCCTTGGCGCGACCTCGTCTTGAAAAGTTATTTAGGCCTGCTCAACGCTCAACAGGTTACTCTGGCCATCGAGCATCAGCTTGATCAGTTTGAGGCTATATTTAAACGCCCGCCTGATTTTGTAGATGGGCATTTGCATGTGCATCAATTGCCCAGCATTCGAAAGCCTTTACTCGGCATCTTAAAGCGTCGCTACGCAAGCCATTTGCCCTGGTTACGTGACACACGACCTAATATTAATGTGTCAAAGGCTATGCCACTGTGGCAGCGGTTCAAAGCTCAGGTTATTGGGTTTTTAGGTGCTCAGGCGCTGATAGGCGAGGCAACAAAATTAAACTTTAAATCAAATCAAGGCTTTGTGGGGGCATATGATTTTTCTAGGCCCCACCCACCTTTTGAGCAGATGCTAAAAATGTGGTTACCTACCCTGCAAGCAGGGGGCTTATTAATGATGCACCCTTCACAGCAAGTCTTAACTAATGACCCCATGGGGCCGTCAAGGGTTCAAGAGTTCACCTTGCTTGCCAGCTCTGCATGGCCTGAATTACTGGATGCAAATAATTGCAAGCTGGTTAGGCTCAGTCAAATCACGTCATCTTTGCCGTAAAACTTAACCCCAATTTGAATGCGGTCGCGACCATTTTCACGACGGTGCCGATTGGTATCGCGTAATGAATACACACAGCCACAATATTCTTGTTGGTAAAACGATTCACGCTTACTGATCTCGATCATGCGTTGTGAGCCACCGTGCTTGCGCCAGTTGTATTCCCAATAAAGCAGGTTATCGTAACGGCCGGCAGCTTTGACACCACAACCATTAATTTGCTTCATGTCTTTCCACCGAGAAATGCCCAACGAGCTGGTGATGGTGTCGTAGCCATGCTCAAAGGCGTATAAAGCAGTGCGCTCAAAGCGCATGTCAAAGCATTGGGTGCAGCGTTCACCGCGCTCAGGTTCGTTTTCAAGGCCTTTAATGCGGTCAAACCAGTTATCTACATCGTAATCAGCATCAATAAACCCAATACCGTGTTGTTCTGCAAACCGAATATTTTCCTGTTTACGAATGTCGTATTCTTTGACGGGGTGAATATTAGGATTATAAAAAAAGATATCGTATTGAATGCCTGCTTCGAGCAGGGCTTCCATCACTTCACCCGAACAGGGTGCGCAACACGAATGCATCAGCACCCGCTTTCTGTTGGGTGGCAAGCTTAAGGTGGGGCGAATGCTGTCAGTCATGCTTGATATTTTAACCCGTTGTTTTAATGAGGCTGTTCAAGAACATATTGCCAAAGTTTACGTATCGTTTCGCGCTCTTTTACCAGTTGATCCTTTGGTAGGCGAGCTTTTTCTGCCCCTTGAAGCCTGAGTGCATGTTGTTGACGCCGTAAATTTCTATAAGCATCAGCCGAGTCTTGTGCGAGATCTTGCGGAATTAAGCCCAGTTCGCTTGCAATACGCAACAAAGCAATATTACCTAGGTTGGGTATTAAGGCAGGATGTGTTGGGGCGTAGCGTAATACCAAGTATTGTGTAACAAACTCTAAGTCAACCATTCCCCCCGCATCATGTTTAAGATCAAAAAGACCACTTTGATTTGGGTGCCCTTCGTTTATTTTTTGGCGCATCATTTTAACGTCTTGGCTTAACTTGACGATATCGATTGGGGCCGTAAGCACTTTTTTACGGATCACTTCAAAGCGCTCATTTAAGGCCGAGTCACCGGCCACCCAACGAGCCCGCGTAATGGCTTGATGTTCCCAAGCCCATGCCTTATTCAATTGATAATTTTCAAAAGCATCAACTGAGACGGCTAACAAACCTGCATCGCCATCTGGGCGCAAACGTAAATCGACTTCATACAATCGACCAGAAGACGTCATGGTAGAAAGCCAAGAGGTTAAGCGGCGAGCGAGCTTTGTATATTGCTCGGCAGCTTCTTCTCGTGCATCATCAAATACATAAACCAAATCAAGGTCTGACGAATACCCTATTTCTTTGCCACCTAGTTTGCCGTAAGCAATGATGCCAAACTTGAGCTCAGGGCATGGTTCGCCGGGCTGGAGTTTTAAAACTAAGGGCCACACGTGTCGTAATGTTTCATCTAATAAGAGGTCAGCCAGAGCCGACAAATTATCTGCCAAGGCTTCAATAGACAGCACATCAGCTAAATCTTGTGCCAACATTTGAAAGCTTAATTGTTTTTTTGAATCTCGCATTAAATTCATTTGTTGTTCAATATCGGGGCTGCCATCGGCTAGTTTGCAAGCATCTAAATCATTTCTTAAATGCTGCGCCACCTGTTCAAAGTCAACCGGTTCCATCAATGAACGCCAATCAATTAAGCTGTCGATCACAATGGGGTTTTGAATCACGTATTGTGCTGCCCAAGGGCTGGCCGCCATAATTTTAGATACCCGCGCTAGCGTGTCTGGGTATTCAATCATTAACGCTAAATAAGCACTACGTTGCGCAATTTTTTCAATGAGCTCAAGCATATTTAAAACGGCTCGCTCAGGGTTTACATTGCTAATTGAAGCGTCAAGAATTAAGGGCAGAAGGTCGTCAATACGTCCTCTGCTTTGATTTGAAAGCCCACTGATTCGGTGACTATCTAAAAATAAGTGAATACGTTTGCGCAAATGATCTGCGTCGGTTCCATAGGGTAACAATGCCTCGTCAAGCGAACGACTAGGGCCTGATTCGTGAGACTCATTTGCTTGCATGAGTAAGGCGGGGTCTGTTTGATCAGCGATGTGTGCGAGCTGCGTTGTGGCGGGTTCTTGGGTCAACCCAGCGATGCGAAATGCATCTTTGAAGACTTCAGCTACAAATGCTCGATGGAGCGATAAGGTTTTTTCAAACGCTTGGCTCGTCATGCCTAAAGCACTTGCGAGTGCTTCACGTTGCTCAGTTAATTCAGGCAATAAATGCGTTTGCTCGTCTTCGCGATATTGCAACGCATGCTCAGTACGACGTAAAAAAATATAAGCCTGTTCTAATTGCTCTGCAGTTGATTCAGGTATTAAGCCTGCACGCGCTTGCGCATGCAGAGCCGCAATGAGGCCTCGTTGTTGCAGTGTGGGCATTTTGCCACCGCGAATGAGTTGTGTCAGCTGAACGACAAACTCTATTTCGCGAATGCCGCCTTCGCCTAACTTAATATTGCGGCGAGAATCAATATTTGAACGGGCTACAGCGCGTCGCTGCCAGTCTTGGCGTATACGTTCTCTTAAAGAGCGTAGGGCCGAGAGCGCATCAAAATCAAAGTATTTTCGGTAGACAAAAGGGACACGTAAAGTTTCAAGGTCTTGAGTTGAACGCTCAGGCGAGCTGTTAGCAAAAAAGCGAGTCGGTATGATGCGCCCTTTAAGCCAAGCGTAGCGTTCCCATTCGCGCCCCTGGGTAAATAAATATTGTTCAAAGGCATCAAGGCTCAAGGCGAGTGGGCCAATATCACCATCGGGCCTAAGGCGTAAGTCAGTTCGAAACACTAAACCAAACGCATCAACCTCTGAAATCAAAGGCATCATGTGTCGTGTGAGTTTGCCGTAAAACTCATGATTTGAGGTCTTTCTCGGCCCAGGGGTTTCACCCTCAGCGCTGTAGAGCATAATTAAATCAATGTCTGACGAGACATTTAACTCGTTGCCCCCTAATTTACCCATTCCCACCACAATGAGTTCTTGTGGCAACTGGGTGTTTGGGTCGGTGGGAACGCCATGAATACTAATTAAGTCTTGCATCGCTGAACGGTAAGCTTGCTCGACCGCTAAATCAGCTAAATATGACATCGCGAGCGTAACCTCAGATAGATCAGCCTGGCCGCTTAAATCGCGAACCATGACAGTGTAAAAAACTCGCTCACGTAATTGACGCAGTACACGGCGACAATCGCTAGTTGGTAGATACGCATCCACAGTAGATTTGAACGCTAACTCTTCAAACCATTGGTTAATGACCATACGGGTAACGGGTTTAGAAAGGGACTGTGCTAAAAAAAAAGCTAACTCAGGCTTTTGATCAATACGGCGCCTGAGCACCCCAGACCACTGAGCAATTTTTTCAATCTGCGTTTGTGACATAGCCTATGACCATTTATGGTGTGTAAAAATACTTAGGTAATCGTTCGGTTATAAACTACGTTAATACTGTAACTCACCTCTTTATGGGCGGCTTCACTTTTGGGTTGGTTTAAAAAATCTTTACGTTACGTCTTAGTTGGCTTTGTGTTGACGTATTTCATAATTGCTACGGGTCTGCTCGTGGTGCGCTATGTATTGCTTCCACAATTAAACGATTGGCGCCCAAGCCTTGAGGCGCAACTTTCACAGACTTTAGGTGCACAGGTTCAAATTAAAGATTTGGAAGGTCAATGGCGTGGTTTGAATCCTAGCGCCAAGGTTGAGGGTCTAAGCATAACGCTTCCAGGTCAACCAACAGTCGATATTCCAAAAGTTAGCGCTGTTTTAAGTTGGAAGACACTATTTCTGTTGAGGCCCACCTTCCTTGATCTTTATGTTGAGGGGCTAACCCTAAACGTACGTCAAGCACCCAATGGCGATTTAATTTTTCAGGGTCTTAATATTGCACAAATAGCGACCCAAACAGCAGCGTCAAGCGAGGCATCTGCAACACCTCAAACTGAGCATACTGTTGACCCTCATTTAAATATTGATCAGTTTTTGCAAAGCCCAACTTGGTTATGGTTAAAGCAACAAGGCCAAATAAGTATTGTTCATTCCACCGTTATTTGGCAAGACCAAAAAAGACAAGCGCCTGACTTGGTTTTAAATGACCTCAATATCAACCTTCAAAATACATTATTAAGTCATCAACTGAGTATTAAAGTGACCCCGCCTGCAGCACTGTCTCAACCCATTGAGGTGGGTATCAAAAAAGGTCGTCTTTTAGGTCAGATTGGTTCGGCCTTGCCCGGGGGTAGTGACGGTGAAATATTTATTTCAGCCTCAAATATTGATTTACAGGCGTGGAAACCATGGGTTGATGCGCCCACTTTAGCGGGTCAGTTTGCTGTGCGTGCGTGGCTTGATTTACAAGCCAATCGTGTCAAATATGTCACGCTCGATTTTGCGGGTTTAGGGGTTTCGTCAATTAGAAAATTAGGCGATGACCCTGCTTTACTTGGTTGGTCCATCGGGCAGTTTGAAATGAGAACAGAAGGGGGTGGGGCATCTTTATCAGCCGGAATACCCGTGCCTGATGTGGTCTCAAAAGATTTTGATAGTAAAAAAATTATTGTCAAATTGAAATCAAATGATCTTCAATTAACCTTTCCTGCAAAAGAGCAAACGCCAACAGTTATTCAGTCAGTTGACCTTGATTTGTCAATTACACGTGAAAGTGTTGACAACATTTCTATTGATATTATTCAATCACGTTTTCAAACGCCTGACGGTTTGGTTTCCTTATTAGGTAATTGGCGCACTTCAAATCACTCAGCACACGGCATAGCAGACCTAACAGGCCAAATTAATAATTTGAGTTTACCGGCTTTGTATCGATACATTCCCCCCTCAATCGATGCCGATACATACGCATGGTTATCGCATGCTTTTAAATCGGGTGTTATTGATCAGGCAACCTTTGTACTTAAAGGCCCGTTGTCAGACTACCCCTTTTCAAAAGCAGGTGATACAGGTCAACTTAGGCTTACGGGCCAATATAGTGGTCTAAATCTTGATTATGTTCCTGATGCACCCACAAATGCAAAATGGCCGATGTTAAAAGGTGCGCGTGGCACAGTGAACGTAGATCAAGATCATCTTTCAATACTCGCTAACGGTGGCCAGCTGACAGCCACACATGCTGAAAAAGATTATGAAGTTGGGGTACAAAATTTACGTATTGATGTTGAATCTATGGCCACAAAAGCGAATGTGTCAGTTGTTACGCAAACGTTTGGGGTCGCTGCAAACTACTTAAATTTAATCAAATACTCAGCTCTTTCTGCCTTTACGCCGCCCGAGGTATCTAAAATTTCTGCTGATGGCCTTTGGGAATTGCCTTTCACCATAAATTTGTTACTTGATAAACCTGAGAACGTGTCTATTGATGCAAATTTACTGTTTAAGCAAAACACGATTCAATATGACAATACGACTTTAGTAAAGCAGCTTACGGGCCAAGTTAACTTTACTCAAAATGGTTTTAAGACCAATAACCTCGCTGGTATCTTGCTAGGCGGGCCGGTGTCAGTCAAAGGTGATTTAAGCTCTGAAAGCCGTCGGTTGGTCATCAAGGGTGACATGTCAATCGCAGCGCTTAGCGAGGTGGCAGATAGCCCTTTAATGAGTTTGCTCAAGGGGCAGTTTGCGTATGAAGCCAAGCTTGAAGAGTTAGCCAGCAAGCAATTAAAAGCCACATTTGAAACATCACTTAAGGGGGTCTCGATTAACTTGCCAGCCCCGTTGGGTAAAACAACAAACGCTCAGTTACCTCTATCTTTGCAATGGGTTTTTGATGAAAAAAACAAATCAAGTTTGGGTAATATTGACTTAAAAATAGGCACCTTAATTAAGGCATGGGCTGTGCTCAACGCCGCAAGCGCCCCAAATTCAACCCCCATATTGAATCAATTCAGTGTGGGTGTGGGCCGTGAGCCAGATAAAACAGCTAAAGGCTTTTCCATGGCGGCTCAGCTTAGCCAAGTTGATATTATGCGTTGGCAAGTTGCCCTGGCCCTGATAAAGAAAGAAATTGATCGCCCTGTAACGGGGCGACCATTAATGCCCGACGTCAGCACCGTGCGGCTCTCTACCCCATTGGTTGAGTTAAATGATCAAGACTACAAAAATGTTTCGATGGCGCTGACGCAGTCTACCCCTAGCAATTGGACAATTGATTTAGGTGCCGAAACTTTTTCAGGGTCGATCAGGCTGCAAACCCAAGCCGGTCAAGTTAAGGGGCCAATAAATATTCACTTTCCTAAACTTGAAGTGGGTGGTCACGATGTTAATGCAGACGATGATCTTAAACCTGCCGCGGTACTGGGTAATACAAAAAATGAAAACGACATATTAGACAATGTCTTTTGGCGCCAAATTGAAGCAATTAATGTACGCATTGATAATTTTGTATTGTTTGGTAATCATGTTGGGTCGCTCAATTTGAATGCCGAGCCTCAACTTGAAGAGCGTCGATGGAAAATCAATGATTTAAATATCAATACCCCTCACGGCGAACTTAAATCGCAAGGTTTTTTGCGTGTTGAGGGCAACCGTGGGGTTGACTTGGGTATTAAAGCTGATGTTAAAAATTTAGGTAAATTGCTAACCTATGTGGGCTACCCCGATCGTATTTTGAATGGCTCAGGTGTAATGGAAGCAAAAATCGATTGGGCGGAATTTCCTTGGTCAACTGACCCTGTCGGGTTGTCGGGTTCAGCTCAGGTTAACTTAAAAAGTGGTGTTTTCGAACACATTAATTCTCGCAGCGCTCGGTTACTTGAATTACTCTCGTTACAGTCTCTTAAGCGTTTTTTTAGTCTCGACATCAATGCAGACAACACATTTAAATCGGGCTTTCCGTGGGGTTCAATTGAGGGTGACTTTGTGATTGAAAGCGGTATTGTTAATACCAAAAATTTAGTTATAGAAAGCCCTGTAGCCGAAATTGTTTTAGTGGGCGATACAAACATGGTTCGACAAGATTGGAACATTCAAGCCTTGGTCAAGCCTCAGCTTGACTTCAGCGGTACAGCCATCGCGTCGGGATTTGTATTGAACCCTATTGTGGGTCTGACCGCACTGATAGGGCAATATATTTTAAAGAACCCTATCGAAAAAGCGATGCAGGCTACATACAATGTGACGGGCCCTTGGGACGACCCTAAAGTAGACTCAAAGGGCTTGTCAGAAACAAACGCTGACACAGCTCGGGTTGGTACAGAAGCGGCAGACCCATAAGTTTAGGGCAGGGCATCGAGCGCAGGGTACATGGCACAAAGCGCAGAGCGCAATACGTGGGGCTCAATTCTTTAGCTCAGTGTTATTTGCTTGGCACTAAACATATATCAATAAACATTTATCACTAAGCACTAAGCAACGAAGATTTAACGCTTCATTAAGTCAAAGAAATCATTATTATTTTTTGTTGAACGCATCTTATCGAGAATAAACTCCATAGCCTGCACATCATCCATATCATGAATGAACTTACGTAAGACCCATACTTTGGGTAATAAGTCAGCAGGAATCAATAGCTCTTCACGACGAGTGCCTGACTTATTAAGGTTGATAGAAGGGTAAACACGTTTTTCAGCTAAGCGTCGCTCGAGATGTATTTCTGAGTTACCGGTGCCTTTAAACTCTTCGTAAATGACTTCGTCCATTCGGCTACCGGTTTCAATTAAAGCGGTACCAATGATGGTGAGAGAACCCCCTTCTTCAAGGTTACGCGCAGCGCCAAAAAAGCGTTTAGGGCGCTGCAAAGCGTTGGCATCAACACCACCCGTTAAAACTTTGCCTGAGGCGGGCACGACCGTGTTGTAAGCACGTGCAAGACGCGTAATAGAATCAAGCAAAATCACCACGTCTTTTTTCATTTCGACTAAACGTTTAGCACGTTCAATCACCATTTCTGCAACTTGCACATGGCGGGTAGCGGGTTCATCAAAAGTTGAGGCAACCACTTCACCGCGAACGGTACGTTGCATTTCGGTCACTTCTTCTGGACGCTCGTCAACCAGCATAACGATCATGACTGAGTCGGGGTAGTTTGCAGTAATGGCATGCGCAATATGTTGCATCATCACCGTTTTACCCGACTTTGGGCTTGCCACGATCAGGCCTCGTTGGCCTTTACCGATGGGTGCGAAAATATCAAGAATACGACCTGTTAGGTTTTCTTCACTTTTAATATCACGTTCAAGATGCATTGCTTTATCAGGGTGCAATGGCGTTAGGTTTTCAAACATAATGCGATGCTTGATGTTTTCAGGCAAGATGCCGTTGACCTTGTCTACCTTGACCAACGCAAAATAGCGCTCACCATCTTTTGGTACCCGAACTTCGCCTTCAATCATGTCACCCGTATGTAAATTAAATCGTCTAATTTGTGAGGGTGAAATGTAAATATCATCGGTGCTGGCTAAATACGATGTTTCGGGCGATCGTAAAAACCCAAACCCGTCAGGCAGTACTTCAAGCACGCCATCACCAAAAATTTGTTCGCCTTGCTTGGCGCGACGTTTCATGATGGCAAACATAAGCTCTTGTTTGCGCAAGCGGTTGGCGTTTTCGATTTCTAGGCTAGCAGCCATTTCAAGCAGCTGCGAAACATGCAGCGCCTTAAGTTCGTTCAGGTGCATTGAGTTGGGGAAGCAAAGCTTCTATGTGAGGTAGGTGAGAGGAAAATCTGTGCAATGACCAGAAGTATTTAGGCAAGCCCTAAATGGGCTTGCGAATGAAAAAATGACTGATTGTGATGCGTATCGTGTCATTAAAATTATATTTGTAAATCTAAACTTTGATAAATCTATAGAAAACAATGAAAATTATAAAAATAAATGGTGAAAATACTTAAATTTTCAATTTAAAAGGGCTAATTCATTACAAAGATTCGTTTAAAAACTCGGTCAGTTGCGATTTAGATAAAGCGCCCACCTTAGTGGCTTTAACTTGACCATCTTTGTAAAGCATTAATGTTGGAATGCCACGAACACCGAACTTTGCGGCTGTTTGCTGGTTTTCATCAACATTCAATTTAACAATTGTAACCTTATCACCAAAATCATTGGCAACTTCTTCAAGGATGGGGGCAATCATCTTGCAAGGGCCGCACCAAGCCGCCCAATAATCAACTAAAACAGGGGTTTGCGAACCGAGAACGTCGGTTGCAAAGCTGTCATCGCTGACATGTTTGATTTTTTCGCTCATGTTTTTGTCTCAGAAGAAATTAACTAAAGGGAATAAACCCTAAAGACTCATATTTTTAAGAATTTAAAAGATACAGTTTTTACAAGCTCTAGAAGAATGTGTCAACTAGTATGTTTATATTGCTACAAAGCATAACATCCTTCTGAGAAATCCATTTAAAGGAAAATAACAGTTTTTTTATTCTTTTTAACCTGCTCATTTTTTGAGCGTTCTAGCTATAAGCGCGCAAGCCTTGATTTTTTTACCTAAAATGCGGTGTCTTTTCCACAGGAACTGGGGATAACTTGTCATCTAAGTCGTATAACGAATCGTCTATAAAAGTCCTAAAGGGGCTTGAACCTGTGCGTCAACGTCCGGGTATGTATACCCGGACTGAAAACCCACTTCATATCATTCAAGAGGTCGTTGATAACGCCGCTGACGAAGCCTTGGGTGGCTTCTGTCAAGCTATTGTTGTGACCTTGCACACTGATCAGAGCGTCAGTGTTGAAGATAACGGCCGGGGTATTCCTGTTGGCTTGCATCCAGAAGAAAAATCGCCAGTGGCCGAATTAGTCTTCACACGATTGCATGCAGGGGGTAAGTTTGATAAAAAAGACGGCGCCGGCGCCTATGCTTTTTCTGGCGGCCTGCATGGTGTCGGTGTCTCAGTAACCAATGCTCTATCAACGCGTTTAGAGCTTGAAATCTGCCGCGACGGTGGTCGCTACGCAATGGTTTTTGAGCAAGGTGCAGTGGTCAAGCCCCTAGTAAAAGTGGGTGATGTGGCAAAAAAAACCACAGGCACGCGGGTGCGAGTATGGCCAGACAGTACTTTTTTTGACTCGCCAACGATACCCTTACAAGAATTAACCCGACTTTTACGAAGCAAAGCGGTTTTATTAGCGGGTGTGACCGTCACTCTAAATATTGAAAAAACCTCACAAACGACAACATGGCATTTTGAAAACGGCCTTGTCGATTACATGACTCAGGCCATTGAGCATTCTGAACTGCTGGTGCCTTTATTTTTAGGTGAACAATACGCCACGGCAGATGACGACAACTTTGCATTGGGTGAGGGCGCACAATGGGTTGTTGCTTGGGCAGAAGAGGGTGTTTTAGCCCGCGAGTCATACGTTAACCTTATACCAACGCCGGCCGGCGGTACACATGAATCAGGCCTTCGCGAAGGGCTGTTTGGTGCTGTAAAAAGTTTTGCAGAAATGCATAGCTTGCTTTCCAAAGGAACCAAACTTTTGCCTGAAGATGTGTTTATGCGCGTTAGTTTTGTCTTGTCAGCAAAAGTGCTTGACCCTCAATTTCAAGGTCAAATTAAAGAACGGCTTAATAGTCGAGACGCTTTGCGGTTGGTGAATGGCTATGTCAAGTCAGCTCTGGAGCTATGGCTAAATAGTCATGTCGAGTGGGGTAAAAAAATTGCTGAACTGGCTATAAAACAAGCACAAGCCCGTGCACGTTCAGCCCAAAAAGTTGAAAAGCGACGTGGTTCTGGTGTAGCAGTATTGCCAGGTAAATTAACCGACTGTGAGTCAAGCGATGTGACCCGTACTGAAGTTTTTTTAGTCGAAGGTGATTCGGCTGGTGGTTCAGCCAAAATGGGTCGAGATAAGAACTTTCAAGCTATTTTGCCCTTACGCGGAAAAGTTTTGAATGCCTGGGAAGTCGACCGCGACCGCCTGTTTGCCAACAATGAAATTCACGACATTGCAGTCGCCATTGGGGTTGATCCACATGGCTTGCAAGACACGCCAGATCTGTCTCAGTTGCGATATGGTCGTGTTTGTATTTTGTCAGACGCCGACGTTGACGGTTCTCATATTCAGGTTTTGCTTTTGACGCTTTTTTTAAAGCATTTCCCAAAACTGGTTGAAAGCGGTCACTTGTACGTGGCTCGCCCCCCTTTGTTCAGAGTTGATGTTGCCGCTCAAGGCAAGCGCCCCATGCGTAAAATCTACTGCCTTGACCAAACCGAACTTGACATCACGCTCGATAAGCTCACTAAAGAAGGTCTTAAAGAAACCGCATGGTCAATCAGTCGTTTTAAAGGTCTAGGCGAAATGAGCCCCGAACAATTGTGGGACACCACATTAAACCCCGATACGCGCCGCCTGATGCAAGTGGGTTATGGCACGCTCAGTCGTGACGACACCTCGATAATGTTCAACATGTTGATGGGTAAAGGCGAGTCAGCACAACGCAAACAATGGATCGAGGAAAAAGGCAACCTAGCTCAAATTGATATCTAAATATCAGCATTTAAACTGATATCGATCACACGCTTTGAATGCTCATAAAACTCGCATCAGCACTTAGTAAAAGGAATAATGGTCATGTCGACTATAGATCAAGGCAATCTTTTTGATGCCAATCAACCACCTGATGAACCAGGCGGTGAAGAGCAAAATGATACGCTCAGTATTGCGCGTTATGCTGAACAAGCTTACTTAGATTACGCTATATCTGTGGTTCGTGGCCGCGCATTGCCAGAGCTTGGTGATGGCCAGAAACCCGTTCAAAGACGTATTTTGTACTCGATGCAAGCGATGGGTTTACAAGCAGGTTCTCGACCCGTTAAATCGGCGCGTGTGGTCGGTGATGTTTTGGGTAAATATCACCCCCATGGTGATCAAGCTGCCTATGACGCTTTGGTGCGCATGGCTCAAAACTTTACTTTGCGCTACCCCCTGATCGACGGGCAAGGTAACTTTGGTTCACGCGATGGTGATAATGCTGCAGCAATGCGATACACCGAGGCACGTTTAACCCCTATTGCCCGTATTTTGCTCGATGAACTCTCAGAGGGTACCGTTGATTTTGTGTCGAATTATGACGGTAGCCAAACCGAGCCGGCCGCTTTGCCCGCACGGTTGCCTATGATGTTGCTTAACGGTGCCTCAGGTATTGCGGTCGGTATGGCAACAGAAATACCCCCACATAATTTAAATGAAGTTGTTCACGCGTGCATTGCTTTAATACGCAACCCCAAGCTTAACGACGACGAACTATTTGGTTTATTGCCTGGGCCCGATTTTCCAGGGGGTGGGCAAATCATTTCTTCTGCAACTGATATGGCCAGCATTTACGCAGCAGGTCGCGGTTCAATCAAAGTGCGTGCCCGCTATCAGTTTGAAGAGTTAGCGCGTGGGCAGTGGCAATGCATTATTACCGAATTACCACCTGGTACCTCTGGGCAAAAGATCTTAGAAGAAATCGAAGAAATCACTAACCCAAAGATTAAAGCGGGCAAAAAAGCGTTGTCTGCTGATCAGCAACACGCCAAAGCTCAAATGTTAGGGCTGCTTGATGCCGTGCGAGACGAGTCAGGTAAAGATGCTGCGGTTAGGTTGGTTTTTGAACCCAAAACATCACGTATTGATCGTGACACACTCATCACCACCTTGCTGTCTCAAACCAGCTTAGAAACCAATGCACCCATTAATCTTGTTTGCGTCGGTACTGATGGTCGACCCCGTCAAAAGTCACTTCGAGAGATTTTATTGGAATGGGTGACCTATCGCTCACAAACCATCATGCGTCGAAGCGAATACCGATTGGCAAAAGTGCTTGATCGTATTCATGTGCTTGAAGGTCGCATGAGCGTCTATTTGAATATTGATGAAGTTATACAAACCATTCGTGCCTCTGATGAGCCTAAACTTGCTTTAATGCAACGCTTTAAACTTTCAGACAGGCAAGCTGAAGATATTCTTGAGATGCGTTTACGTCAGTTAGCTCGTCTTGAAGGCATTCGTATCGAGCAAGAGTTAAAAGATAAAAAAACGGAACAAACCCAACTCCAAGAGCTAATTCAAAAACCCGTTGCGCTTCAGCGTTTAATGATTAAAGAAATTGAAGCAGATGCCAAACAATTCGGTGACGCACGCCGCACGTTAATTGAAGCGGCTGAACGTGCAGTATTAACTATTAAGGTCATTGATGAACCGGTGACCGTGGTGGTGTCAAGTAAAGGTTGGGTTCGCATACGTATGGGTCATGACATTGCCTCTGACAGCTTCGCCTATAAGGCTGGCGATGAAGCAGGAAGTCAGTTTGAGTGCCGCACGACTGATTCATTGTCAGTATTTGGTAGTAACGGTCGGGTCTACACCGTGCCAGTCGCCACATTACCAAGTGGTCGGGGTGACGGTAGCCCCCTAACTGTTCTTATTGACATAGAGCCCAGCACGCATGTGGTGAATACGATGACGGCCTCACCAGAAACAGCCATCATGATTGTCACAGCAAGTGGGTATGGGTTTCAAGCACAATTTAAAGATTTGTTTAGCCGTCAAAAGGCAGGTAAACAATTTATTACCCTTGAAAAGGAAGATACCTTACTGCCACCCTTTGCCATATCTTCCATAGACACACACATTGCTTTGCTGACGCACAAGCTTAAAATGGTGTTGTTGTTGCGTGATGATGTCAAAATACGATCAGCGGGGGGGCGAGGCACCATATTGATGACACTTGATGCTCCAGACAAACTTGAGCAAATGGCCCCTGTGAACCCTAAAGGCTTATTAGTTGAAGGCCTTGCACGTGGTAAATCGGTAGTTGATGTATGGTCACTAAAAGAGTTGTCTGCATACGTTTCACAACGTTCACGTAAAGGTAAATTTTTTGATACGCGCCTCAAGTCACCACGTTTTAAATTTTAGTTGTGCATGACTAAGCATCTTTACAGTGTTAAGAAACAGGCAGCAGGCAACAAGTAATACGCAAGAAGTAACACGCAAGTAGCAGAACGCAAGAAGCAGAACGCAAGAAGCAGAACGCAAGAAGCAACACGCAGCAAGCATAAATTACATTAACTTTAATGGTTACTTAAAAACCTATTTAAATGAATACATTCACCATTACCTTAGAGCCGACTCAGCACACTTTTCAAGCAGATGAAAATCAAAATATTCTTGAAGCTGCGCTCGCAGCGGGGCTTGTTATACCTTACAGTTGCCGAAGTGGGGCGTGCTCAACCTGCAAAGGTAAAGTGTTGTCAGGCCGTTTTGAATCAGGCGTAGCGCCCAGTCAAATTTTAAGCGAACAAGAACTCGAACAAGGCTACACGTTGTTGTGTCAAATACAGCCCCGCTCTGATCTTAGAATCGAATCACGCGAAGTCCGTTTGGCATCAGACATACAAATTAGAAAATTACCCGCACGCATAATTGATATGGTGCAACCCGCACCTGATGTGGCGGTGCTGACTTTGCAATTACCGATGGCTGAAAAATTCAGATATTACTCAGGTCAGTATGTTGATTTTCTATTAAAAAATGGCAAGCGGCGCAGTTACTCAATGGCGAGTGCGCCTGTTGATGCCAATACGGTTTCGTTTCATGTCAGACATATGCCAGGCGGTGTCTTTACCGACCCTGTATTTGGTTTGACGGCAACACCTATAAAAGTTCGCGATATTCTCAGGGTTGAGGGTCCTTTGGGTTCATTCTTTTTAAGAGAAGATACACAAAAGCCCATTGTTTTTGTTGCGAGTGGCACAGGCTTTGCCCCCATTAAGGCAATTGTTGAACACATGATTGCAAGTGGCATCGTTAGGCCGGCCTTACTGTATTGGGGTGGTCGTCGGCCTGCTGATTTATATATGCACGATTTAGCGCTGCAGTGGGCAGAGCAACTGCCGCACTTTCAATACATACCAGTTGTGTCAAACGCAAACTCAGAAGATCATTGGCTTGGGCGCACAGGTTTTGTTCATCAAGCCGTATTGGATGATTTCAACGACTTGTCTGGTCATGAAGTTTACGCATGTGGTGCACCGATCGTGGTTGAGTCTGCGCGTCAAAGCTTTGCTAAACAACGTGGCCTGCCTGATGAAGCATTTTTTGCTGATGCATTTGTTTCGGCAACAGACGCATAAACTCGGTAACGTTACACTATAGGCTAAGATTCACTTGTTTCGATTCAAAGGAGACCGATACATGAAAGTTGTTATTTTAGGCAGTGGTATCGTCGGTACCAATACGGCTTGGTGGCTTAATCAAGCAGGCCATGAGGTCGTTGTTGTCGACCGTGAAACCGGCCCCGCGCAAGAAACCTCTTTTGCTAATGGTTCACAAATTTCAGTGTCATATGCTGAACCTTGGGCCAACCCATCTGCACCACTTAAATTATTAAAATGGTTAGGCAAAGAAGATGCGCCCTTACTTTTTCGCCCGCAGTTTGATTGGCGGCAATGGCTTTGGGGGGCAGCGTTTTTAAGAGAATGTATGCCGGGTCGCTTGACGCCTAACATCCGCGCTATGGTTCGGCTGGCGCAATATAGTCGTGATACGTTGCGTTTAATGCGAACAGATCTCAATATTCAATACAATCATTTAGAGCGCGGCATTCTCAATTTTTATCGTGACTCTAAAGAATTTGAGGGTTCACAAAAAGCAGCTGATGTCATGCGCGATTTTGGTGTTGACCGTCGCGTGGTTTCAGCCGATGAAGTGGTGCAAATTGAACCGGCATTAGCACCCCATCGAAACAGTATTGTTGGGGGCGACTTCACCGCTGACGATGAAAGTGGCGACGCTTACCTTTTTACCTCATCACTGGCTAAATTAGCTGAAGAAAAAGGCGTAGAGTTCAAATTTTCAACACGTATTACGCGCATCATCAGTGAACATGGTCACGCCAGATCGGTTGAGGTCATTAACCCTGACGGCAGTTATGGCTCAATTAAAGGTGATGTTTTTGTGGTTGCTTTGGGTAGCTTTACCCCACAACTGATGCGACCTCTTGGCGTGCCATGCTTAATCTACCCGACCAAGGGCTATTCCGCCACATTCCAAATTAAAAATAAAGATATGGCTCCAACCGTGAGCCTAACTGACAGCAGTCACAAGGTTGTATTTTCTCGCTTAGGCGACACCTTGCGTATGGCGGGTACCGCTGAGCTGTCGGGTTATTCAAGAACATTGAACCCCGTTCGTTGTCAGGCGATGTCTGATTTAGCGCAAAACTTATTTCCAGAAGCACTTGATTTTAACGATGTTAAATATTGGACAGGTTTGCGCCCCTCTACGCCCTCAAATGTGCCACTTATTGGGCCAACACGTTTGCCCAATCTTTATCTTAATACAGGTCACGGAACGCTTGGCTGGACAATGGGGCCTGGCTCAGGTCGGGCTTTGGCAGACATCATTTCTGGAAAAAAACCTGAACCAACATTTCCTTTTATCGGTATTTAAAAGCGAACAAATTAAAAAAGTTAACAAATATTTTTATGATTTGTGCATTATTTGCAAGCTGTTGGTCACAAAAGTTGCAAAATATATCGTAAATGGTTTGGTTTTACACTTTTAACCAAGCCATTGCAGTAAATTTAGCGCTATTGAATTATCAAATTATGAAATTTTATTTTTTTGTTAAAAATCATCACTAGGACGACTCGCTTGAAACACTCTGCTCGTTTTTTAATAGCGTTAGGTATATCAGCCTTAAGCGCCTCGGCTGTTCATGCCGAAACCACCCGTATTGAAATATGGCATGCCATGACTGGTGTTCATGAAACTGAATTTAAGAAAATTGTACGTGCTTACAATAGCTCGCAAAATAAATTTGAAGTGGGTCTTAAAGACTTTAGTAACCGCACTGAACTTCAGGCTGCGGCCCAAAAAGCGATTGCAGGACAAATGGCTAAGCCTGATTTGGTGCAGATTTCAGACAATCATTCGCCTGACGTGATCGCTCAACATAAAGATATCGTGCCTCTTTACCAACTTTTAGCCAAGCATCCTATTGCTGACGCTGCTTGGTTTTTGCCCCAAACCACATCATTTGTTCGCGATAACAAAGGGCGTTTGCTCGCATTTCCATTTATGGCGGAAGTACCCGTCATGTTTTACAACACTGATGCTTATAGCCGCGCTGGGCTAGACCCACAAAAGCCGGCACGAACCTGGGCAGCCCTTCAGGCCGATTTGCTTGCCCTGCGAGACAAGGCTCGTTTTAACTGCCCTTATGCTACGAGCAATCAAGTTGAAGTGCATATTGAAAATCTAGCGCCCATAAACAATCAACTTTTCTTAACACCTGATAACGGTTTAAAGGCAAACAAAGGCGTCACACTCAATTTTAATATTTTGTATATGCGTCACGTTTCTCTCATGGTGAGCTGGCGTCGTACCGAGTTGTTTACAAAAAACTCAGATTCAAATGAAGCAAGTAGTGACTTTACTGATGGTAAATGTGCAGTACTCACAGCAAACTCAAGTGAGATGGCTGAAATTTTAGACAGTAAGGTGCCTTTTGGTGTTGCACCTTTACCCTACTATGATCAAGTTACGAAAGAACCCGGTGCACCTTTTGTCAGTGGCTCAGCATTTTGGGCCGTTGCAGGTCAAAGCGCAGCCCGTAATGTTGCAACAGCTGATTTTCTTGGTTACTTAGCAAAACCAGTCATTGCTGCAAATTGGCATCAAAAAACAGGGTTTTTGCCATTAACCGATGCAGCTTACAGAGCGGCAGATGTTAGTTTTTATAGCCGTATTCCTGGTGCTCAGTCTGTTGTGCAAAGTCTAAAGCAGTCAGCTGGAAAAAATAGTGCTGAAGGTTTTCGCATGAAAAACTATGGTCAAGTTGAAAAAGTACTCAACAAAGAATGGCTGTTGGCTTTAGAAGGCGAGGTCAGCGCTATGACGGCTTTAAATTCTGCGAAAGAGCAGGCTAATATTTTGTCTGGCGCCCAAGAAGTCGCTGCAACTGAACCGCGAGCCAAACGTAGTAAATAATTTTATTTGTATGCTGTAAGTAGAAGGCACAATTGCCTGAACACCCTATTAAAAGCCACCATATGACCCATTTGATTAATTGGGTATCATCATGGTGTTTTTTTTAAAAGCCTTACATCGCATATGTTGTGTTTTAAGTTTTTGCGGGTTGTTGATCGCATGTAGCTCACCTGGAAAGCACACCGGCACGAGCGATATGTCACAGTTACCCGTTGTCGCAGGTGAGCCCGATTTTAATTGGCGGCTTTCAGGCGATCGGCGTATTGCCCCAAAACAAGTTTTTTCTGATGAACTGCGCGTATGGTTGCAATGGCCACATCGACAAAGTTTACCGACTATTTTTGGTCGAATAGACGACACTTGGGAAGTACTCAACCCACAAAAAGTTGGCGCGTATGTACTGCTAACGGGTGATTGGACTGCTTTAAAATTTCAAGGTGGTGCTGTTAAAGCATTGGCACAAAAAATCGGTTTTGAGCATATTCCGCAGCAAGCCATTCATTCAGAGTTGCATTCAAATCGCTCAAGTGCAACCTCAATGTAAGCGTCCAGCGAACACATATTGCCAGAACGCATGATTTTGATTTCGGTTAAGCAGCAACAACTTCAGGTTGCCAGCGATGTGGCAATAGTTCTTCGATCTGACTGGCTTTCTGCGTGGGCAGTCGAGTCAGTACATCTTTGATGT
>CAMCYB010000008.1 GCA_945883615.1 Bordetella parapertussis | reverse complement strand
CGTTGCTCCATATGATCAAGCAAGCGACCAGGGGTGGCAATTAAGACTTCACAGCCATTTCGTAACGCTAATTTTTGTGGGCCGATATCAACACCACCAAATACCACAGCAGAACGTAAGGGCGTGTATTGACTGTATCGACGCACGCTTTCATAAACTTGATCAGCCAACTCACGTGTCGGCGTTAAGATCAATGCACGAACGGGGTGGCGAGCAGGTGAAGCACTGCTATTGGCCGCAGGCATCAAACGATGCAAAAGAGGCAAAGTAAAGGCGGCTGTTTTGCCGGTACCCGTTTGGGCTGCACCCATGACGTCTTGACCCGCCATAACAGGGGGTAAAGCACCTGCCTGTATAGGTGTAGGGGTGGTGTAACCCGTCTCAATAACTGCTTTGAGTAGAGATGGATGCAAGCCCGTTTGTTCAAAGGTAACGGGTTCAACTGAGTCGATCGGTTGGGTATTAGAGTCTGTAGTCATGCGGTCTTATCGTTAGAGTTATAGCGAGTTTACCCTAACGAACTCAAAAAACAGGTACTACCAGAGCGAAAACAAGGCTTGTATGACCCAAAATGAGACCATACCGCCAACAATCATGATGATAGTGCTACGTGTGCGTTGAAACAACACAATAGCAATGATGGCGGCAAAAAGCTTTTCATCGACCAAAGCAGCGTTTGAACCAGGTACCCAGGGCAGCAAAGCGGGCACAATAATGGCCGTTAAGGCAGCCGCTGGGGCATATAACAGCGCCCGGCGCACGTTATCAGACAAAGGAAGTCGATGCCCAAACACATTGAAACTGGCTCGGGTCACGATGCTGCACAGGGTTAGCAAGGCGATAGCGCCCGCGATGTATAGGTCTTGCTCGCTCATATTCATATACGACCCTTGTTTAAACGATGCTCAGCCCATATGCCGGCGCCAATACCCACCACCACGGCAACCAATAAGCCCAAGCGAAGTGGCAAGGGTTGTGCCACCCAGGCGGTGCATCCTGAGGCAATAATGGCCACCAGCATAGGACGCGTGTTGGCTAGGGGAATAGTGATGCCCAACAATGCCAAGATGGCTGCATAGTCAAGTGACCAAGCTGTTGGTACCATAGTGCCTAGAAAAATACCCAATAACGATGAGCATTGCCACGTCAACCACCCCACCACAATCATCGCTAGAAAAAACCACCGTTGCTCTTGCGTACCCCTAACGGGGGCTTTGCCAAAACGTGGCATAAACACCACGAAAGACATATCAGTCGTGAAATAGCCATAGGCCAAGCGTTTATACCAGGGCAACGTTTGGAAATAAGGTTGCAGTGCTGCCCCAAAAATTAAAAATCGCACATTTACAATAAAGCCTGCTGCAAAGATTAACCAAAGTGGCGCACCTGATGCAATGAGGGGCAAAGAGGTTAACTGCGCTGACCCCGCATAAACCATAAGCGTCATCATGACTGCGGCTTGTTCAGACAGACCAGATTTCACCAGTGCAATACCGGTCACCAAGCCCCAGGTCGCAGTCGGAATAATCGCAGGCCTAATGCCTAAAAAACCTTCTTTTAGGGCGGCGCGACGTCGCGCTTTAAGTGTTGGATCAAAACCATCAGGCTTGATTGATGATGGGGGCGATGCATTTAAATCTGACAAGGCAAAGGGCTTCCAGTTTAGTGACTTAATAGTGTCTTAATTTAAGTATTTAATTCTAATTGTATTACCCCTATTGGGTACAATATAAAGAGTTTGAATTGAAAAAGGTAACCATATGTTAAATGCGCAAGAAGGCCCCTTCATTGTCACCGCTAAAGACCTGCCACTTCATTGCCCTGGCAATAACACCCCTTTATGGAATATGCATCCACGTGTATTTTTAGATATTGCCCATAAAGGTGAAGTGAATTGTCCTTACTGTGGTACCCACTACAAGCTTGACCCCAACATGGTCATACACGACCACGGTCATTAAAAAAATAGCTTGTGACCGCTCAACTCGACACGTCTGCGTGTCCTACCCCTTTTTGGCTTCCAGACCCACACAGCCAAACACTTTATAGTGCGTTAGCTACACCCACAAACACCTTGCGCTTTGTTCGTGAAAGAGTTGACACGCCAGACGGTGACTTTATTGATCTTGACTGGAGCGCGCCAGGTATTGTTGTTAAACCCGCTCGCCACGAAACGCAGGCGCAAGGCATACCCCGCGAGGCCAGAGCAGATCGCTGGCTTAATGCACACGACAAGAGCGTATTAAACAGTACTCAAAACACCCATGCCTTGGTATTGCTGCACGGCCTTGAGGGCAGTAGCAGTAGCCGTTATGCCCAGTCGATTATGCAATATTTTCGGGCGCGTGGTTGGGTGGTTGTGATGGCTCACTTTAGAGGTTGTAGCGGTGTGCCAAACCGATTGGCTCGTGCTTATTATTCGGGTGACTCTGAAGAAGTCGGTTTCATACTTAAGACGGTTCAGCAACAAGTACCCCAGGCACTTTGGCACGCTGTTGGCGTTTCGTTAGGGGGCAACGCCCTATTAAAGTATTTAGGTCAACATGCCGCTGATATTGCCCCGTCACTTCGCTCGGCTGCCGCCGTTGCTGCACCACTAGATTTATGGGCTGCGGGAAATCAACTCAGCCGTCATTTTTTTTGCAAAACCGTTTACACACCTTTTTTCTTAAGATCACTTAAACCAAAAGTGATCGAAAAGGCAAAACAGTTCCCTGGCACAGTTGATGTGATGCGCATTCACCGTGCCCGAACTTTACGTGATTTTGATGATGCCTACACGGCCCCCATGCATGGCTTTCAAGATGCTGATGATTATTGGCGCAAAGCGTCTAGCAAGCCATGGTTATCACATATTAAATTGCCTACATTGGTTTTAAATGCGCGTAACGACCCATTTATACCTGAGGGTTCTTTGCCCAGCCCACGAGATGGCAGTGACATGGTTTTATTGCATCAACCTGCTGAAGGGGGGCACGCGGGTTTTACCACGGGCACTTTTCCTGGTAACTTGCTGTGGTTGCCGCAACGTTTAGCGCGGTTTTTTGATCGCGCAAACTAGCCACTGCAATTAACCACTAAACCGCTGTATCACTTCACGTTCATTGGCCATTTTTTCTGTCAATTGGCGTATTTGCACATCGATTTGTGATTGCTGATAAAAATCTTTAGAAATTTGACGTGCCTGTTGCAGTTGCGACATGGCTGCTGGGAACGCACCGGTTAACGTGTAATAGGTTGCCATTGTTTGACGCGCCCGAATCGCCTCACCCGCTTGTGACAAATTATTGGCTAAAACTTGATATAGCCCTGGGTCTTGTGTTGGCCAACGTTTGATTTGTATGTCTAAAAATTTAACAGCCTGTGCGTGACGCCCCAATTGTTGAAGTGCTTGAGCATGTAGGTTGGCAAGAGACAGTTGGTCAGGCCATCGCTTCATACTTTCATCGCTGAGTGCTAAAGCGCGATCAAGTTGGCCTGCACTCAGAGCGAGCTCAACCTCAACACGCGCTAAGTAGGGCGAAGCGGCAACACCCGATTGCGCTTGTTGATAAAAATCGCGCGCGGCTACTACATTGTTTTGTCTGAGCTCAACCAAGGCCAAACCTAAAAATGCTGATGAGCGCTGAACACCTGTCAGTCGCCTCGCTTCGTCTTGAAATTGTTCACGCACACGCGCCAGAAACTGCCTGTCATCTGCTTGTAAAACCCGCGCTCGTGACCGCACATACCAAAACGCGTCACTATCTCGATAAACTTTTTTAGTTAAGGATTGAGTGCGATTTTGCATATCGGTCATGCGATCAATGCTCATTGGGTGGGTTGAAACGTAAGCACCGCCACCACCCCGTTCATTAAATTGTGAAGCTTGCATTAAACGTGCAAATAAGTCTTGCATGCCTTCGGGGTTGTAACCCGATTTAGAGAGCATTTGAAACCCGACCCGATCTGCCTCACGCTCAGCATCGCGAGAAAAACCAAGCTGACCATCAATCGCAGCCGCTTGTCCAAATGCTGCCACACCCGCACCTAAATTTGCACTGCCTGCCAAACCGGCCAACAAAGCGGCCGCAATAGAAGCCATGGCAATGTGGCCACTTTGTTTTTGTTGCGTAAAACCACGCGCAATATGACGTTGCGTGACGTGAGCAATTTCGTGCGCCACCACACCTGCCAATTCAGACTCGTTCGTGGCAGCCACCATTAAGCCCGTATTGATTCCAATAAAACCACCTGGCAAAGCAAAAGCGTTAATAACGGGGTCTTTTACGCCAAACAAGTCAATCGGGGTTGAACTGACGGGGGCATAGCGCACCAAACGTTGGCCCATATCATTTAAATATTGATTAATATCTGGGTCATGGACGTAGGTGGGATCAACACGCCCTTGGGCAATGATTGATTCGCCTAGCCGACGCTCCCACGCGGGTGACAAGTCAGCAGATGATGCGGCACCCAAAGAGGGCAAGCCAACCGGTTGCGCCAATGCTGTTGTGGCGCTCATTGACACCCAAGCGCAAATTAAAAGCGTTGCAAGACTGCGTTTGACCAAATGATGTTTGAAATGCCTCATATAATAATCATACGATTTATTTTCGAGAAATAAAACCATGCGCCCTGTTAGAAAAGCTGTATTTCCCGTTGCAGGTCTGGGTACGCGCTTTTTGCCTGCCACAAAAGCAATGCCTAAAGAAATGTTGCCTGTGGTTGATAAGCCCCTCATTCAGTATGCCGTCGAAGAAGCGGTTGCAGCGGGCATAACAGATTTAATTTTTGTAACAGGTCGAAGCAAACGTTCGATTGAAGACCATTTTGACGCCTCGCCCGAACTTGAGGCCGAGCTGCAACGAAAAGGTAAAGATGTTTTGTTGTCGATGATTCACAGTATTTTACCTTCAAACGTCAACTGTATTTACATTCGCCAATCTGCCCCCTTAGGCCTTGGCCATGCCGTGCTAACCGCCGCCCCCATTGTGGGTGAAGAGCCCTTTGCGGTGTTGCTTGCAGATGATTTGATTGACGCAGACCGCCCTGTCTTAAGCCAGTTAATTGACGCTGCACTGACCTATCAAGGAAGCATTTTAGGCGTGCAAGATATTCCCCGTGAAGACACCGATAAATACGGTATTGTTGCCATCGAGCCCGTTGGGCCATTAACAGGCCGTGTCACCCATATTGTTGAAAAACCTGACCCCTCTAAAGCACCCTCAACATTGGCAGTTGTCGGGCGGTACGTACTTGATGCGCGTATTTTTGCCCATCTACGCCAAACGCAGCCTGGCGCAGGTGGCGAAATTCAACTGACTGACGGCATTGCTTCATTGATGAACGAAAAAGCGGTCTTTGCTCATCGCTACGAAGGCATTCGCTACGATTGCGGCAATAAAGCCGGTATGTTTGCCGCAACGGTTGCAATGGGTCGCAAGTATCACAATTTAAAGCCTTAAGTCATAGTACTGAACTTACTTTGGCTTTGGTTTAACGCCCCAGCGTCCTTTTTCAGACAGCCGCATTAAATTACCTAAGGCAACCAACAGCCCAATCACCTCGGTGAGTGCGGCCGGTATCCACATGGTTAAACCGCCAATACTTTGATCGGTGGTGGCTTCCATGGCAATGGCGCGACCACATAAATCAAACAAGGGGTAAAGGTCACGATCAGTGAAGGCAATGATGGCGCCCGCAACCATTTGAGGCGCCATAGTCACGATGGGAGAAATGACACGACCACCGGGAGACATTGCCGCAGGGGGTGAGACACGACGGTCAAGAATTAAATTCCAGTACATAAACCCGCTGATGACCACTGACCAATTCATAAGTCGGTACAAACGCCAATCGAGCATGGAATAAAACTGAATTGAGGGAACCAGCCACACGATCACCAAAAACACAAAAAGTGCGGGCACAAAAATGGGGTTGGTCATGACCGCAATAATCGACCGCCCAGGCAAGGTTGCATTAAATCGCCGCAAGCGCGCACGCCAGCTAAGGGGCAAGCCAGCCCGCATCACTGAACCGGGGTATGCCGCCATTAAAACGAGCGGGCCTAAATGATGCAACACTAAATGTTGTATACGATGCATAAAAAACATACGCTCGGCGTAATAATCGAGCAACGTATGCAACGAAAGGTACAGTAAAACGATACCAGACCAAAACAATGCCTGACGGGCAACGCTCACACGCTTGATGCGTGAACCCCGAACAAATAACACAATGGCCACTGTGAAACTAATCAACAGCGTCGGCGAAAATTCCCACGGTACCAGCCAAGACAAGACTTCCATTTATTCAACCTTACTCACTCATCAGACAATCAACTTAGTTTTCCTAGAATGATTGTAGTATGTGAATCATGACACCCTTACTTCCTGCTTTTGATTTGTCGGTCTTTAAAGCCCGACGCCAACGTTTAATGGCCAACCTTGAGGCGCAGGGCGGCGGTATAGCCGTCTTACCCACCGGTCGCCTCAAAATGCGCAACGCTGACAGCCCCTATCCGTTTCGGTTCGACAGTAGCTTCTACTATTTAACGGGCTTCACTGAGCCTGACGCATGGTTAGTGCTTGAAGCGGGGCCTATGGGTTCACGCAGCACACTATTTTGTCAAGCGAAAGACCCTAAGATGGAAATTTGGGATGGCTTGTTGTGGGGCCCAGATGACGCAGCGCCGACCTTTGGTTTTGATCAAGCCTTTAACAGCCATGAACTGAACGATTGGTTGCCCAAGGCGCTTGTTGGTCATCGACAAATTTGGGCACCGATGCAACATGCTGCGGTGCCTGACTTAATGACTAAGCTGCAAAATGGGTTATTGCAGGCGAAATCGATCGCCCGAGGGCTTAAGGCCGTACCGACACAAATGTCTGATTTATCGCCTATTTTGAACGAAATGCGCCTGATTAAAGATGCCGCTGAATGCGACATGATGCACCAATCAGCCCGTATCGCTGCCCAAGCGCACCGTCAAGCGATGCGGGCCGCTCGACCCGGTATAGCTGAATACGCACTTGAGGCGGAAATACTGAAAGTCTTTAGGCAACATGGGGCACAAAGCCCTGCGTATGAAACGATCGTTGCAGCGGGTCAAAATGCCTGCATTTTGCACCATCGTGCAGGGGCCACTTTAATGCATGAAGGCGACTTAGTTCTTATTGATGCGGGGTGTGAACTGAACGGCTATGCGTCAGACATTACCCGAACCTTTCCCGCTAATGGCCGTTTTAGCGGGCCACAAGCAGCCTTGTACGACATTGTTTTAGCCGCTCAAAAAGCGGCTATTGAGCACACCTCACCCGCACATCACTTTAATGCAGGGCATGAGGCTGCGATTCGCGTCATCACTCAAGGGTTAATTGATGAAGGTTTACTCAAAGGGTCGCTAGACAGCCAAATTGAACAAGAATGCTACAAGCCGTTTTATATGCATCGCACCGGCCATTGGCTGGGTTTAGATGTGCACGATGTGGGGCCGTATCGCAATTTACCTGTTCAGTCATTGTTACCAACCGATTCTGACGCGACCGCTGCACCCACATGGCGCATGCTTGAGCCGGGCATGGTTCTTACCATTGAGCCGGGAATATACGTCAGACCTCAAGAAGATGTGCATGAGAAGTTTTGGCACATTGGCATTCGCATTGAAGACGATGCTTTAGTGACGCCCAATGGCTGCGAATTACTGACCCGCGATGTACCGGTTGAACGGGCCGAAATTGAAGCACTGATGGCTGATCGCTAAAACCTAAATTAAATTATAAATTTAACCCCTCAAGCCAACCCAAGCGTTGCCAGATGTGTAGTACCACATGGGCAATCGCAAATAGGGTGAGTATGGTTCCGATCATTAAACCGGAAATGGCCACTAAAACAGGCCCCCAACCCGTGTGCTTCATACGAACATAACCCGGGTTGTAACGGGCATCAAAACGCTCGTCTGACATTAAACACAAAACCAAAGACTCAATAAACCCGGCAATAGCGGGAATAAAGACAACAAAGAGCATGGGCGTGTCCCACCAAACAGGGGCTTGGCTAGCCAAGAGCAAACACGCCACAACAGAAAAAGTGAGCCATTTTGCATATGGGCGACCCAAGTAATACCAATGCGCGCCAAACCAACCGCCGTAAAACGAAAGCAACCCTGCTACAACCTTACTACGAATACCAAAGGGCTCAGCCTGTGAGGCAGATGCATTAGCTTCAGTCAAATTGGGTGTTGCAGGTTTGTTGAGGTTTTCAGGTTCATTGGGTGCAGAATATTTTGTCATAACGGTTATTGTAAACGGCACGGGTTAGCAGTTGTAAACTCTTAGAATGAAAACCCTTGAATTCGATATTGCTATTGTTGGTGGTGGGCCCATTGGCACAACGCTTGCCCTGATGCTGGCTCGTCTCGCGCCTAACCCGGCACGAATTGCCATTTTCCACCATGACGACCCAGGCCAGTATGGCTATCAAGCCACGGTTGACCCTCGCGTGATTGCAGTCAATGAAGGCAGTCGGGTTTTGTTATCTGACTTAGGCAGTTGGCCGACGCAATACCAAGCCATTAAAAAGGTACACGTTTCACAGCGTGGGCGTTTAGGTCGCACCGTGATTGACCCAAAAGATTTTCATGTCAATGCGTTAGGTTATATCGTGCGCTACGCGCAGTTGCATGCCCAACTTCTAGAAGCCGCAAAAAAATCAGGGCTCACGGTCTTAACTGACGGGGTCGCATCTTTAACAGACCGCTCCCAAATCAAAGAAAAAACGCCTCAACAAGCCACACAAGTTGGGGTCAGTACCCCTGATAACGCCAGCGCCTTTGAGTCAAACCTTGCAGCTGACGATTTTCCGGTGACCATTACCCAAGGTCAGCAGACGTATCACGCCCGTTTAGGCGTTCAGGCTGATGGTATGCGTGCCACGCCAGAGGTCACATCAACACCTGAAGCCAACCCTAAACAAGTTGCCTTACTCGGCTGTGTTGTGGCCTCAGCACCGCGCCCCGGTTGGGCTTTTGAACGTTTTACGCAAGACGGGCCTTTGGCGATTTTGCCACACCCAGACAACACCGCAACACAATCAGTTGTGTGGTGTTGCACGCCCGAACAAGCGCAAAAACTGACAGCTCTGTCGCTAGCTGAGGCATCTGAGGCCCTCACCTTTGCCTTTGGCGATCGTTTAGGGCACTTAAGTTTGACGCAACCATTAAACCGCTTTGTGCTGTATCAAAGTCTTAACCCCCAGCCCGTGACGGGCCGATGCGTAGCGATTGGAAACGCCGCACAAACCTTACACCCGGTCGCTGGCCAAGGGCTAAATTTGGGTTTGCGTGATGCCGCTACGCTGGCACATTGCTTGCGTGATTGGGTGGCAAACCCCCAACGCTCACCAGAAAAAGTTTTATCTATATACGACAACCTGAGACAAAACGACCGCCGTGTGACCAGCAAACTCACTTCATTTATGTCGGGAATTTTTACAACAGGTTGGTCACCTGTTGAGCATGCCGCCGGTTTAACGCTTCTAGCACTTGATACACTGCCCTTTTTGCGTGCCCCTTTGGCACGCCAACTCATGCAAGGGTTGCGGCAATAACCGTCTTCGCAAAAATTTTCATACAAACTACTTCATAGCTTGTATCAAATGTGATGACAGCGCTTTAAACCGTGGCATCACAGAAGTTTCATTGAACCTCGACGCCCTACTCTACAATACGTCTATGCAAATCGGCTCGTGGTCTTTTCCCAATCGTGTTTTTGTTGCCCCCATGGCCGGGGTAACAGACCGACCGTTTCGTAAATTATGCAAACGTCTCGGTGCGGGGCATGCCGTGTCGGAAATGGCCGCCAGCAACCCGCAGTTATGGGCTAGCGTTAAAACCTCTAGACGCTTAAACCACGAGGGCGAAATCGACCCCATCACGGTTCAACTCGCGGGCGGTGACCCCATCATGATGGCGCAAGCAGCCGTATTTAATATTGAAAAGGGCGCGCGAATTATTGACATTAATATGGGTTGCCCCGTTAAAAAAGTGTGCCAAGTTGCTGCCGGCTCGGCCCTGCTCAAACACGAAGACCTTGTGCAACGTATTCTTGAAGCCGTAGTGAATGCCTGTACGCCTTACAACGTACCCGTGACCCTAAAAACCCGCACCGGGTGGGACCATGCCAATAAAAATGCAGTGCGTATTGCGCAGTTGGCAGAGCAAACAGGCATTGCGGCCCTAACCCTTCACGGCCGCACGCGGGCTGATCTCTTCAACGGCCAAGCTGAGTACGACACCATTCGGGAAGTTAAAGCCAGCGTTAACATACCGGTCATTGCCAACGGAGACATTGACTCACCCGAAAAGGCTCGTGATGTGCTGGCTTACACCGGGGCAGACGCGGTCATGATTGGTCGTGCCGCACTTGGTCGCCCGTGGATATTTCGTGAAATAAATCATTTCTTAAAAACAGGTCAGCATTTACCCTCGCCTGACCTGACTGAATTCAAAAATGACTTGCTCGAACACCTTCAAGAGCATTACGCTTTCTATGGTGAACAAGCTGGGGTTAGAACAGCCAGAAAACACATTGGTTGGTATTTAGCTGCCTTACCCGACACTGAAGCTTTGCGACAAGAATTGAACACCATAGAATCAAGCGCAAAACAATATCAAGCTATCATGACGGCGCTTGATGCGCGCATGAACCGCCTTGAACAACATGCAGCTTGAGAAAATAATGAAAACCATCACACCGCTAGACGAATGCGTACGACAAAACTTAGAACGCTATTTAGCTGACTTAGGCGGCATGCAACCCCACAACATGTGGCAAATGGTGATTCATCATGTGGAAAAGCCTTTGCTAGACGTGGCGATGCAACACGCTAAGGGTAATCAGTCTCGTGCGGCACTCGCGCTGGGCATTACCCGCAATACGTTGAGAAAAAAATTACTTGAACATCAGTTAATTGACCCGTCATTGCACCGCATAAAATAACAAAAATTTTCCCATACATTTAATTGAACCCATTTCTTCATTAACTGCTTTCAACACCAACATGACAATTAAAACTGCCTTACTTTCAGTTTCAGACAAAACAGGCATTCTCGAATTTGCCCAAGCCCTAGCGCAACGCGGCATCAAACTGCTATCAACTGGTGGTACTGCCAAAATATTGCGTGATGCGGGCTTACCCGTCACCGAGGTCGCTCAACATACCGGCTCACCCGAAATTTTAGATGGGCGTGTCAAAACCCTACACCTTAAAATTCATGGCGGCCTGCTGGCTCGACGCGACAGCGAAGACCATATGCAAACGTTAGATCAACACGACATTGAATGTATTGATTTGTTAGTTGTTAACTTGTACCCCTTTCGTGAAACAGTAGCCCAACACGATTGTTCATTTGAAGACGCTGTAGAAAATATTGATATTGGTGGGCCCGCTATGTTGCGTGCCGCAGCTAAAAATCACGGCACTGAAGCGGGTGGCGTGACGGTGGTAATTGACCCCGCAGACTACGATACAGTTTTGCGTGAGTTTGATCGCCTTCATGGTCAAACCACTTATGGCTTTCGCTTGTCGCTGGCAACTAAAGTCTATGCGCATACGGCTGCTTATGATGGTGCCATTGCTGCCTACTTAAGCAGCTTGGTGCAGGCTGAACCCACTCAAAATCAAGTGCCTGAACGCGAAACATGGCCCCGCACCCTAACCCTACAATTGCATCGTCAAGAAATTCTTCGCTATGGTGAAAACGCACAGCAACTCGCCGCTTTTTACCGTGACCCTGCGATGCCAGCCGGTGCTTTAGGTCACTTTCAGCAATTACACGGTAAAGAACTGTCATATAACAATATTGCAGATGCTGACGCCGCATGGGAATGTGTTCGTCAGTTTAGTGAACCGGCTTGCGTCATCGTCAAACATGCCAACCCATGTGGTGTGGCAATCGCCGACTCAATTTACGATGCCTATTTAAAAGCCTTTCGAACCGACCCGACCTCTGCGTTTGGTGGCATTATTGCGTTTAATCATCGCGTTGATGCCGCAACGGCTGAAGCCGTTAGCAGCCAATTTGTTGAAGTCTTACTTGCCCCAGCTTTTGATAGCGAAGCCTTAGCGGTTTTTAAAACCAAGAAAAATATTCGTATTCTCACCGTTGCCTTAGGTGAAGGGCAAAATGACATTGATGTGAAACGTGTCGGTGGGGGCTGGTTAATTCAAACCCCTGATGTCAACGATATGCAACCAAGTGGCTTACAGGTTGTGACCCATCGTCACCCAACAACCGAACAACTGAAAGACTTAATGTTTGCTTGGCAAGTGGCAAAATACGTTAAATCAAACGCTATTGTGTTTGTGGGTCAAGGTGCAACCCTAGGGGTCGGTGCAGGGCAAATGAGTCGTGTTGATTCTGCCCGCATTGCTGCCATCAAAGCGCAAAACGCACAGCTTTCTCTTGAAGGAAGCTGTGTTGCGTCTGATGCTTTTTTTCCGTTTCGAGATGGGCTTGATGTGGTGATTGATGCCGGTGCGCGCTGTGTCATACAACCCGGTGGCAGTATGCGTGATGAAGAGGTCATTGCTGCTGCGAACGAGCGTGACATCGTTATGGTGCTCACAGGCATGCGTCACTTTAGGCATTAAACAGAGCATGCGAATCTTAGGTGTTGACCCAGGTCTTCGTCGCACAGGGTTTGGTGTGATCGACGTACTGGGTTCACGCCTAAGCTATGTTACGAGTGGCTCCATCGTTGTACCCTCAGACCAGCCGCTGGCAAAACGCTTGCGGGTCATTCTTGATAATTTGCGTCAAATTATTCAAGACACTCAGCCCACTTTGGCAACCATTGAAATCGTATTTATGAACACAAACCCACAATCAACCTTATTACTGGGTCAAGCTCGCGGTGCAGCACTATGTGCCCTAGCTGATAGTGGTTTAGATGTTCATGAATACACGGCGTTACAAATTAAAAAATCAGTGGTTGGTCATGGCAAAGCGGCCAAAGAACAAGTGCAGTCAATGGTTCAACGGTTACTGAACTTAACTGGCCTGCCCGGTACCGATGCAGCAGATGCCTTAGCCTGCGCAATTTGCCACGCCCACATTGCACCCTTAAGCTTAGCACTTGGGGCCCAAGGGTTGTCGCAACAAATGTTAAGCCGAGGTCGCACAGGTTTGCGCCAAGGTCGTATTCGTCGTGTTTCTTCTAAAGGGTAAATCGCGTGATCAGTCGTTTAACCGGCAAGCTATTTGAAAAGTACCCACCGCGCATTGGTCTTGATGTACAGGGTGTGGGTTATGAAATTGAAGTGTCTATGACAACATTTTACGACTTGCCTGAAATCGGTCGAGAGGTCACATTACTGACGCACTTAGTGGTGCGTGAAGACGCCCATTTATTGTTTGGTTTTGCGACTGCTGATGAACGTCGTGCATTTCGCGAATTGGTGAAAGTATCTGGCATTGGGGCCCGCACGGCTTTGGCCGTTTTATCAAGCATGTCTGTTCATGATTTAGCGCAGGCTATTACCCAACAAGAAAGTGCTCGTATTATGAAAGCCCCTGGTATCGGTAAAAAAACGGCTGAACGGTTACTACTTGAGTTACGCGGAAAACTAGGCGCAGATTTGGGCAGTGTTACTCAAACTGCAACCGGCCACCATACTGATATCTTACAAGCGTTGCTTGGGTTGGGTTACTCAGACAGAGAATCAGCCGCAGCCGTTAAAACCGTACCCGCTGATGCGACTGTTTCGGAAGGCATTCGATTAGCGCTCAAACAGTTGTCGCGCTAGCCGGTTAGATATTTATGCACAGCCCTGACTGTGCATACCCCTTCTTTAGCTACCCTTTTTTCAAATACATCGGGGCAATCGCTTCAAGGGCTGTGGGCATGATGCCTAGCAAGGGGCTCATCGGTTGTTCACTAACGTTATCGACTTTAAGCGAATCAAGATTATCGCGTGACATCAAAGGGTCGCCAGGCAACAGTTCAAAAAATGCGGCCTGCAAACGGCCGACACCAATTGGCAAGTCAATCACGCTGCGCTCGTTCCCGCTCCATTTAGAGGCCAGTTTAACGAGCTCGCCAAGCGTGTAAATATGTGGGCCTGCCAAATCAAACGTTTGACCACATAAATGGTCATTGCCGAGTGTGTTAATAACCGCTTGTGCGACATCGCCGACATAAATCGGTTGCATGCGTGTTTTACTGCCCGCCATGGGTAACACAGGAAAAAATTTAGCCAACTGAGCAAACATATTCATAAATTTGTCGCCCGGACCAAACACCACGGAAGGTCTGAACACCGTCACGCAGAGGTCATCATGGCCTTTACAAGCGGCCCAAATAGCGGCCTCACCCGCAGCTTTAGAACGCTGATAACCACTTGGGCCCATTGCATCGGCGCCTAAAGCGCTGATGTGAATGAATTGCTTTACACCTTGAGCCACACACGCTTTGGCGATACGAGCAGGTAATGTGACATGAGCACGTTCAAAATCAGGGCCGTAGGGTTCGCCAGGGCGGCTGTGAAGCACGCCCACTAAATTAATCACCACATCATGATCGCGCACCCATTCGTTGAGCTTTTGATCATCATGAATATCGCCCGTTTGTACCGTAACGGTGGGGAACACCAACAACTCACGTGCATGAGCTAATCTGCGTGTGGGCACAGTCAACTTGTCGCCACGCACAGCAAGTTTGCCAATGATGTGCTGGCCTAAAAAACCTGAGCCGCCTATGACTAAAATTCGCATTGCTGTCTCCTGCTATGCTGACATGCCTTAGAGAGACATGCTTAAGTAACGACTATACGTCAACAAGTCTACATTACCACCACTAATGATCACCCCAATGCGATTATTGGGTTTAATTGCAAGCACGCCATGCTGCACCGCAGCAGCGCCTAAGCAACCGGTCGGTTCAACCACAGCTTTCATACGCTCAGCAAAAAACTTTAAAGTTTGAATCAATTGCAAGTCAGTGACAGTCAAAATATCGGTCACTAAACGTTGAATAATCGGAAAGGTGATGTTACCCACAGCCAAGGTTAGTGCACCGTCTGCAATCGATTGGGGCGGCTTGATGTGAACAATCTTGCCCGACCTGAACGACTGTTGCACATCGTTACCCGCCTCGGGTTCAACACCATAAACTCTACATTGGGGGCTCAAGACCGACGCGGCTAATGCACTACCCGCCAGCAAACCACCACCGCCAACGCACACCATTAAGGCGTCTAGTTCTCCGACTTCCTCAAATAATTCTTTCGCTGCCGTACCTTGCCCACTGATGACGTTTTCATCGTCAAAAGGCGGCACCAAAAACATACCGGTTCGTTGTTGAATATCTAAAGCGATGGCATTTCGGTCTTCGGTGGCGCGATCATAATGAATAACTTGGGCACCATAACCTCGCGTCGCAGTGATTTTGCTTTGGGGCGCATCGCTAGGCATAATGATGGTGGCTTTCGAACCTAATAACCGTGATGCTAAGGCAACCCCTTGCGCATGATTACCCGAAGAAAACGCCACCACACCCGCAGCACGTTGTGCGTCAGTTAAGGCTGCGATGGCGTTATATGCGCCTCTGAACTTGAAAGCACCGCCCCGTTGCAGGTGCTCACATTTAAAAAAAACCTGTGCACCCAGTCTTTCATTTAACGTCTGCGAAGTCATTACAGGAGTATGGTGCGCAACCCCTTTTAAACGTTGGCTGGCTAGGCAAACATCAGCATAACTAGGCATTAAAGATTCAAGGGTCATGGGTTTAGATCATTAAAGTTAATTTAAACATTAATTTATACACAAAACATTTTGCTCAGCATCAATTGTTTTACCATAGTGTACGATTAAGCAGACCTTTATAAAGTTAGATCAATTTTATGGCAATTCAGTCAGACAACTTTTCAGCGCAACCCCCAGTTGACCGTATCGTCAACCCCGTTAGCCTTTCGCCTAACGAAGAATCGGTTGAGCGTGCCTTGCGCCCGAAAGCGCTTCAAGAGTACGTCGGGCAACAACGCGTACGAGAACAGTTACAGGTCTTTATAGAAGCAGCTCGCAATCGTGCTGAATCGCTCGACCACGTTCTATTATTTGGCCCCCCAGGTTTGGGGAAAACCACATTGGCACATATTGTGGCCTATGAAATGGGGGTTAATTTACGTCAAACGTCTGGCCCGGTACTTGAGCGCCCAGGTGATTTGGCAGCCCTACTGACTAATCTTGAGCGCAATGATGTCTTATTTATTGATGAAATTCATCGGCTTTCGCCTGTCGTCGAAGAGATCTTATACCCCGCACTTGAAGACTTCCAAATTGATATTTTAATTGGTGAAGGACCAGGTGCGCGAAGCGTAAAAATTGACTTGCAACCCTTTACATTGGTCGGTGCCACGACGCGTGCAGGCATGCTCACCAACCCCTTACGTGACCGCTTTGGAATTGTTTCGCGTCTTGATTTTTACTCGGCAGACGAGCTATCAAGTATCGTGACACGTAGCGCCAAGTTACTTAAAGTATCGATTACCCCTGAGGGCGCGCAAGAAATTGCCTGCCGCGCGCGCGGTACCCCACGTATTGCGAACCGTTTGTTGCGTCGCGTGCGTGACTATGCCCAAGTCAAAGGAAATGGCACGATTGAACAGACCAGCGCATCTGATGCCTTAGCCATGTTAGAGGTCGACCCCTTGGGGCTTGACTTAATGGATCGTAAATTACTTGAAGCGATTGTGCACAAATTTGACGGTGGTCCAGTGGGTGTTGAAAGTTTAGCTGCGGCCATTGGTGAAGAGCGTGACACGATAGAAGATGTCATTGAGCCCTACTTGATTCAACGCGGCTTTTTGCACCGCACACCCCGCGGCCGCGTCGCGACACAGGCAACATGGCGGCATTTAGGCCTAACCCCGCCCGATCAAACACCTAACCCCAACGCTACATTATTTTGATGCTTGTAGATGTTGCAAAATATCTTGGCCATAGGCATCAAGTTTTCGTGCACCGACACCATTAATTTGGCTTAAAGCCTCTAATGACTGTGGGCACTTTATAGCAATTTCTAAAAGCGTCGCATCATGAAAAATGACATAGGCGGGTACGCCGTGGCTTTTAGCAACTTGTGCACGCCATTGTCTTAACACCTCAAAAAATGCTTGTGCAAAATCAGGTACGTCTAAAACTTGTTTTTGCCGACCATTGGTCGCTTTACTGGTCGTCTTACTGCCCTTGAGCGGTGTCGCAATGTCTTGACGTAGCCTTAAGGCTTGTTGGCCGCGCAACACAGGTAAACTACTTTCAGCCATCGCAAAAGTTCCGTAACCTTCTTGATCGACCATTAAATAACCCAAGGCCAACATTTGGCGCATAACGCTGCGCCATACCGTTGCTGACAAATCAGCCCCCACACCAAAGACAGTCAAACTATCGTGTGACTGCTCAATTACTCGAGGGGTTTTTTTACCCGTCAAAATATCGATAAGATGGCCCGAACCGTAGCGCTGTGAGCGTTCTTTCCATAACCTGTAGATAGCTGACAATAGTTTTTGTGCGGGAATAGTGGCGTCCCACGTTTGTGGAGGCCTTAGGCAGTTATCGCAATGACCACACGGTGGCATACTTTGACCAAAATACTGTAGCAAACGTTGACGTCGGCACACCACGGCTTCGCACAGCGCCAACATGGCATCTAAACCAGCCACCTGGCGACGACGGACAAAAGCGTCAGCCAACGACTCATCAATCATACGTCGCTGCTGCACCACGTCTTGCAAACCATATGCCAGCCAAGCTTCTGCGGGCAAGCCATCACGACCTGCACGACCCGTTTCTTGGTAATAACCTTCGATTGATTTGGGCATATCAATGTGCGCCACAAACCGAACGTCGGGCTTGTCAATGCCCATACCAAACGCAATGGTGGCAACCATCACGACGCCTTCTTCGCGCAAGAAAACAGACTGATTTTCAGCCCTGATGGCTGCACTGAGGCCCGCATGATAGGGCAAGGCGCGCACACCGTGCTGATTTAACCATTGGGCGGTTTCATCGACCCGATTTCGCGACCACGCGTACACAATACCGGCATCACCCGCATGATGGTCTGTTATGAACGCTTTCAACTGGCGCTTTACATCTTGTTTTTCGACAATTTGGTACAAAATATTAGGTCGGTCAAAGTTTGAAATAAAGTGTTGAGCCGTATCTAAGTTAAGGCGGTGTGCAATATCAATGCGTGTTTCTTCAGTTGCCGTTGCCGTCAGAGCCATGCGCGGCACCTGTGGCCAGCGTTGCTGCAAAATCGATAGACTTAAATATTCAGGCCTAAAGTCATGACCCCATTGTGAGACGCAATGCGCTTCATCTATGGCGAATAAAGCAATATCGACATCGGCCAAAAGCTGCAAGCAACGCTCAGTCATCAATCGCTCGGGGGCGACATAGAGCAAATCAAGTTGCCCTTGCCGCAAAGCCAATTCAACCGCCTTAGCATCTTGCCATGTTTGTGTTGAGTTTAAATAGCTGGCCCTAACACCCAACTCTTTTAAAGCATCAACTTGATCTTGCATTAAAGCGATTAAGGGGGAAATCACGACCCCAACGCCCGCTCTCACTAAGGCAGGCACTTGGTAACACAACGACTTACCGCTCCCTGTGGGCATCAAGACTAGGGCATCGCCCCCCCGAACCACATGCTCAATCACAGCTTGCTGGGCAGGCCTAAAATCACTGTAACCAAATACGTTTTGTAGGGTTTCGCGCGCTGACGTAACAGGGTCGACCCACTGATTTTTCAAACTCACAAACGCGCACCCGCTGGGCTAAATAAAAGCTTGTAGTTTGACAGATGGCGTAACACGATCACCGGTAAAACGATAATGAGAGCGGCTAAAATTAATCGCATTGACAGCACCGACGGTGTGGCGTCCCAAAGCGTTATTTCATCTAACACCATAAATGGAAATAAACTATAAAGAATTCCTAGCACCATCAAAGTCAGTAACACGACACACAAAACAAAAGGTAGCCATGGCCTGCCTGGCGTTTGATTTTGCCGCACGCGCTTGAAATATATTTCCAACCAAACAAAACAGACAAGCATCACGAACCAAAGCAAGCCTGCCGGTAACAGATTATTGATATTAGTCCACTTGTACAAAATTGCGGGGTTTGCCATGGCCAACATAATTGATACTGCCGTCATGCCTGCTGCGACCCAACGCACGGCATGGCTCGCCCAACGCGCAGCCAGCATATGTACTTCGCCTTCCCAGCGCATGAGCAGCCAACATGAACCCATGAGCATACAAGCAGCCATGACACAAAGCGCGACAAATAAAATAAAACCTATGTTGGTTGCATCTTGCTGATAACCCGCTGCAAAGGCGGCCAATATTAAGCCTAAGCCCAATGCACTGAGCAATGCCCCAATAAAAAAAACGACTAGCCAGAAAGATCGCATGGTAATTGCTGAGCGCGCCCGAAACTCAAATGAAATACTACGTGTCACCACACCCAACATACAAAGCAGTATAGGCAGATAAAGCTGATTTAAGATGGTGCCAAAAGCAAAGGGAAATGAGGCAACAGCTAAGGCAAAAGTGAGCAACACCCACGTTTCATTGACGCTTCGCCAAGGCGCTAAGCTTGTCATGAGTGCTTGCCGATACGAGACGGGTGCAAAGGGTAACAATAAGCCCACACCCATATCGAAACCATCAAACACAATCGTACCCAACACCATCAATGAAGTGACCATTAGCAAAGTCAAAGGCATCCAGAAGGCGGGGTCTGTGGGCACTAGGCCCAGCGAAGCAGCGTAGGATGCAATCACGGTGCAGCACCTGTTTTAACAACGGGCACGACGCCCTGTGTCATGGCGTAACCAGATAATCGAACAAAACCATAGATAATAAGCGTAGAAAAGATTAACAATAAAATCAAACCAAATGCTAACCAAGTGAACGGGGTTGACGTGATGACATCAGCGGCCTTCACTGCATTCATCACAGCAAATTCACTTCTAAAATCACTGCCTGTTAGCCATGCTAAGGCAGGTATCATCATGCCAACGGGTGCCGCAAAGATGAGTACTGACCGAGGTTTCAGTTGGCCCACATACTTCTTGAGTGACAGATAAGCAATAAAAAACCAAAGAAACAACACTGCACAATAGCTCAGCCAAATTAAAAAATAGACACGATTTACGTCAAGCTTGTAAGGCAACAAACTGTTGGTATATAAAAACCACATTGAAACCGCATGTAAGATTAATGACACGCCCCCCCACTTTAAAGCCCGCTTTAAAAACTTAACGTGGTCGTCACGCAGTGGTCTGAACTTGGTCTGCCAAGCTGAAAAGCCTAAGAGCAAACCAACGGTTGCATAAATCGATTGTAGAAAAAACTCTAGGCTTTGTATGAGGGCCCCTGGTTGAGCAAATAACTCAAACCATTCGTAAATACGATAGCGCCCATCAATCATCATGGTTCCGGCGGGTTGACGCGTCCAGCTGTCAAAAACGATGATGAAGTAAGCCACCATGGCCAGCCCAAGCAAGACTAGCCACATGGCCCATCGATATTGAGCAACTGAGGCACGCTGCTTGCCAAACAGCATGACGTCTAAGGCAGTTGATTTGAGCACCACAAAAATAACCACGGCAAAAAACATTAAGGGACCAAACACATTACCCATACGTTCGATCAGGGTGGGCCAGACCGCACTCATTTCAACGACTGTTAAAAACCCCAAAGCAAATGCACTAAAAAGGGCGAGCGCAAAAATACGCAGCCAAACCCTAAAAGTTTCTGAGTTAAGTTGACTCTGATTGGCACGCTTTGCTGTAAAACCAACGGTCAATAAAAAGGCTAAACCGATCGATAAAGCAGTAAAAGAGTACAGCAACGCAACCGTCAGTTCAAACTGAATTCGACCAAAAAAGAGAGAAGAAATTTCCATAACCCTTCAAGTGTAGACGCCTCGTGGCAAAATGGTATCTTCATCGGCCTTTTTTCTACTTTTTGGCTTAATTTTTGCTTTAATTTGGTTCACAAAACGCATGACCGTATCGTTAAACCCCATTGTTTCTACAAATTTTCTCAAACATATTATTGAGACAGATTTGTCTGCCGAGCGATTTGCCACCAAACGCTGGGCGGGTCAGCCAGGTCCGTTTTCTACGCAGCAAGCGGGTGCCATAGACCCCGCCAAAATTCGCACACGGTTTCCGCCTGAACCCAATGGTTTTCTTCATATTGGGCATGCCAAAAGCATATGCCTAAATTTTGGTTTGGCGCGTGAATATGGGGGGGTATGTCACTTGCGCTTTGACGACACCAACCCTGAAAAAGAAGACCAAACATATGTCGATGCAATTATTGATGCAGTGCAATGGCTCGGTTTTGATTGGCAAAATTCGCAAGGCAATCATATGTATTTTGCCAGCGATTATTTTGACGTCATGTTCGAATGTGCAGTAGCCATGATCAAATCGGGCGACGCCTATGTAGATGAGCAAACGCCCACCCAAATGCGTGAAATGCGCGGCACACTGACTGAACCGGGGCAAAACAGCCCTTGGCGTGACCGCCCGATTGCTGAATCGTTGGCGCAGTTTTCCGCCATGCGTGCGGGCCACTTACCTGATGGTGCGATGGCATTACGCGCAAAAGTTGACATGGCCTCGCCTAATATGAATATGCGCGACCCGGTCATGTACCGTATTCGCCATGCCACACACCACCGAACGGGCGACAAATGGTGCATATACCCGCTCTATACCTGGGCACACCCCGTAGAAGACGCGTTAGAACGCATCACCCACAGCATTTGCACCCTAGAATTTGAAGACCAACGTCCCTTTTATGACTGGACACTACAAAAACTGACCCAACTTGGTTTTTTTGCTGAGCCTTTACCCAAACAATACGAGTTTGCCCGACTCAATGTCAGTTATATCATTACGAGTAAGCGCAAACTGTTGCAGCTAGTGGTTGAAAACCATGTTAAGGGGTGGGACGACCCGCGCATGCCCACTATTGCAGGGCTTCGCCGACGGGGTTATACACCCGGCGCTGTGCGATTGTTTTGTGAGCGTACAGGGGTCTCAAAATCAAATTCACGCATTGACTACAGTTTGCTTGACCAAGCCTTACGTGAAGAACAAGACCCGATTGCCATACGCTCAGTGGCCATATTGCACCCCTTGAAGCTGGTCATCACAAACTTACCTGCTGATCAAGAAATCTTGTGTCATGCCCCCATGAACCCGCATGACAGTGCAGCAGGGCAGCGAAGCTTTCCCTTCACTAAAGAGCTGTTGATAGAACAAGACGATTTTGCTGAGGTGCCGCCGCCCAAGTTCTTTAGGCTGTCACCGGGTCAGCTCGTGCGCCTGAAGTACGCCTATGTCGTTAAATGCACAGGCTGCCTTAAAGACGAACTGGGGCGAGTGACTGAAGTGCATGCTGAATACTTACCCGACACACGCAGTGGCACTGAAGGCTCAAATACCGTTAAAGTCAAAGGCAATATCACTTGGGTCAGTGCACAACATGCTGTACCGGCCCAATTTAATCTCTATGATCGCTTGTTTACAGAGCCTTTTCCTGATCAGACCGATGGCCAGTTGGTTGAATCATTGAACCCGAATTCTATTGAAATCGTCAACGGTTGGCTTGAGCCCGGCACGCCGCTTGATCGAGGTCTTTTACAATTTGAACGCTTGGGTTATTTTGTGGCCGATCGTGTTGACTCAACGGCTGCAAAACCTATTTTGAACCGTGTCACAACGCTAAAAGACACGTGGGCAGTCAGCACCTCTTAACAGGGGTTTTACATTTATCATTTATAACAGTGCTTTTTTAACTTCATGTTCCTATGACTCAATCAAACCATGCTCTAACATTTAAAAGTGTCACGCTTTATGCTGTGCGTGTTGTACTGCATGAGCACGAGACACAAAAGCTCATCACCAGCTTGGGGCAACGTATGCAAGATGCTGGGGGGTTTTTTGCACAAGAGCCCGTTGTCATTGATGCGACGGGCCTGAGCGAAACACCCGACTGGCCTGCTTTATTAGCGGCCTTCGCACAACACGCATTGCCGGTATTAGGCGTTTGCGCTCAGGGTGCGGTGCTAGAGAGCGCTCTGGCTGCAGGTTTGGTTTCGATTGATATGACTGCAAGCAAACCCAATGAAGCCAACAGTGCTCAGCGCCCACAAACCATACCGACCGAACCAACCAAACAAGCCCCTCCTGTCGAACAGGCTTCACAACCTGCACTAACGCTTGGTACCGTTGACACGCCTATCGTTACTGACGTACCTGTTGAGTCAACAACGGCTCTTACCAACCCCCAAACCATGATGGTGCACGGTCCTTTAAGATCTGGTCAACGTATTTATGCGCGCCAATGTGACTTAATTGTGATGGGTGTTGTGAGCCAAGGGGCTGAGGTGATTGCTGACGGCAATATTCACATTTACGGCCCACTGCGTGGCAAGGCAATGGCTGGCGCGCTTGGTCAAGCCGATGCGCGCATTTTCACGACCAGCTTAGATGCTGAATTGGTGGCTGTTGCAGGGGTATATCGTGTCATTGAAGGCGTTTTACCTGCAAACGTGCACCGCAAACCCAGTATGATTTATTTAAAAGAAGACGTTTTAATCATTGATCCGCTCAGTGCTTAGCGCCTAAAATCTAAAATTGTTTGATGGCCTCAGTTTTAGGCACTAAACAAATGGGTTTTTCAAACGGGCTTTTAGCTCTAAGCAGTTAACCGTATACTGTCGACCATGCAGCATTTTATTAACAATAATTAAGTTTTAATACAAAGGTGCCTACGTTATGACACGTATTGTGGTGGTTACTTCAGGCAAAGGCGGTGTGGGCAAAACCACCAGCAGCGCCAGTTTTTCTTCTGGTTTGGCCATGCGCGGTCACAAAACCGTCGTCATCGACTTTGACGTGGGTTTACGTAACCTTGATTTAATTATGGGCTGCGAACGTCGCGTTGTGTATGACTTTGTAAATGTTATACAAGGTGAAGCTACATTAAATCAAGCGTTGATTAAAGACAAAAACTCTGAAAACTTGTTTGTTTTACCTGCCTCACAAACACGCGATAAAGATGCCTTATCTCAAGAAGGCGTTGAAAAAGTCATAAACGATTTAAAAGAAATGGGGTTTGACTACATTATTTGCGACTCGCCTGCAGGCATTGAAACCGGCGCGTTATTAGCGGCCTATTTTGCTGACGATGCACTCGTCGTAACCAACCCTGAAGTCTCGTCTGTACGTGATTCTGACCGTATTTTAGGTATTTTGGCCTCAAAATCGCGTCGTGCTGTCATGGGTGAAGAACCTATCAAAGAATTTCTTTTACTAACACGCTACAACCCCAAGCGGGTTGAAGATGGCGAAATGTTGTCATTAAAAGATATTGAAGATATTTTGCGCATCAAACTTATTGGTGTTATTCCTGAGTCTGAATCTGTATTGCAGGCTTCAAACCAAGGTTTGCCCGCTATTCACATCAAACAAAGCGACGTGTCAGAGGCCTATCTAGACGTTGTGGCACGCTATTTAGGCGAAGACAAACCATTGCGGTTTACTGAATATCAAAAGCCAAGTTTGCTTAAGCGTTGGCTCGGGGGGAAATAATGTCATTTTTATCATTTTTTCTAGGCGAAAAAAAGAATACGGCAAATGTTGCGAAAGAACGTTTACGTATTATTTTGGCGCACGAGCGCGTCAACGGCGACAATGGCACGCCAAATTACTTACCTCAGTTGCAAAAAGAGCTTTTGGAAGTAATTTCTAAGTATGTCAAAATCAACCCTGAAGACATTAAAGTTAATCTTGAAAGACAAGGTCAACTTGAGGTACTTGAAGTCAAAATTGAAATGCAACAACAGAACTAAACAGTTGCAACAGGTCGCCGGCACAAGCTCTTGCGTCGGCGACTGGCTTTAAGTTGATCGGTACGGTTTTTTTTAAAAATGTTATTCAGGCGACTGTCTAGATTTCACCACTGAAACCACTGATCTAAACCGTGCATCTTGACTGTCTTGCACCCATTCAAACATAGGCATTTCAGCGCTAATGAGCTTTGCTCCCGCTGCCTGCATACGCGCCAAGCCCGCCTGACGGTCGGCCGGTGAGCGCGAAGAACAGCCATCTTCAACCACCCACACATCTTGACCTTGCTCGAGCATGCCTAGTACGGTTTGCATCACACAGACATGGGTTTCTGATCCCATCACCAATATTTGCGAACGATCGTTAGGTAGCCACCCGTCAAAGCTTGTTTCTCGGGTGGCATCAAAATAAGTTTTATACAAGCGATTTTGAATCTGCTGACCGACGGGATCAACCGTGGCACCGATTTTTTCAACGACATGCTCAGTTGCCCAAACGGGTATGCCCATGATGTGGGCACATTGCGCAAGTCGATCAACGGTTGCAATTTGAGCAGAGGCCCCATGCATAGCGCGCATCAGCTTTTCTTGCATATCAATAATCAGTACCAAAGAGGTATCGGGGTTTAAGCGCATACTGACCTCTGATGAAAAACGATATCGTTACATTAACGGTTTATAGCGTAAACGTTTGGGCGCAGCGCCATTTTCACCTAAACGCTTGCGTTTGTCAGCTTCATACTCTTGATAGTTACCATCAAAAAATACAACTTGAGAGTTTCCTTCAAACGCCAATATATGGGTGGCAACACGGTCAAGAAACCAACGATCATGACTAATCACCATGATTGAGCCCGCGAACTCAAGTAAAGCGTCTTCTAAGGCACGTAAGGTTTCAACATCAAGGTCGTTAGAGGGCTCATCAAGCATTAAGACGTTGCCACCTTTGAGTAACGTTTTAGCCATATGTAAGCGACCGCGCTCACCCCCAGATAATTGGCCCACGCGCTTAGTTTGATCACTACCCTTAAAGTTAAAACGACCTAAATAAGCTCGGGTTGGCATTTCAAAACGGCCAATAGTCAGCAAGTCTGCACCATCAGAAATAGCGTCAAAGACTGTTTTGTCGTCTGGCAATTCGTCGCGTGACTGATCAACAATGGCAAGCTTAACGGTTTGCCCCACAACCACTTCGCCTGAATCGGGGGTTTCTTGACCAGAAATCATGCGAAACAGCGTTGACTTACCGGCACCGTTGGGGCCAATAATGCCCACAATGGCCCCAGGTGGCACTTTAAAACTTAAATTATCGATCAATAAACGATCACCAAATGCTTTGCTGACACCTTTAAACTCAATTGCTTCGTTGCCTAAACGTTCAGCAACCGGTATAAAAATTTCAGAGGTTTCGTTACGTTTTTGGTATTCGTGCGATGACAGCTCTTCAAAGCGTGCCATACGCGCTTTAGCCTTAGCTTGGCGACCTTTAGGGTTTTGACGTACCCACTCAAGTTCTTTGGCAATGGTTTTTTGACGCGCTGACTCTGAAGACTCTTCTTGTTTTAAACGCGTGCCTTTTTGTTCAAGCCAAGTGCTGTAATTACCTTTCCAGGGAATGCCGTGACCGCGATCGAGTTCGAGAATCCATTCGGCGGCATTGTCTAAAAAGTAACGGTCGTGGGTGACCGCCACCACAGTACCCGGAAACTTTTGAAGATACATCTCTAACCAGTCAACACTTTCAGCATCAAGGTGGTTGGTCGGCTCGTCGAGCAGCAACATGTCAGGCTTTGACAACAATAAACGGCACAAGGCGACACGACGTTTTTCACCACCCGATAAGGGACCTATTTTGGCGTCCCAAGGGGCGAGTCGCAGGGCATCGGCAGCAATTTCCATTTGCGTATTGATGTCATCAGAACCACTTGAGGCGGCGGCAGAAATAACCGCTTCAAGGTCTGCTTGCTCGGCTGCTAACGCATCAAAATCAGCATCGGGCTCAGCGTAGGCGGCATAGACTTGATCAAGGCGTTTACGGGCAGCTGTGACAGGCCCTAGGCCTTCTTCAACTGATTCACGCACCGTATGCTCTGGGTTAAGAATTGGCTCTTGCGACAAGTAACCAATATTTAAACCCGCCATCGGTATCGCTTCGCCATCGATCTCTTTATCAAGACCCGCCATAATTTTAAGCAGCGTAGATTTACCTGAACCGTTTACACCCAGCACACCAATTTTGGCACCAGGGAAAAACGACAAAGAAATATCGCGCAAAATTTGTTTCTTAGGGGGGACTGTTTTACCCACCCGGTTCATTGTGTAAACGTACTGAGCCATGTTTAATCGTGCCTAAAGCAAAATGATTGAAAATAAAGAAATTAGCGTTATTGTAGGCTGTCTCTGAAGCTATGTTAACGTCTGACCGTTTATAGTTAAAATTTTTAAATATCTAAATATGACAACTCACAACCCACCCTACGAGACTGAACCCACACCGCTAATATTTTCAGCCCAAGACCTTATTTTATTGGGTAAAACGGCTGATTCACTGAGTGCCTATTTGGGCGCAGCTGTTTTGGCTGAGGTCGGTGAAAGTGAAGGGGCCGAATGGGTTATTTTTGCCCAAGCTTTAGCCGTTGATGAAACCCCTAAAGAGGGCTCTTTACTTGTGCAATTAGGCGGTAAAGATGCCCGGCTTTTGGGTGGAACGGGTGGCATTGAGGCCAGCGACCAACCCTACGATTGCAGTTATTTGTGGTCAATTCAAATCACTGAATACGACGACGAGCGTTATGTAAAACTTGATTCAACCGGTGAAGTGGTTGATACCTCACCAACGCTTGACGCATTGCTGCCATTTTCAATTGTTGAACCTGAATACATTGAAGATGATATTGAGGCTGAAGAAAGTGATGTTGACGAAAGTGATGATGATTCAAATATTGATGATGCGTTCAACACGGGTTTTGGCACGAGTAATGATGCCCAAAAGCCACCCACCAGGCACTAACCAAAGTCTCGTTTTTTTTCAGTTTTTCACTTAATGAGATTTATTCTTTATTATTTTTTCTCTTTAGACGCGCCCGTTTGTGGCAAAGTCAAAAATGAAATACGTGGAATACCTGCATTTTTGGCAATTGCCATAATTTGAGCTACGCGACCATACTTTACGGCCTCGTCTGACTCAACAAATAACTGAAAATTTGGCTCAAGCGCTTTGGTTCGTAAAAAAGTAGCCAATTCCGCATCATTTACAGTCTTATTGTCATAAACGAGTGTGCCGTCGGCTTGAATAATCAGGCGCGTATTCTCAATGGCTAATGAAACAGAACTTGAACTTTTGACGCGCTCAGTTTCAGGCAAGGTGATCTTTAAACTTTGCGGCACCAACAGTGGCGCAGTCACAATAAATACAACAAGTAACACCAGCATGACATCGACAAGCGGTGTGACGTTGATTTCTGACATTAAGCCATCGGTGTCATTTGACGATTTCATGATTTACCCCAAAGCGTTTCGCTTTTCATAGCCAAGCGCAAAAAATCTTCATTAAAGGCCTCGAGCTCTGTAACACGAACACGCATTTGACGCACATAATAGTTATAGATCATCACCGCTGGAATCGCTGTCACGATACCCACTGCAGTTGCGATAAGGGCTTCGCCGATAGGGCCTGCCACCACATCAATACTGGCCTGACCTGCCGCACTAATGCCGATCAGGGCATTCATAATGCCCCAGACCGTACCAAACAAACCAACAAACGGGGCAATTGAACCAATACTTGCTAAAACCGACAGACCCCGCTCGCGGGTACGTGCAATTTGAGCAACCCGTTGCATTAAAGCCCGATCAAGCAGCTCGCTCAATGAACTTAAGGCATGACGATTATGGTCAAAGCTACTCAGTTCAGCACAGGTTGCCACGCCGGTGCGAGCGAGCTCTGCTAAATCACTATCAGGCAAACTGGCCGTACGGGTGGCGTTTACAACACCTTCCCAAGTTCTGCTTTGTTTAAAGGCAGCTTCAAACCGAGCAGAGGCGATGCGCTCTTTTTTAATCGATAAATATTTCACGATGCCAACTGACCACGTGATAATAGAAAGCACTAGCAAGGCTAGCAATGTGATGTCAACAATATAAGAATTCAAGAGAGTGCTCCTAGCGCTGTTCAATTCGAAAGGTAATCGGAATTTGCACCCACTGCGTCGTTGCACGACCGTGCTGTGTGCCGGGTGTGAATCGCCATTTTTTTATGGTGGCTATGGCAGCATCATCAAGAATACGATGGCCGCTACTTTGGGCCAATGAAACTTGACCACTTTCACCATTGGGTAAAGCTTCTGTGTAAACCACGACCGTTCCCTCAATGCGTTGTCGTAACGCTTCAGGAGGATAAACAGGCGCAGGGTTTTTTAAACTTGAGTCGCTGTAAGTGGGTTGCTTTAGGCCAGCTAAACCACCACCTAAAAACTCATTCAGGTCGTTGGGCGCAGTATTGGGCGTTGCCTTAGGTGCAGGGGCCTGTTTAGGTTCGGCCTTCTTGGGCTCGGGTTCAGCCTTCTTAGGCTCAGGTTTAGGCTCAGGTTTAGGCTCAGGTTTAGGCTCAGGTTTAGGCTCAGGTTTAGGCTCAGGTTTAGGCTCAGGTTTGGGCTCAGGTTTGGGCTCAGGTTTGGGCTCAGGTTTGGGCTCAGGTTTGGGCTCAGGTTTAGGCTCAGGTTTGGGCTCGGGTTTAGGCTCAGGTTTGGGCTCGGGTTTAGGCTCAGGTTTGGGCTCGGGTTTAGGCTCGGGCTTGGGCTCGGGCTTGGGCTCGGGCTTGGGCTCGGGTTTAGGCTCGGGTTTAGGCTCGGGTTTGGGCTCAGGTTTGGGCTCAGGTTTGGGCTCGGGTGCTGGCATAACGGCATCACCCAACTCAACTGAAATTTCTGTCAAAGGTTCACGCTTAAGTTGCAATGAACGCCATTCGTACAAAGCAAAAACCAGAGCATGTATGGCAATCACCGCCAAAACGGTCAGCCATAATGCTCGCGAAGAAATCAGCGGTTTGGGTTTGAAAGAGAATGACACAAAAACAACTCAAGTTTTTAGTTGGCGCTATTGTAGCGTCAGTTCGTTTGCATCGGCCAACCTTGAGCCACGCCATGGCAAGCCACTTCAACGCCATTAAAAACGATGCGCTCAGGGGCATCTTTTCGGCATTGTTCCCGCACAAAAGGGCAGCGTGGGTGAAAGGTACAGCCTGATGGGGGGTTAAGTGGGTTGGGCACTTCGCCGGCAACCGGCGTGCGGGCGCGGCCTGAACCTGAAATATCAGGAATAGCCGAAAGCAACATGCGCGTGTAAGGGTGTTGCGGGTTGGCAAACAAGGTGTCACGGTCTGCAATTTCAACAATTCGACCTAAGTACATCACACCAACACGGTCAGCAACATGGTGCACCACAGCCAGATTATGTGAAATAAATAAATAAGTCAGACCCAATTCACGTTGAAGGTCTTTCATGATGTTGAGCACTTGCGCTTGCACCGACACATCTAGCGCAGAGGTTGGCTCATCGCAAACTAAAAAGTCAGGGTTTACCGCGAGCGCACGCGCAATTGAAATGCGTTGTCTTTGCCCCCCTGAAAACTGATGCGGGTAACGAGACTTATCAGCCGGGTCAAGCCCTACTTGACGTAGCAACACATCAACGCGAGCCCATTGCTCGTCGCGCGTCATACTTGTATGGGCAGCCAAAGGTTCAGCAATAATGCGACCGACACGCCAACGCGGGTTTAAGCTTGTAAACGGGTCTTGAAAAATCATTTGTAAGCGTTTGCGTAACAACTTACCTTTTGAGCCGTGAATGGTACGAATTGACTGGCCTTCAATTAAAATTTCACCACGGGTTAAATCATATAAACCGACCAACAAACGCGCGATGGTTGACTTTCCACACCCTGATTCACCCACTAAAGCCAAGGTTTCCCCACGGTTGATGGTAAATGAAACGCCATCAACTGCTTTAAGTATTGTGCGCGGTTTACGACTGATTACGCGTTCAAGCCACGGCGCCGACACATCAAACCAGCGCGTCGCGTCAGTGACGCAAATGAGGGGTGTGACGTCACTCATGGCTAACCTCATTCAATTCCCCATGCAACCAACAGGCTGCTTGTGAGGCTTGCGCCACCATCAGTTCAGGGCGGTGTATTCGACAGATCGGCATGACCCGCTCGCACCTCGGGTTAAACGCACAGCCTGCCGGTATGGCATTTAAGCGGGGCATGCTGCCATCAATTTGCATGAGGCGCGTTTGATGTGCCGACATTGAAGGTATAGAACCCATTAACCCAATCGTATAAGGGTGCTGGGGTTTGTGAATCACATCTCGAACCGCCCCCACCTCAATCACACGGCCTGCATACATCACAACAACCCGATCAGCCGTTTCAGCAATGACACCCATGTCGTGTGTAATGAGCATAACGGCCGTACCTTGCTCACGACACAGACGTTTAAGCAGCTCAATAATTTGTGCTTGAATCGACACATCAAGAGCCGTCGTGGGCTCGTCAGCCACAATCAGTTTTGGCTCTGCGGCCAAAGCCAATGCAATCACAACACGCTGACGCATACCCCCTGAAAATTGATGGGGGTAATGATTGATTCGCTCACGCGCAGCGGGAATGCCGGTTGACTCGAGTAACTCAATTGCTCGCGTTAAAGCTTGTTTTGGCGTAAGCGGCAGGTGTGCCAAAATCGTTTCAATGATTTGTTGACCCACCGTATAAAGTGGATTTAAAGACGTTAACGGATCTTGAAACACCGCGCCTATTTCGCGACCACGAATCAAACGCATTTGGTCATCATTCAATTGGTCAATACGGCGACCTTCTAATAATATTTGCCCACCCGACACACGGCCAGGCGGTTCAAGCAACCCAATAATAGCGGCCCCCGTGAGCGACTTACCCGCCCCCGACTCACCCACGACACCGACCACCTCGCCCTGCGCAATAGAGAACGAGACGTGATCAAGGGCCCTAAGCGTACCGTGTCGAGTGGGAAACTCAACATTTAAGTTTTGCAGTTCAAGAATAGGCGTCATGTTGTTAACTCAACCTTGGGTTCAATGCATCACGCAACCAGTCACCCAATAAGTTAACTGACAAAACCAGCAAGACAAGCGCCAAGCCCGGGAAGATAGTGATCCACCATTCGCCTGAAAACAAGAAGTCATTACCAACGCGTATTAAGGTACCCAATGAGGGCTCGGTCGGCGGTACACCCACCCCTAGGAAAGATAATGTTGCCTCAGTAATGATGGCAGTTGCCAAATGAATGGTTGCCAAGACCAACACGGGGCCCATGACGTTTGGCAAAACATGACGAAACATGATGACCGGTGAACTGATGCCAATCACACGGGCTGCTTGAACATATTCACGATTTTTTTCAACCATCGTTGAACCGCGTACAGTGCGGGCATATTGGGGCCAACCTGCTAAGGCAATAGCACCAATCAAAACTGGAATGGCAATCAGATCATGCATCTCTCTAGGCACCACAGCTCGAGCGACACCATCAATCAACAGTGCAATCAAAATAGCGGGAAACGACAACTGCACATCAGCAACACGCATAATAAAGGCATCGATTCTGCCCCCCGCATAGCCCGCCAACAAACCCAACACCACCCCAACCAACATCGATAACGCAACGGATGCAATGCCGATTAATAAAGACACCCGCATGCCATACATCATGGCTGATAATAAATCGCGGCCTTGACTGTCAGTACCTAAAGGGTACGTGGCTTGCCCATCAACGTTCCACGCAGGGGGTTTGAGAGCATCTAATAAATTAAGCGTAGCCAAATCAAAGGGGTTATGAGGCGCAATCAGTGGCGCACCAAAAGAAGCCAGCATCATCAATACAAAAATGACCGTTGATATCATGGCAATATTTGAATGGCGCCACGACCAAGCCAAATCACTTTGCCAAAAACGCTTTAGTGCATCACCCATTAGTGCCCCCCTCGACCGACGCTACTACGCAAACGGGGGTCTACTGCGAAATAAAGTAAATCAACTATTAAGTTGATCACAACAAAAATGAGTGCAATAAAGCATAGATAAGCAGCCATGACCGGTATGTCAACAAACTGAACGGCTTGAATAAATAGCAACCCCATACCCGGCCATTGAAATACCGTTTCGGTCACAATTGCAAAGGCAATAATGCCACCGAGTTGCAGCCCCGTGATGGTGATAACCGGAACAAGGGTGTTCTTGAGGGCATGGCCAAAGTGAATAGCCCGGTTAGTTAAACCCCTCGCCCGCGCAAATTTAATGTAATCAGCACGCAACACCTCAAGCATTTCAGATCGCACTAAACGCAACACCAACGTAAGCTGAAACAACGACAGCGTAATAGCGGGCAGTATTAAATGCTTCCAGCCATCTACCGTTAATAGCCCCGTTGACCACCAACCTATTTTGACAACATCACCGCGGCCATAACTAGGCAGCCATCCGAGCTGAACTGAAAAAACAAGTATGAATAGAATACCAATTAAAAAGGTCGGCAAAGAAACGCCTAAAAGTGAAAAGGCCAAAATCGCATTAGCCATTGAACTATTTCGCCGCAATGCGGTAAAAACCCCCAACGGCAAACCCACAACTAACGCGATTAGAGCGGCTGCAAAAGACAATTCAAAGGTTGCTGGCATGCGCTCAAGCAATAATGTGGAAACATTTTGACCTTGGCGCAATGAAATACCAAAATCGCCTTGTACGGCGTTCAAAACAAATTGGTAAAACTGCAAAATCACGGGTTTGTCTAAACCCAGTTCTGCCGTTAATCGAATACGGTCAGCATCAGTGGCGTCTTGACCCAGCATAATTGATACGGGGTCGCCCACAAACTGAAAGAGATAAAAAGCAATCATGGCCACAACCAGCATGACCATTACGGCTTGAATGAGCCGTCTAACAATGAATGCAAACATTTATTTTACCCCTCGCGCTAATTAAGTTGACTAGGCAGCGAGGGGCAGTTCCCGTTAGTCGAGCGTTAATTAATGTTGACCCACTCAACAACCATGCGGTTGTCAGCGCGGTGCAAGACATCAATATTCTTTTTCATGGCCCAGGGAATGACCTGATCATGTAAAGGTATATGACCGACATCTTGCGCATGAATGGTTAAGGCTTCTTCAATCATGACATTTCGCTTAGCGTTGTCAGTTTCGACTTTAATTTGATCAACTAAAGCGTCTAATTTAGGGTTTGAATAGTTACCATAATTAAACGAGCCGTCAGTACCCTCACCCTTTGAACGCATCAAAGCTTGCAACGTGTACAAGGCATCAAAGGTGGGCACGCCCCAACCAAACATATACACACTGGTGTCACGCTTTGCCATTTTTGGAAAATATGTGGCTCGCGGCATGGTTGATAATTTTGCCGTCACACCCACTTTGGCCCACATCGCCACGATTGCTTGACAAATCGCTTCGTCATTGATGTAACGATTATTTGGGCAATCAAGTGTAAAGTCGAGACTGTTTTCATACCCGGCTTCTTTTAACAAAGCACGAGATTTAGCCGGGTCGTAGGGCAAACGTTCACCCATGGCAGCGGTATAGCCATTCACTTGAGGTGAAATCATGGCACCTGTTGGCACTAACTCACCGCGCATCACCGCTTTTTGAATAGCATTGATGTCTATTGCTTGATACAACGCTTGTCTCACGCGTAAATCTTTTAAGGGATTTTTGCCTTTAATTGAGCTGTATATTAATTCAGGACTGGCTTGATCTAAACCTAAAAAGATCGTGCGATATTCATTACCTGATATAACTTTAGCTTCTTTGCTCAAGCGCCCAACGTCTTGCGCAGCGGGGTCAAGCACAAAATCAATTTCGCCTGACAACAAGGCCGCCGTTCGGGTCGCGTTTTGCTTAATAGGTGTGTAGATGATTTCAGTGACATTGCCCTTTTTGTTGGCTTTATTCCACCAATTGGGGTTTTCAACATAAACGGTTTTAGCGTCAACTTCACGCGACTTCAACATGTAAGGGCCTGTGCCGTTTGTGTTACGTGCGGCAAAAGTTTCTTGTTTGTCAGTAAAGTTTTGGGGCAACATCACATCATTCTTTTCTGACCACGCTTTACTCATCATACCCAGAACAGGTAACTGACGTAATAAAACGGGGTTAGGGCCATCAGTGATGACATCAACCGTTAAGGGGTCAACCACTTTGACTTCTTTCACGCCATTCACATAAGACTTAAATTGCGATGTGGGTGCTGCTGCGCGCTGAAATGAAAACGCGACGTCTTCTGCCGTAAACGGTGAACCGTCTTGAAACTTAACATTAGGTCTTAATTTAAAACGCATGGTTGTGGGGTTGATCAGTTCCCACGACTCGGCCAATGCAGGCTGAAACTTAAAGTTTTCGTCATAGCTGACTAATGGCTCATAGACATATAAGTTGGCTTGAATATTCAAGCCTTCATTTTGTGAATAGGGGTCAAGGGTCATAATATCGCCTTGACTGGCCCACTTTAAAGTTTTGGCAAAGCCAGTTGTGGGCAGGGCGAACGCCACAGATAAGGCTGTTGCAAGAATTAATCGACGCATATGAAGTCTCCGGTTTAATAATGTTTATTAACCTACTCAACTTTCATTTTGCCTGAGCCTATCTATATCGTCAAACGAAATAAAAAGTACAAAAAAATAGCTGCAGGTTATATACCAGCAGCTATCTTGAAAACAAAACGCGATATTTTTAAAAACCAGTGAAACAAAATTGATTTTTAGCCTTTATTTTTTAGCTTTTAGCCTTTATTTCTAGCATTTAGCTTTTAACTTTTAGTTGCACATTTATTCAATGGGTTTAACCATTTAAACGGGTTTAACTTTTTTTAACTTTTTCTAACATCTTAAACACACCCTTTGGTGCATTGACGAACAGGCGTTTGAAAGCCTTGCCCAAACAACGACGCTCGAGCGTGTTGCGACGTTTACGCTTAATTTCAGCCATGTTGAATCTCCATATACAGTCATCTATATTAACGCATTCAGTTTAAACGTGTATTAAATTATATTTAGTCATATGCTTTGCACGAACATCAAATTTCCCTAATTGATTAACACACAACGGCTAAACAGGTCCGATATAACGCTACGATAAGCATATGAAACCAACCATTCGCATCACCGGCGCCAAACAAAATAATCTTAAAAACCTAGATGTCACCATTCAAACGGGTGAGTTAACGGTTATCACGGGTGTTAGTGGCTCAGGCAAAAGCTCGCTTGCCTTTGACACGCTCTATGCTGAAGGCCAAAGACGCTACGTTGAAACGTTTTCGGCATACGCCAGGCAATTTCTTGACCGCATGGACAAACCCCAAGTCGACAAAATTGAAGGTATTTTGCCGTCTATTGCGATAGACCAAACGAACCCCGTGCGCAGCTCTCGTAGCACTGTGGGTACCATGACTGAGGTCAATGACCATTTAAAACTCTTATTTGCACGCGCTGCCACGTTATATTGCCGAGGCTGTGGCAAACCGGTTCATCGTGACTCAGCCCAGAGCATTGCTGGCGAATTACTCAAACGCTGCGCCGAACGGGGTGACCCAAGGTTGGTCTTGACGTTTGATGTAACCGTACCCAAAAGTTTTAGTGATGCAGAGGTACAGGGGTTTTTAGAAGGGCAAGGTTACACACGTACACATGGTGAACCCATCGTCTCTAAACACTCGCCTGATGTGCGGCTGATGAGCGTGGTGCAAGACCGATTTCGTCTGTCGAGTACTGAACCCGAGCGTGTGACCGAAGCACTTGACGCTGCGCTGCGCATGGGAAGTGGCAAAATGTCAGTCCATGCTTTAGATGATGCGGGACAAGACCAAATCGTCTGGAAGTTTAGTGATCAGCTTCACTGCGCCGCATGCGACTTAAGTTACCAAACCGCCTTACCCAGCACCTTTTCATTTAACTCGCCCCTCGGTGCATGCGAAAGTTGCCGTGGCTTTGGGCGTGTGATTGGTATTGATTTTGGCTTGGTCATTCCCGATGAAAACAAAACCTTGGCTGAGGGCGCTGTTAGGCCTTGGCAAACACCTAGCTATATAGATAATCAGGCTGAATTAGAAAAGTACGCCAAACTTGCGCATGTATCGGTCAACACTCGCTGGTGCGACTTACCGCCCGAACATCAAGACTGGGTCATCAGCGGCGACCCCCTCTGGAAGGGCGGGCGACAAGCCTGGAATACGCAATGGTATGGGGTTCAGCGTTTTTTTGATTGGCTCGAAACCAAGTCTTACAAGATGCATGTGCGTGTATTGCTCTCAAAATACCGTAGCTACACCCCCTGCCCGACCTGCCATGGCACCCGATTAAAACCTGATGCCCTGCTTTGGCGTATTGAAGACAAAACCGTTCACACCTTGATGCTGATGCCCATTGATCAGCTGCGCACTTGGTTTGAAACCCTGAACTTTCAAGATCAGGTGATGGACGCTGCCATGAAGCTCGTGTTGAACGAGGTTAAGGCACGCCTTAAGTTTCTTTGCGATGTGGGTTTAGGCTATTTGTCGCTAGATCGACAAAGCCGCACCTTATCGGGTGGTGAGGTGCAGCGCATTAATCTCACTACCGCCTTGGGCACTTCACTGGTCAACACTTTATTTGTCTTAGATGAGCCTTCAATCGGCCTACACCCCCGTGATATTCATCGCGTGGTGCAAGTGATGCAGCGCTTACGCCAAGCAGGCAACACGTTAGTCGTCGTTGAGCATGACCCACAAGTGATGGTGGCTGCTGATCGCATTATAGATATGGGCCCTGGCCCCGGCGAGCGGGGTGGGCAAATCGTCTTTGATGGCACACCGCAAGACTTAATCAGTGCCGACACATTAACGGGTCGCTATATGGGGCATGTGCTAAGAGTCGAAGCGCCTCGCCCTTTAGCCGTTATGCCCAACACCCCACGCTTAATTTTAGAAAATGTTGGGGCTAACAACCTTAAAGGCATTGATGTCAGTATTCCACTGAGTCGTTTAGTTTGCATCACCGGCGTGTCCGGCTCTGGTAAATCGACATTGATACAAGACGTACTTTACCCAGCGTTACTAAAGCATCAAGGCAAGCCCACCGAATCACCTGGCCAATTTGGTCGCTTATTGGGTGCAGAACAAATCGCTGAAGTGATTATGGTTGATCAAAGCGCAATTGGTAAAACAGCGCGCTCAAACCCAGCCAGTTATGTGGGTGCGTTTGAAGCCATACGCAAATTATTTGCCCAAGCACCGCTCTCTCGTGAACGCAGTTACACGGCTGGCACGTTTAGTTTTAATAGCGGCGATGGTCGTTGCCCAACTTGCGGTGGTACGGGTTTTGAACACGTTGAAATGCAATTCTTATCTGATGTGTACCTACGTTGCCCTGATTGCGACGGCAAACGCTTTAGACCTGAAGTGTGTGAGGTAAAAGTTGAACATTTAGGGCAAAGCGCGTCAATTGACGCGGTGCTTAACATGACGGTGTCTGAAGCCCTGCATTTCTTTAAAGGTTTGCGCGACGTGCAAATAGCCTTGGCGCCCCTAGCTGATGTCGGGCTTGAGTATGTCAAACTGGGGCAACCTGTACCAACCTTATCAGGGGGTGAAGCCCAACGGCTCAAACTGGCAGGCCATTTAGCTGATGCGGCACGCCACGGCATCAGCGCAGGTCAACTGGCACGCAAAGGCAGCTTATTTTTATTTGATGAGCCCACCACCGGTTTGCACTTTGATGATGTGGCGCGATTAATGCGTGCGTTTCGTAAACTCTTAGGGGCGGGCCATTCACTCATCATCATCGAACACAATTTAGATGTGATTCGAGCCGCAGATTGGGTGATAGACCTAGGCCCTGAGGGGGGGCAAAACGGCGGCGAGTTGGTGGCACAAGGTTCACCAGACAGCGTGATGCAAACAGCGGGTTCATTTACGGGTCAAGCTTTGCTTGAATATAACCAAATGCTGTCCGCCAATGACGCAACCTTAACCCTCTTGAGTGCAGACGCTGGTCAAGCCAAAGCAAAACTGGCTTTACAAGCGTTAAACACCCTACAAGAAACCCGTGCAGCGTATGCAATTGAACCTCGCAAACCCGTGCAAAGTATTGATATTTTGCATGCACGTGAACACAACCTTAAAAATATCAGCGTGAGCATTCCGCACGGTAAATTTACCGTCATCACTGGCGTGTCGGGTTCAGGCAAATCTACCTTAGCGTTTGATATTTTATTCAACGAAGGCCAACGTCGCTACCTTGAATCGCTTAATGCCTATGCCCGGTCAATTGTGCAGCCTGCAGGTCGGCCTGATGTAGATGCTATTTTTGGTATTCCACCTACCGTCGCCATTGAGCAGCGAACCAGTCGCGGGGGCCGCAAATCAACGGTTGCAACGATGACTGAAGTGCATCACTTTCTACGCTTACTCTACATGAAATTGGGGGTGCAACATTGCCCAGATTGTGGTGTGAGCGTTGAACCTCAAAGTGCCGATCAAATTGTGGCTCGCTTAATTAAAGAGCACGCGGGCCAACATATTGGTGTCATGGCTACCTTAGTTAATGCGCGAAAGGGCTACTACACCGACTTAGCAAAATGGGCCAGTGGCAAAGGGTATTCTCATTTAAGAGTTGACGGCGTTTTTACCCCCACACAATCGTGGCCACGCCTCGATCGCTTTAAAGAACACACCATTGAGTTACCGGTGCGTGACTTAATTGTTGATGTGCGTGACGAGGCCGCATTACGCGCGGCGGTCAGTCAAGCGCTCGAGCACGGGCAAGGCACTTTTAGCGTTGTGTGGCCTGTTGAAACCATTAAAAGCAACCTCAATGCGCCCCTAACTCAACAACATTTTTCAACAAAACGAGCCTGCCCTAGTTGTGGCACCAGCTTTCCTGAGCCTGACCCGAGACAGTTTTCTTATAACTCTAAGCACGGATGGTGCATGGGTTGTTTTGGCACGGGGCTCAAGTTAACTGGCTTTGATGATTTACAAACCGGCGAAGAAAACACGTGGAATGCTTCGCTTGAAGGCGAACCGCAAGCCTGTGATGCCTGTCACGGTGACAGACTGAACCCCATATCTCGTGCAGTCAAATGGCGCGACCTTTCTATTACCGATTTATCGCGTCTAGCGGTGTCTGATGCACAAACCTTTTTTACGGGCTTAGTCTTGCGAAACCGTGAAGCTGAAATTGGTCGAGATATTTTGACAGAAATTAAATCAAGACTGAATTTTATGATTGAGGTGGGTTTAAGTTATTTATCACTTGACCGCGCTGCGCCCACGTTATCAGGTGGCGAAGCACAACGTATACGTTTGGCTGCACAATTGGGATCAAACCTGCAAGGGGTTTGCTATGTCCTTGACGAACCCACGATTGGCTTACACCCACGTGATAATCACATTTTGCTCAATGCACTGTCTAAACTTGAAGGTAACGGCAACACACTTGTCGTGGTTGAACACGATGAAGACACGATTCGTCGCGCACAACATATTATTGATATGGGCCCCGGCGCGGGCATACGAGGTGGGCAAGTGGTTGCGGAAGGTTCGCTTAAAACTTTGATGGCGCACCCCACTTCTATCACGGGAAAATACCTCAAGAAACCGCTGCAGCACCCACTGCAACCTGCACGAGTCATTGACCGCTCTACCCCTCGCGTTGCGATTAAAGGTGCCAGGCGTCACAATTTAAAACAAGTTGATGCATTGTTTCCCATTAATCGTTTAACCGTTGTGACAGGGGTGTCGGGTTCTGGTAAATCAACACTGGCCCGTGATGTATTACTTAATAATTTGTCGCATGTTGTGGGTATAAGAATTGATGAGACAAGCCCGCCCCCCACATGGTTAGGGTGCGTTGACATCAGCGGCTGGCAATCGCTTGATCGCGTGTTAGAAGTTGATCAAACCCCAATTGGCAAAACACCGCGTTCATGCCCTGCCACCTATATTGGGTTTTGGGACGACATACGTAAGCTCTTTGCTGATACACAAGCGTCACGCTTAAGGGGCTGGAAATCTTCACGCTTTTCATTCAATACGGGTGAAGGTCGATGCCCTATGTGCGAAGGGCAAGGCATGCGCACCATTGAAATGAGTTTTTTACCTGAGGTAAAAGTGCCTTGCGATGTTTGTCATGGCAACCGCTTTAATCACGACACACTCAGTGTCTTGTTACGGGGTAAACATATCGGTGAAGTGCTTTCAATGGACGTTGACGACGCCGTCGAGTTCTTTGCCGCACACCCAAAAATTTATCACCCCCTGCAACTGATGCAAGCAGTGGGCCTGGGTTATTTAACCCTGGGGCAACCTTCACCTACCCTATCAGGGGGTGAAGCGCAGCGTATAAAACTTGTGACTGAGCTTTCCAAGGCGCGCATGACTGAAGGGGTGATCACAACAGGGCGTGCTTCTCGATTACCACACACTCTTTATGTGCTGGATGAACCCACTGTCGGCCTGTCAATGGCTGATGTTGAAAAACTTATACGTGTCTTACATCGACTCGTCGATGCGGGCAATACTGTCGTGGTGATTGAACATAACCTTGACATCATTGCTGAGGCTGACTGGTTAGTTGATTTAGGGCCTGAAGGCGGTCATGCTGGCGGACACCTAGTCGCGCAATGCAGCCCGCTAGATATGGTCAAAAAACACCCTGATACCCATACCGGTCGTTTTTTAAAAGCGTTTCTGAATGCCTCTCGTCTGACATGATTTCACCTAGGCGCCGCATCAAACTGCCGCCGCTTTTGGGTCTAGGGCAAGTTTGTAGTTGGGGTACGCTTTATTACAGCTTTCCCCTCATTGCAATTGAAATGCATCAAGAATTGGGATGGTCAAAATCGCTTTTGTTCGGTGGTGCAACAGCGGGTTTATTAGCGGCTGCCCTACTTGCTTACCCCGTCGGAGTTGCGATTGACCGAGGTTGGGGCAAATGGGTGATGTCACTCAGCGCCTTGTTAGCTTGCCTCATAATGTGTTGGTGGTCGTTCACCTCAAGCGTGACGTCGTTTTATATTATTTGCATTGTGTTGGGTGCCCTGCAAGCCGCCTTGCTTTATGAACCCGCTTTTGCCGTCTTAGCACGCCATGTTGGGGCGGCCTCGGCTCGAGCGGGCATAACCCACATAACCCTATGGGGTGGCTTTGCCAGCACGGTCTTTATACCTTTTACGACTTTGTTTATTGAATCATGGGGTTGGCGAGTCACTTTAATTGCGCTGGGTTTGGTCAATGCTTTGCTTTTCGTGCTTTATTTTTGGGCGATTCGCCCAAAAGAAGATCTGGAACACACTGACCATCGTGGAGACAAACAAGCAAAAATCACTTTAAACCGTGAAACTGTTCTTACATATACAAGACGGCCTCTTTTTTGGTTAATCACCGCATCATTAGCACTGTACGCACTGGTTTTCTCTGCGTTTACGTTTCACATGTATCCTTTACTCGAGGCTAAACATTTAGCTCTTAGCGATGTAGTTTGGGTAATTGCGTTAATCGGACCGGCACAAGTTTTAGGGCGCTTTTTGATCAGTCGATATGCTCAAGAGATGTCAATGCGCAAGCTTGGTTCAATAATGGTGCTAGTGTTCCCACTCGCATTTGCCGCTCTATTGCCAACTTCACCTAATTTAATTGTCGTGGCTGCAGTTTTTATTGCATATGGCTTGTCAAATGGTGTTTTAACAATTGTGCGAAGCTTCGTTGTGCCTGAAATGCTCACACCAAATGCCTATGGCGCGCTCAACGGGGTATTAATTATTCCTGCTACGATCGCAAGAGCCCTAGCCCCGCTTATGGCAGCCTCACTTTGGGCAGTTGAGCAGTCTTATCAACCCGTTTTATGGGCATTAATTTTAAGTAGTATCGCAATGATGATGACATTTTGGTGGGCAAGCTACATGAGTTATCGACAATCTTTTTGGTAAGATAGTCTTATGACTCAACCCACTCTTGCCGCTGTTCTCATTGTTAAAAATGAAGCCCTACAACTTGAGGCATGCTTGCAATCGGTTCAAGGTTGGGTTGACGAAATTATTATTGTTGACTCGGGTAGTAGCGATGGCACTGAAAGCATTGCACGCCAGTTTGATGCGCGATTTTTTATCAATACAGACTGGCAAGGCTTTGGGCGACAACGCCAATGGGCTCAGCAGCACTGCAACGCTGATTGGTTATTTTGGCTTGATGCAGATGAAGTTGTGACGCCTGCATTACAAAAATCGATTAAAGCGGCGGTCAGTGCGCACGAACCTCATACGGTCTATCGCGTTAATCGCCTGTCTTGGGTGTTTGGCCGCTTTATTCGGTTTAGTGGCTGGTATCCCGATCGGGTCGTGAGGCTTTACCCTGAAAAGTTAACACAATATAACGACTCACTTGTGCATGAACACGTCGTGGTACCCGCCAAAGTTGTGGTTAAAGATTTAAAGGGTGACTTACTGCACTATACCTACCGTAATGTAGAGCATTACTTGGTTAAGTCAGCCCACTATGCAAGGGCCTGGGCTGATCAACAAACGCAAAAGGGTCGCAAAGCATCGCTTTTTCAAGGCATCATTCATGCTTTAGGTTGCTTCATCAAGATGTATGTCTTTCGCCAAGGGTTTCGCGATGGCCAAGCGGGGTTTTTGCTTGCCATACTGTCTGCACACTCAGCTTTTGTGAAGTACGCTGATCTGTGGGCGCGTCGTCAACCTGAGCCCATACAAAAAGATCAGCACATACCTTAAAATTTTAGCTGATCAAACCAATCTCTAGCCTGTACCCCTGCCTCAGACCAATCAATAACAGACAAATCTTCAGGGTCGTGAGCATCGCTTGGAACACTAATAGGCCAATGGCGTGATGGTTGATTTAAAGGCTGCCAGCGTAACGCCGTATTTGAACGTCGCGCCGGAAATACCCCGACAGTTGGCACATCAAGTGCGCCTGCGATGTGAAGCGGCCCAGTACCCGCAGCTAAAAAAAGTGCACTGTTTGCTATGACTTGAGAAAAAGCAACCAAGCCCTGTTGAGACGTTAAGACAGCAGCTTTGATGTGACATGATGACAAAGCCTGCACAAGAGATATAGCCAACTCAGTTTCATTGGGGCCTGCCGTAATCAATATATCGAAGGGTTCACTGATTTGGTTTAACGCATTCGTTAACGGCAATATTGGTGTTGACTGCGCGAGGTGATGAACAAAAGCATATAAAAACTGCACATACTGCGTTGTGCCAAGAATGCCCGCTGAGCCGCCCGTACCCGGGTGCACGATTAACCACCGATAGTCGACATTTAGGCCCAGCTGGGCGGCTACCTGGTGACGCATATCGCTCAAGACTTGTGGTTCAAATCTTAGATAAGGGGGCTGTAAAATTGCATCAACCTTGCTTACAGACACATCAAACCCTTGTTGCTGCAACGCAAATTCAATTAAATCAACGTTATAAAGCCATTCAGGTTTGGCAGATTGTGAGCGCCGTTGACGCAGTCGGTGATTATATAAAACCTGAGCCCATTTGGTCGCGGGTGCAAAACGGTGGGGAATTTTGGCTTGCCATAACAGTCGGGCGTTGCGACCATTTGAAAAAACAGCGATGGCACAATCAAACTGTTGCGCTTTGATTTGCTCAAGTAATGTACGTTGGGCACCCCGATCTGCTTGGGTGCCTGGATCAATGATCACGGCATCAATAGCAGGACAAAGGTGTGCCATGGGTGCGGTATAAGCCGGCACCAAAACACTAATATGGGCATTTGAAATATGTTTGAGTAAGGCCAAAGCAGGCCAAACCAACATGAAATCGCCTAATTTGTCATTACGCACAACAAGAACGCGTTTCATGACAAAATTAAGAATGAAGAGCTGGGGTAACGAACAGAGAAAAACGACAAGTAAAAAAACCTATTTAAACCACCGACAAACGCTAAACAACAGTGAGTGTCTGGGGACATGGTTTAAATAGGCCTTTAATATATTTGGTCGGGACTGAAGGATTCGAACCTTCGACCCTCTGCTCCCAAAGCAGATGCGCTACCAGGCTGCGCTAAGCCCCGAAGCTCAATATCATAGCAGATTATTACGTACTTAACCAAACCGCCCAGTAATATAGTCTTCAGTTTCTTTGCGTTTGGGTTTAACAAAGATTTGGTCTGTGTCGCCAAATTCCATTAATTCGCCTAAATACATATAAGCCGTAAAGTCTGAACAACGCGCAGCTTGTTGCATGTTGTGCGTCACAATTGCCACGGTATAGTCAGATTTAAGCTCATGCACCAATTGTTCAACCTTAGCAGTTGAAATCGGGTCAAGTGCTGAGGTCGGTTCGTCAAGCAAAATAACTGATGGCTTAACCGAAACAGAACGTGCGATACACAAACGCTGCTGCTGACCACCTGACAACGACAAACCACTTTGACCGAGCTTATCTTTAGCCTCTTCCCAAAGGGCGGCCTTGGTTATAGCCCATTCAACCCGTTCATCCATGTCGGCTTTATTTAAATTTTCATAAAGTTTGACGCCAAAGGCAATGTTGTCATAAATCGACATTGGGAACGGTGTAGGTTTTTGAAAAACCATACCAACTCGTGCGCGCAACAAATTTAAATCTTGTTTCGGATCAAGAATATTTTGACCGTAAAAATTAATTTCACCTTCGGCACGTTGGCCTGGGTATAAGCTGTACATGCGATTTAAGGTGCGCAACAAGGTTGATTTACCGCAACCTGATGGACCAATAAAGGCCGTGACTTTTTTCTCAGCAATATCAAGATGAATATTTTTCAAGCCTTGAAATTTACCGTAGTAAAAGTTTAGATTTCGAACTTCAATTGCATTGGTTAGTGCATTTGAAGTGGGTGTATTTTGTTCAGTCATGAAAACGTCCTGATATTAGAAAACCCATTTTTGGGTAGCACAAACCATTTAGGCTGAAATTTTTTCGCGGAACAAAACCCGCGCAATGATATTTAACAGTAAAACAGTCAAGGTAATTAACAATGCACCCGCCCAAGCGAGACCTATCCAGTTTTCATAAGGGCTCATCGCAAACTGGAAAATCACAACAGGCAAGTTAGCCATCGGTTCATTCATGTTAAATGAGAAAAACTGATTATTTAAAGCTGTAAATAACAAGGGAGCTGTCTCACCACTGATACGTGCCAAAGCCAACATTAAACCCGTGATCACACCTGCCCGAGCGGCACGTAGGGTCACAAAAGTTGAAACCTTCCAGCGAGGTGAACCCAATGAAAAGGCGGCCTCTCTTAAGCTACCTGGCACGAGTCTCAACATGTTTTCAGTCGTTCGCACCACCACCGGTATGGCAATGAGACACAAAGTAAGTGAACCTGCCCACCCAGAAAAGTGACGAACTTGCGCAACATAAATCGCGTAAATAAACAAGCCCAAAACAATTGAAGGTGCTGACAACATAATGTCGGTCACGAAACGGGTTACTGATGCCACTTTGTTGCCATCGCCAAACTCAGCCAGATAGACACCCGCAAAAACACCAACGGGCGTACTAATTAGCGTGGTGACAGCAACCATCATCAAACTACCCACAATCGCGTTAGCTAAACCACCGCCTTCAGTTCCTGGTGCAGGGGTTGACTGCGTAAACAACGCTAAATTAAATGATGCAAAACCATTCTTAAACAAAACTAACAAAATCCACAGTAAAACAAACAGCCCTAACACCATCGCTAGCATTGATAGGGTCAGGCCTATTTTGTTAACGAATTTGCGACGTCGGTAAATATTTTGATTCATTGTCATACCTTTAGGTTTTAGTGCCCTTAGCTTTATCACCACGAATAATCAAGATTTTTGCTGCACCTAAAACAAAGAAAGTGATTACAAACAGTAAGAGGCCCAATGCAAACAATGTCGACAATTGGAAATCGTCGGCTTCGCCGAACTCATTCGCTAAAGTCGATGCAATTGAACTGCCTGGCGCAAATAATGATTCACGTAAGCGTTGCGAGTTACCGATAACAAAAGTAACTGCCATGGTTTCGCCTAAAGCTCGACCTAAACCCAACATGATGCCGCCAATAACGCCCTTTTGGGTATAAGGCAATACGATGTTTCGAACAACTTCCCAAGTGGTGCAACCAATGCCATAGGCTGATTCACGCAATATGGGGGGTACGATTTCGAATACATCTCGCATCACTGCGGCAATAAATGGCAAAACCATAAATGCCAACACAATACCCGCTGTCAAAATGCCGATGCCATTCATTGAGCCACCAAACAGCAAGCCAATAATGGGCATTTGCCCTAGCGTCGCTTGCAAAGCCGGTTGACCGTAATCAGCAAAAAGTGGGGCAAAAACAAATAAACCAAACATACCGTAAATAATTGATGGCACAGCAGCCAAGAGCTCGATGGCTGTACCGAGCGGTCGTCGCAACACCAAGGGGCATGTTTCAGTTAAAAAAAGTGCAATACCAAAACCTAAAGGTACTGCAATCAGCAGCGCAATAATTGAAGTGACCACCGTGCCGTAAATGGCAATAAGTGCACCAAAATTTTGGTTGCGAACATCCCATTCAACTGTCCAGATAAAGGGTAGACCAAACTTTTGAAAAGCAGGCCAAGAGTTAATGAAAAGTGAAATGATGATGCCGATTAAGGCAAATAAAACCACCAACGAAAAGAGCATGGTAATTTTATGAAAGAAAAAATCTTGCAGGCGTTGTTTCTTTATTACAGCGAGCAAGTTTTGATTCAACATGCTGTTATCAGCAGGGCTTGAACTCATGAAGACTCCGCATTCATTTTAAACAAACAGGGTGTTCATTAACACCCTGTTTAACTACTTGCTATGTTTACTTCTGTTTGATTTGTGACCAAACTTTAGTTTCAATCGCTGATGTTAAAACGTCAGGTAGTGGCACGTATTCTAAGTCAAGTGCAAGCTGCTTACCGTCTTTAAACGCAAACTTAAAAAACTTTAAAGCTTGATTTGAATCTTCAATATTAGCGGGCTCTTTGTACATCATGATGAATGTACCGCCTGTAATAGGCCATGACTTTGCACCGGGCTGCTCAACCAACGAGATACCCATACCTGGCACGCTAAACCAATTTGCACCGGCTGCGGCTGCAGCAAACGATTCAGCACCTGGGTTTACAAAATTACCATCTTTATTTTGCATTTGCATGTAAGGTACATCATTTTTCTTGGCGTAGGCATACTCAACATAACCAACAGAACCTTTAACGCGTGTTACGTTAGCCGCAACGCCTTCATTACCTTTACCACCTAAAGACGAGTCAGCAGGCCATTTAACGCTTGCGCCCTTACCCACTTTATCTGCCCAAGGCTTACTAACTGTTGTTAAGTAGTCAGTAAAAATGTCAGTTGTACCTGAACCGTCAGCACGATGCACAACAGTGATATTTAAATTTGGCAAAACTTTGTTTGGGTTGACTGCAAGTATCTGGGGGTCATTCCATTTTGTAACGTTACCCAAATAGATTTCAGCCAATAAAGGGCCTGTCATTCTGAGTTCGGTTGGCTTGAAACCGTCGAGATTCACAATCGCAACTAAACCACCAAGAACAGCTGGAAACTGAACCAAACCAAGTTTGTCTAACTCTTCACCAGTCATTGGGGCATCAGTCGCACCAAACGTAACTGTTTTGGCAGTAATTTGACGGCGGCCACCTGAAGAGCCAATTGACTGATAATTTAAACCCACGCCCGTTAATTTTTTGTAGACTTCAGCCCATTTAGCATAAATGGGGTAAGGAAACGTTGCCCCGGCACCGGTAATGTCAGCTGCCATGGCTGTGTTCATACCGATAGCCAGCATACCGCCTGCAATAAGTGTTTTGATAAATGATCTACGCATTAAAACCTCTCTTTCAAAGATTTAGAATAAGCTCGAGTTAAACCGAGTCAAATGTTACTTTAAGCGCCCAACATGACGGTTTCATGACAGTCATGACGATTCATAAAAAATTAATAAATTACGTTTTAGCAGATCAAAAAAATCTTTCAAAATACGTGTTTATTTTTAATCACCCAATAAGTTCATCTGATGATTATGCAAACTAAAAGCTTGACGTCGGTTCACAATACGTTCGTATTGCCCATCAGACTGCTGCAACCACGCTCTTTGATTATCGCGAAGCGCAAAAGTAAAGGCTTCATCAATCACGCGTTTTTTTAGCTTAGGGTCAAGAGTTGGAAAGGCCACTTCAACACGCCTAAAAAAGTTGCGGTCCATCCAGTCAGCTGAAGAAAGGTAAACACGTTCTTCACCCTCAGCATAAAAATACAACACCCGAGAGTGCTCTAAGAACTGACCAATTATTGAACGCACCCTTATGTTTTCCGACAACCCGACGACACCTGGTCTTAATGTACACAAGCCTCGCACAATCAGATCAATTGACACACCCGCTTGACTGGCCTCATAAAGCGCTTCGATCACCTCAGACTCAATCAAAGAGTTCATCTTTGCCATGATGCGGGCTTTTTTACCTGCTTGAGCAGCTTTGGTTTCTGCCTTAATCATCGACATCACTGTTGGGTGCATGCTGAAAGGCGTTTGCAACAGCAGCTTAAGTTGCCGACGCGCACCCAAACCGGTGAGCTGTGCAAAGACTTTGTCCATATCTTCACATAAATCAGGGTTTGCTGTGAACAAACCAAAATCAGTGTAAAGACTGGCTGTACGAGGATGATAATTACCTGTGCCTAAATGTGCGTACCGGCGAATACGACCATTTTCACGGCGTAGCACCAACAACATCTTGGCGTGGGTTTTATGGCCGACAACGCCGTACACCACATGCGCGCCGACTTCCTCTAGACGTGAAGCCCAATTAATGTTTGTTTGCTCGTCAAAGCGAGCCATTAATTCAACCACGACGGTTACCTCTTTACCTGCTTTGGCAGCCGCTACCAGTAGGCGCATCAATTCAGAGTCTTCACCTGTGCGGTAAATGGTTTGTTTGATCGCCATCACATCTGGGTCAGTCGCAGCAGCTGTTAAAAAATCAATTACGGGTTGAAATGATTGATAAGGATGATGAATTAATCGATCAGCTGCCGCAATCTCTTCAAAAATGATGTGCGGTCGGTGTGGTTGTTTTTCAAAGACTTTGGGTATGGAGCCTTTGTATTTTGGAAATAATAAATCAGGCCGGTCCACTTCATTACAGACTTGCATCAGACGCGCCATATTGGCAGGCCCATGCACGCGGTAGGTATCAACGGCTGAAAGGTTAAATTCGCACTGCAATAGCTCTTCTATATTTACTGGCGTGAGTTGGTCGATTTCAAGTCGTACGGCCGAACCAAAATTACGCTGTGACAACTCACCCTGCAACGCTAAACGCAAGTTAGTGACTTCTTCCTCGTCGACAAACAAATCGCTGTTACGTGTCACACGCCATTGAAAGACACCATAAGCGGTCATGCCTGGAAAAAGTTCACCTGCAAAGGCGCTTAACAGAGCTGTCAGTAATATAAAACTATGGGGTAAACCTGATACTGCAGATGGCATACGAATTAGACGGGGTAGTGCTCGGGGCGCCTGCACCACAGCTATGGTTGCTTTGCGACCGAACGCATCATCGCCCGACAAAGTCACCATGAAGTTCAGGCTTTTATTTAACACCCGAGGAAAGGGGTGGGCTGGATCTAAACCAATCGGCGTAAGCAATGGCATAACATCGCGTAAAAACACCTCGTGCGCCCATGCGGTTTGGGCCTCATTCCACTCGGAAGACGGGTGTGCATAAATACCCTCAGCGTGAAGCTTAGGTAGAATTTCATTATTTAATAATGCGTAAATTTTATTTACCAATCTGTGCACAACTTCTTGCACCTGCTCAAACGCTTGGCCTGCGGTCAAACCGTCTGGGCCACGTAAGGAAGGAAATAATCGCATTTGCTCTTTTAAGCTTGACACACGTATTTCAAAAAATTCATCAAGATTAGAGCCCACAATACACAAATAACGTAACCGCTCTAGCAGAGGTGTGCTGTTGTCTTCGGCCATCGCTAAAACACGTTTATTAAACTGCAGTAAAGACAATTCTCGGTTCAAAAAATGTGCCGTTTCAAGTTGTAATTTGTGCTCGACGGGTTCTGACATATTGGTATTGTCTCTAGGGAAGGTCTGAATAAGTCGGTTTAAAGCGGAAATTTCCGCGGTAGAAATTTACTGATTCAATAATATTTACTTTTTTGCCCAATATGGACAGATATTTGGGCATTTTAGCCCGTTTAGCACCCCGAATCAGGGTACTGCGCCCT
>CAMCYB010000007.1 GCA_945883615.1 Bordetella parapertussis | reverse complement strand
CGCCGCGTTTGCTTACGCTTGGCATCGAATTCAATATCAGAAAAGCTCAATTGGGGCATGATCGTGATCGAAAAATTTGCGATACTAATCAGACAATTAACCGCGTCCCGAGTTCTCTGAATTCGGGGACTTTTTCAGAGTTTCCCTAGGGTGGAAAGTTGGTTTGGTTGGCAAGTCGCAACAATTTCTGTGGCGATGGCTTGTTTGCTATGCGCATTACTTGTTAAACCGCTACGCGCAGCACTCGATCACGATCGCGACCCAACAGCACGTGCATCAATTGTTCAAAGTTTGGTTCAACCGATCAAACTCGTTTGGCAACATAAAAGCTTGCGTATTTTGGCAATTGTGTCGTTTATGTTTTCTGTCACGCAAGTATCATTGACAACCTATTTAGTCACGTATTTATACGAAGATTTAGGTTGGGGGTTGGTCGCAGCAGGCGTGGCGTTAACCGTGGCGCAAGGGGCGGGCGTGGCAGGGCGCATTTTGTGGGGGTGGGTTGCTGATACTTGGCTCGGTTCAAGCAAGATGCTTATGGTGATTGCCGTCGGTTTAGCATTTGCTGCTGTGGCAACGGGCGCATTAACAGCGCAGACACCTCATGTATTTTTATATTTAGTACTGATCGTTCTAGGTGCGACTGCAGTCGGTTGGAATGGCGTCTACTTAGCAGAGGTAGCTCGCCAAGCACCAAAAGGGTTGGCTGGTATGGCAACGGGCGGAACCCTTGGTTTTACTTTTTTCGGGGTGCTGTTTGGGCCACCTTTGTTTGGCTTGATTGCAGCAACTGTGCACAGCTATGGTGTGAGCTTTACCCTGCTTTTGGTGCCGGCATTAATCGTACTGGTTTTGCTTTGGTCAAACCGACATATCTGGAATACTAAACCGACCTAATACGGTTTAAATTGACCCTGCTTTTGACCTTGCTTAATCAGGGTTTTAAACTTTATACGCCAAGTAAAATCTAGGTCACGTGCTCAATGTTGCGCTGAGGTTCAATCATGAATTGAGCTTTAAAACACTAAACATTCAGATAAGCGAAACAAGCGAAGTTAAACAACTGTTTCACCACGAATCATATCTTCGAAGGTTTCGCGCGCACGAACAACATGCCACGTCGCACCATCAACCAAAACTTCGGCAGGCTTACCCCGGGTGTTGTAATTGCAAGCCATGACAAACCCATAGGCCCCAGCTGAGTCTAGTGCCAAGACTTGGTCTTCATGTAAATCTAATAAACGCTGCTTGGCTAACCAATCTGCACTTTCGCAAACCGGGCCAACTAAATCGTAATGATAGGTTGCCTGAGAAGTTTTGCTTAAACTAAGAGGTAATACACCGTGCCAAGCTTGATATAAGGCAGGACGAATGAGGTCGTTCATGCCTGCGTCAACAATAGCAAAATTTCGCGACTCAGTATGCTTGAGATACTGCACCGTCGTGAGCAGTACGCCCGCATTGCCGACTAGCGAGCGCCCAGGTTCAAAAACGAGTTCTAAGTTCTCATAACCGCGTTGGTCAATAATTTTAAAAATAGCATTCAGCAATAAGGTAGGTGCTAAGGGTGTTTCGTCTTCATAACGTATACCTAAACCGCCCCCTAAATCTAAATGTTGTAGGGTTATGCCATTTACTTTTAACGTGTCGATAAGTGCTAAAAGTTTATCAAGTGCGTCTAAATAAGGTGCAACCTCTGTGATCTGTGAACCGATGTGGCAATCAACCCCAACAACGTTAAGCCCAGGTAAAGTCGCCGCTAATTGATAAGTTTTAAGGGCTTCTTCAATGGCAATGCCAAACTTATTTTCTTTCAAGCCCGTCGAAATATAGGGGTGAGTTTGGGCGTCAACATCAGGGTTGACTCGCAAAGAAATTGAAGCCGTGGCGCGCATAGCTGAAGCAACTTGAGAAATTCGCTTTAATTCAGACGTTGACTCAACATTGAAGCATTTCACACCTGCTTTTATTGCTTGCTCAATTTCCCATGTTTGTTTACCGACACCTGAAAAAACAATTTTTTTAGGGTCAGCGCCGACTTTTAAAACACGGGCTAACTCACCCCCCGAAACAATATCAAAGCCACTACCCAACGCTCTAAAGGTATTTAAAATAGCTAGATTAGAATTTGCTTTCATGCCATAGCAAACCAAAACCCGACGTGAACCGATCGCCTCTTGATATGCCTGCCACGCGCTGTGTATAGCCGATTTAGAATATACGTATGAAGGGGTGCCCACTTGCTGCGCTAACTCAGCCAAGCTTACCTCTTCAGCATATAAATGGCCATTTTCATAATGAAAATGGGGAAACCCAGCAGGTGAAAAGGGTTTTGTGGGCTTGGACGTTGCAGACATGTTCTATTCTTTAATGTAACGAGTCGTTAAATGGGTAATTACATAACGCGGGGTGCAGGCTCAAGCGAAAGAATTTGTTGAGGAATCGGTGAATACGGTGACACTTCTGTTTCTGTCTGCCCAGACGTTTGTGAAGGCAATTGATCAGATGATTTTTGAGGTTTTTGACCCAAGGTATCAGGCGGGGGCGGTAAATATAATGGCCCTTTAAAACCACAACCGCTTAGCGCGGCAAAACCTAACACTGCTATCGTAATAAAACACATGACACGTTTTTGATTTGAGAAACCCACGTCAAGCTCCGGTAAATGACAGGAAAAACAAAATGACAGACACAGAATTTGATAACCGCGTAAAAAGTATTTTAGACGCATTAGAGCTACAAGTTGATGATTGGTTTGAGCGCCTAGACGTTGATGTTGATGCGAAACGCGAAGCAAACGTTTTAAGTTTGATGTTTGACAACACAACGCCTGTGGTGATCAATAGCCAAGCCCCTATGCAACAAATTTGGGTCGCCGCACCGAGTGGCGGTTTTCATTACGCCTTTGATGGCCAGCACTGGAAAGATACACGGGGTGGCTTGGTGATGCATGAAGCCTTGGCACAAATCTTTTCTTCAGCGACGGGCCACGAGGTAAAAGTTAAAATATAAAGGGGCGTGACCAATACGTTAGGGCGCTAATTAGACGGTTTAGTACCGCTTAAGCTATTGATTAAATCACCCATGGCGTCTGGCGATGCAGGTTTCTCGTCAATACCAACACGGGTCACGGCTTGCCCGGGGGGGAATTCACTGAAATACATATTGTTACCCTCAATCAGAAGGCCGCTAGGGGGCATACCGCGTTTTTGCACCGGAAAGGCCTTAAGTGCTTCTTGCATGTAACCCAGCCAAATGGGTAGAGCTGCCCCACCACCCGTCTCTCGTGTACCCAGAGACTTAGGTTGATCAAAGCCTAGCCAGGCGACCCCAACTAGGTTCGGCGTGTAGCCCGCGAACCAGGCATCAACTGAATCGTTGGTGGTGCCTGTTTTACCTGCAATGTCATCGCGCTTTAGAACTTGGCGTGCTTTAGCTGCAGTGCCGCTGGTGGCAACCCCACGCAATAAGTCGTCCATCACATAAACAGTACGCGGGTCAATGGCACGTGCTGCGACATCACCCGCAATAGTTGGCCGCGCTTGCATGATTACTTTACCTTCAGAATCGGTTACACGATCAATTAAAAAGGGCGTGACACGATAGCCCCCATTGGCAAACACAGCAAAACCCGTGGCCAATTGCATCGGTGTAACCGCCCCTGAGCCCAATGCCATGGGTAAATAGGCTGGGTGTTTCGCACGATCAAAACCAAACCGTGTGATGTAGTCTTGTGCATATTGAGGCGTAATGGCCTGCAAAATACGAATAGACACCATGTTTTTAGAGCGTGCAAGGGCTTCGCGTATGGTTAACGACTGTTCGTAATCACCACCATAGTTTTTAGGATTCCAGTCTTTGTTTGAACCTGTTTGAGCAGCCGTCAACGAAAAGGGTTGATCTGAAATAACTGTAGCGGGTGTTAAACCCCGCTCTAGCGCAGCGGCATAAATAAAGGGCTTGAAGGCTGAGCCGGGCTGGCGCCATGCTTGTGTGACGCGGTTGAAATTACCGCGGTAAAAATCAAACCCACCGACCATGGCGCGTATGGCACCGTCTTGCGGCGTCAAAGCGATAAACGCGGCCTGTACTTCTGGCAAATTTAAAATTTCCCATTGACCTTGGTCTTTATTGATGTAAACCACCGAGCCCCGATCAATGCGTTCGGTAGCCGATGCTTTGGGGTTAAGTGAACGTGCCACAATCGCCAAAGCTTTTTTATCAGTAATCGTAATAATTTCAGCTGAATTGCGAGCCAATTTGACTTCAGTTGGGCTGGCTGACAAGACGATTGCTGTCATGAAACCGACTGCATCAGGGTGCTTGTCAAGCACATCGTCAAAAATATCTTCAAACTGTGAGGGGTTGTTTTCAATACCGGGAGGCAATTTGATGCGGTCTTCAGGCCCTGGGTAGCGAGCACGGCGGGTGTAATCAAGAACACCTGCCCGTAAAGATGACCAAGCGGCTTCTTGGTCTTTCGCTAAGATAGTGGTGTAAACGTTCAGACCGCGTGAATAGATGTCTTCGCCGTATAAAGAAAACATTAACTGACGCGCTAATTCAGATGCATACTCACCATTAACCGCGTAGCCACCCCTTGGCCCGCTTTGGCCTGATCGTAAGACAATGGGCGCTGCAAGTGCTGCTTTATATTCCGCCTCAGTTAAATAACCTAGTGACTGCATACGGCCTAAAACATAGCGTTGCCGAATGGTTGCACGCTCCATATTTGAAACAGGGTTAAAGCGAGAGGGAGCTTTAGGAATACCTGCCAGCATGGCAGCTTCTGCTGCAGTCAGTTCAGAGACCGGTTTACCAAAGTATGTGCGTGCGGCTACAGAAAAACCGTACGACCGCTGGCCTAGGTAAATTTGATTGAGATAAAGCTCTAAAATTTGATTTTTACTTAAACTCGCTTCGATTTTGAAGGTGAGTAATAGCTCATAAAATTTGCGTGACCAGGTTTTTTCAGATGACAGATAAAAATTACGTGCCACCTGCATGGTGATGGTGCTGGCCCCCTGAGTTTTAGACATAGCCATCAAGTTGGCTAAACCCGCACGGACGACACCCATCATGTCAATGCCACCGTGCTGATAAAAACGGTCATCTTCGGCTGATAAAACAGCTGATTTCAAGACATCAGGAAATTCGCTAAAACGCAAAACGTTGCGACGTTCTTCACCAAACTCACCAATTAACACTTTGTCAGCTGTGAAAACCCGTAGAGGTACTCTAGGCCGGTAATCGGTCATGGCGTTGAGATCTGGCAAGTTAGGCCAGGCGATAGAAACAGCAATAGAGGCTAACAATAAGCCTGCTGTCGCCATGCCTAAACCAAGCAGGGTCAGTTTCAAGAACAGCCTGACAAACCAAGGGCTGCTAGAAGGCGACGAATCGGTGCCGTCGCTTGCGCGATGATGGGTAGTTTTGCTCATTGCCCTGAATTTTACGCTGAGTGGCCAAGCAATGGGATAATGTCGGTATGAATTATGACGAACCTTCAATATTTCTTGTTGGCATGATGGGGTCAGGTAAAACCACAATTGGTAAAAACCTGGCTCGCACCCTGCACAGAACATTTGTCGACCTTGACCATGAAATCGAGGCGCGATGCGGTGTCAGCATACCCGTTGTCTTTGAAATTGAGGGTGAAACAGGGTTTCGCAAGCGGGAATCTCAGGTTCTAGACGAAATGAGCCAAGCGCACAGTTTAATTTTAGCGACAGGCGGGGGTGCCATTATTGCGCCCGAAAATCGAGAGGTCTTGAAACAAAGGGGTGTGGTTGTTTATTTACGCGCGTCGCTTGAAGACCTCTGTCGGCGTACAGCACGAGATCGCAACCGGCCTTTGCTGGCTAAAGGTGACCCGCGTGCAACCCTTAAGCGTTTATTGCTTGAGCGCGAGCCATTATATGAGTCGGCCGCTGACATCATTTTAGATACGGGTTCATCAACCGTCTCAGCGGTTGTACAAGAATTAATAGAACGTGTTCGCCAATTTAAATTATCTCAAGCGTCGCAGCGTTTTAACCCCCCCCCTCAATACGGGCAGATTTGAACATGTCAGCCCGGCTTACATTTCCCCTCGGAACCCGATCAATGCATACCGTAGACGTTGCCACACCCGGTGGCCATTACCCCATACATATTGCCTCAGGCAGACTCGATTTTGTGGGTGAGAGCATTCCGGCTGATGCAACCAGCGTTGTTGTGGTGACTAACCCAGTCGTCGATCAACTGTATGGTGAGCGCGTACGTCAATCTATTCAAGTTAAAAGGTTTAAGACCTTGACCATTTGTTTGCCAGATGGCGAGTCGTATAAAGATTGGGCGACGCTCAACACTATTTTTGACCAAATGCTGGCGGCACAGCTTGATCGCCGTGCGGTGATAGTGGCTCTGGGTGGCGGTGTTGTCGGTGATATGGCGGGTTTTGCGGCGGCCGTTTATATGCGTGGTGTACGGTTTGTACAGGTACCCACGACGTTATTGGCGCAGGTTGATTCTTCTGTGGGTGGCAAAACCGCCGTTAATCACCCATTGGGTAAAAATATGATTGGTGCGTTTTATCAACCTATTGCGGTTGAGATCGATACCGATGTTCTGTCAACTTTGCCTGACCGAGAAATCTCTGCGGGCTTGGCTGAAGTTGTAAAGTACGGCCTGATTATGAATGCTGATTTTTTTGCCTGGTGTGAGCACAACGCAACGGCTCTTAAAGCGCGTGACCCTGTGTTACTTGGCGAAGCAATTAGGCGTTCATGTGCCTTTAAAGCACAGATCGTGTCGGCAGACGAGCGAGAGTCTGGCCAAAGGGCAATATTGAATCTAGGTCACACGTTTGGCCATGCCATTGAAGCAGGGCTCGGTTATGGCCAATGGTTACACGGCGAAGCGGTAGGCTGTGGTTTGATTATGGCTGCCGCCCTGTCTTCTAAAGTTGCTGGCTTGAGCGCAACGGATGTCAAACGAGTCGAAAAAATTGTGGCTGACATTGGTTGCCCGACCGAGGCACCTCTTTTGTCAGGCACTGAAGAGTGGCTCACGCATATGCGGGGCGATAAAAAATCACAGGCAGGCACCATTCATTTTGTGGTGATGCCAACGATTGGCCAGGCACAGGTCATTCCAGCAGATCTCGAGCACGTTAAGGCTGTTTTAAATACATACTGTTCAGGTTCTAAGGGGGGGTAATCTTCATGCGTCATCGCGCAGCCTATGCTAGTGACCCAGCGCACACTCGTGGGCGCCTTTACCCCGAAACGCCCCCCTCAAATCGAAGTGAATACCAACGCGATCGCGATCGTATTATTCATGCAAATGCTTTTAGACGATTGGAATACAAAACCCAAGTGTTTATTAATCACGAAGGTGATTGGTTTCGAACCCGGTTAACCCACTCGCTGGAAGTGGCACAAATAGCACGTGTCTTAGCACGTAGCTTACAACTCGATGAAGACTTAACCGAGGCGATTGCCTTGGCGCATGACCTCGGTCACACCCCTTTTGGTCATGCAGGTCAAGATGAACTGAATGCATGTATGAACAAGTATGCGCCGCAAGCCGGTGGGTTTGAGCACAACCTGCAAAGCTTGCGGGTGGTCGATACGCTTGAAGAGCGTTACCCAGGGTTTGATGGTTTAAACCTAACTTTTGAAACGCGTGAAGGTATTCTGAAGCACTGCTCGCTCAATCATGCCAAGCAATTGGGTGATGTCGGAAAGCGTTTTATTGACCGCACACAGCCTTCGATCGAAGCGCAGTTGGCAAACTTGGCCGATGAAATTGCATACAACAATCACGATATTGATGATGGTTTACGCTCGGGTCTGATTACACGGGCTCAATTAATGAGCGTACCTTTTTTTGCGCGCCATTATGATTCAGTTTTACACCGTTGGCCTGGCCTTGAAGAGCGTCGCTTAGTGTCTGAAACCATACGTCAAATGATCAACACATTGATTATCGATTTAACGCGCACAACAACGGAATGTATTCAATCGGCCAACCCAGCGCATGCTGATGCGGCGCGGCAATGTGAACCATTGGTGCGCTTTTCTCCCCAAATGCGCGAAGAGGCCAATCAGCTTAAAAAGTTTTTGTTACAAAACCTTTACCGTCATTATCGTGTTTTGCGTATGACAACCAAAGCACAACGCATTGTGCGAGAGTTATTTGAAGCTTTTTTTGCTCAGCCAAGATTGCTTCCAGAAGATTGCCGCCGCGAAGGTCAAACTGAGCAAGCGCGAGCAATTGCTGACTATATTGCCGGCATGACTGACCGTTATGCCATGCTTGAATACCGTCGCTTGTTTCAAATTGAAGAGGGGTTTTAAACATGAATACCGTTAAATATAAATTATCTTTGTCATTGAAAAAAATCATTCAAGCGCGTCAGTGGTGTCATGCAAGTGTTGTGTTGGTGGCGTTGGTATTGAGCGCTACGGCTTCGTTAAATGCTATGGCGCAAACGCTTTCAACAAAGCCACTGACTGCGCAACCTTCGTCAATTCAAACGGTTAATACCCCGTTTTTATCAACAAATCAGTCAGCTCAGTCTTTTACTACGCTTTCTATTGTTCAGGTTTGCACGAAAATGGCGCGCGGTGGGGGCTGCCAATTATTGTTCGTGCCGACTCAAAACGAACTGACGTCAGCTGGCAATATTCATGCAACCTGTGCCCCCGGTTGGCTGGCTTACTTATCTGTTGAGCAAGGTACGGTTGAGCAAGGTGGTGTGAATCGCGGTGAGGCGGTTGTGTGTGGGCATGTTGATGCTGCATCGGTGCTTAAAGCAGTTATAAGCGCTTGTAATGAGCAAAACCTAGGTATGTGTAGTCAAGCGAGTCGCATTGACGTGCAGTGGGCTTTTTGGCCTGAAAAAAGCGCTGTACTGACGACCCTGCCTTTGAACCAAGCGGTTGATTTGCGTTCGTTTGAGCAATATCAAATATGCCAAAGTACGGTGCCTATTGCTGCCAGTTCAACGTGCTCAACACAAGCAGCGCAAGCGACGCTGTCAGCTGGCTTTAAGTAAGTATTGACCTGTAAAGCTGGCTAACGTATTGGCAATGGTTTGGGGTGGGCCCTGTGCAATAATTTGCCCACCACCGTCGCCGCCCTCTGGCCCTAAATCAATGACCCAATCAGCGGTACGAATGACATCGAGGTTGTGCTCTATCACCACGACAGTATTGCCGGCAGCAACCAGCTGATTTAGCACTTCAAGCAGCATTGAGATATCTTGAAAATGAAGCCCTGTGGTGGGTTCATCTAAAATAAAAAGTGTTTGCCCGGTGCTGCGCTTAGACAGTTCAAGTGAGAGTTTGACGCGTTGTGCTTCGCCCCCCGAGAGTGTGGTGGCACTTTGCCCAAGTCGTATGTAAGATAAGCCGACATCAAGCAAAGTTTTTAACTTACGTTGAATGGCAGGCACAGCCTCAAAAAATGCCAACGCGGCTTCAACAGTCAGTTCAAGTACATCGTGAATGTTTAACCCACGGTAGCGAATTTCTAAGGTTTCGCGGTTGTAACGTTTACCTTGACATGTGTCGCACGTCACATAAACGTCAGGTAAAAAATGCATTTCAACCTTAACCATGCCGTCGCCTTGGCAACTTTCACAACGACCGCCTTTGACGTTAAAACTGAAACGACCCGGGTCATAGCCACGAATTTTAGCTTCGGGAACTTCCGCAAAAAGTTCGCGCATCGGGGTAAATAAGCCGGTGTAGGTGGCTGGGTTGCTTCGGGGTGTACGACCGATTGGGCTTTGGTCGACAGTGATGATTTTGTCAAATAGATTGAGGCCGAGTATGTCGTTATAGGGGGCGGGTTCGGCGTGGGCACGATGTAGCGCCCGTGCCATGGCAATCGCTAGCGTGTCATTAATTAAAGTTGATTTTCCGGAACCCGAGACACCTGTGATGCAAACAAAGCGTCCCACAGGTATACGTAAATCAACCGACTTTAAGTTGTTGCCCGAACAGCCAAGCACTTCGAGTCGCGGTGTGTCGTCTGTGACAGGGCGATATTGCGCGCTTTGTATGCGGCGTTGACCACTCAAATACTGACCCGTTATGGAATCAGGGTGCTTGCAGATGTCATCAGGGGTCCCTTGCGCAACGATATAACCGCCGTGCTCACCGGCGCCGGGGCCCATATCAACCACCCAATCAGCTTGTCGAATCATGTCGTCGTCGTGTTCAACCACGATGACGCTATTACCTAAGTCGCGCAAGTGTTGCAAGGTGTGAATTAAACGATCGTTGTCGCGCTGGTGTAACCCAATTGAGGGCTCATCTAAAACGTACATCACACCGGTTAAACCGGAACCAATTTGGCTGGCCAGTCGAATGCGTTGCGCCTCGCCCCCTGAGATGGTGTCAGCACGTCGATCTAAAGAAAGGTAAGTCAGACCCACGTTATTAAGAAATTTAAGGCGTGAGCTAATTTCTTTAACAATACGTTCAGCGATTTCTTGCCGTGCGCCGGTTAATGTGAGTGCTTCAAACCACTGCAAGCACTTTGAAAGCGGCATGGCTTCGACTTGATGAATGGCACGATCTTCAATCAGTACGTGACGCGCGACACGACCGATGCGTGACCCCTGGCAATCAGGGCACACGATTTGCACCCTTTGTTTGTTGAGCTCTTCACGCACAGCGCCCAATTCAGACTCACGATAACGTCGTTCTAGATTAGGCATAACACCTTCAAAAACATGGCGCTTAACTGAGCTTTGACCGGTTTCTTGCAAATAGAAAAAAGGTATTTCAACCGTACCCGAGCCTTGCAAAATAACCTGCTGAATCGCCTCAGGCAATGCGTGCCAAGGCGTTTCAAGATCAAACCCATAGTGGGTAGACAAACTGCTGAGTATTGAAAATGTGAAGGCGTTACGTGCATCCCAGCCTTTGATGGCACCAGACTTCAGGCTTAACTCTGGAAAGGCCACCACACGGTTGACATCAAATATGTCAATGTGACCGAGACCATCACACGTTTGGCAGGCCCCGCTGGGGCTATTAAAGCTAAAGAGTTTAGGTTCTAAATCAGGAACGCTATGGTGGCAAATCGGGCAAGAAAAGTGACTGGAAAAAGGCTGCGTTTTTTCGTTGTCCATATTCAGCACATTGACCTGCCCCTGTGACAGTTTGTTGGCCGTTTCAATACTGTCAGCTAAGCGGCTTTTGCTGTCAGGCCGAATGCGCAATCGATCGATCACGACTTCCACATCAAAGGTTTCGCCTGCAGGCAACGTCGGCGTGGCGTCAATATCGAGCATGTTGCCATTTAGCCTTAACCGCACAAAGCCTTGTGATTGCAAACTTTGCAAGCGAGATTTCAACTCATCTGCGGGTATTTGACCGAGTGGTGACAAAATGGCAATGCGCGTTTGGTCTGGCCACGCTAACAAGGCGTCAACGACTTGGCTGACGCTTTGAGCGATAAGAGGAATGTGATGAGTCGGGCAGACCGGTATACCCACGCGAGCGTAGAGCAAACGAAGATAATCATGAATTTCAGTACTGGTGCCCACCGTTGAGCGCGGGTTGTGGCCGGCAGACTTTTGTTCGATTGCTATGGCGGGTGAAAGCCCTTCGATTAAATCGACGTCAGGCTTTTCCATTTGATCAAGAAATTGACGCGCGTAAGCTGACAAACTTTCAACATAACGTCTTTGACCTTCAGCATAGAGGGTGTCAAAGGCAAGAGATGATTTGCCTGACCCTGACAAGCCTGTGAGCACAACCAATTTGTGCTTCGGTAAATCAAGCGACAAATTTTTAAGATTATGGGTGCGAGCACCGCGAATGCGTATGAAATTCATGAAGTGGTGTCAGGTCGTCTTTCGGGTGATGTCGTTAGAAAAGCAAGTTTGAGCTGTTCATTGGGGGGCACCCCTTAAGTTACTCAGCAAAAGGGTAACTTGTTACTATAACGCGCCGAGTCATTTTTACTATGTGGCAGAAATGATCATTTTGACGGGTCTGGCACCTTAACCAGCTTTAAACCTTACTTTTTACTTATGACAAACGATGTTCGATTAGCTTTAACCCCTGCAGAGCGCCGTGCCAGTTTTTCCTTAGCGGGTCTGTTTGCTGCCCGTATGTTGGGTTTGTTTTTGTTATTGCCTGTTTTTGCCGTGGCGGCACAGAGTTTGCAGGGTGGTCAAGACCCCGCCAAAGTCGGTTTAGCGCTGGGTATGTATGGTTTAACGCAAGCCTTTATGCAAATACCGTTTGGTATGGCATCAGACAAGTTTGGTCGTCGTCCAGTGGTGTTGTTTGGTTTAATTCTTTTTGTATTGGGAAGCGTGATGTGCGCGTTTGCCACAACGATTGAGTGGGTGACTATCGGCCGCGCTATTCAAGGTGCGGGTGCGATTTCAGCTGCGGTCACGGCATGGTTGGCTGATGCCACGCGCCCCGAAGTGCGTACGCGTGCGATGGCAATGGTGGGTGCCTCAATTGGTTTGTCTTTTGCGTTGTCACTGGTCATGTCACCATTAATTGTGGGTTGGGGTGGTTTATCGGGCTTGTTTTGGGTCATTGCAGCGCTTGGTGTGGTGGCTATTGTGGTGGCAGCATTTGTTATACCTGTGGTGCCCCGTGCAGAGGCAGGTATGTCGTCAGCCCGCGCAATTGATGTGATTAAAAATGGCGGTTTATTCCGGTTAAATGTGGGTGTGTTTTGTTTGCACCTGACTCAAGTCGCGTTGTTTGTGGTGGTACCACCACTGCTGCTAAAACTTGGCAATTTGCCTGCTGAAGGGCTGTGGAAGGTGTATTTACCCGTTATTTTCGTATCGTTTTTGTTGATGGTGCCGATCATTTTTGTCACAGAAAAACGTCGTTCACACACTCAAACATTGCGTTGGGCGGTATTAGGTTTGGTTTTAGTGGGGGCGGGTTTTGCCTTGACGGCACAAGCTTGGTGGCCCCTATTAATTTGCCTCACGTTGTTCTTTGTCTTTTTTAATGTTTTAGAGGCGTTACAGCCGTCGCTGGTTTCGCGCGCTGCACCACCGCATCTTAAAGGTTTGGCTTTAGGGCTTTACAATACGACCCAAGCTTTTGGGTTATTTTTTGGTGGCGTGTTAGGCGGTTGGGTGGCGCAGCATCAGGGCGTACAAACGGTATTTTGGGGCTTAACGGCAGTCTCTGCGGTTTGGCTGATTGCGACTTGGGGTTTACATATCAATATGCCTGAGCGGTCTAAGACGATGGCTCAACCGAGCATCGTGCCGTAAACTATGACAATGCGTAACAATACGTCTGGTCAAGCGCAAAGCTCTCGCGCACCATGGCAAGCCGTTGGGCCGATTGGCTCGTTTAATTTATTTATTTCATTTTTCGGAGATCGGCATGGCATCGGTCAATAAAGTTATTTTAGTAGGTAACTTGGGGCGCGACCCTGAGGTTCGTTACAGCCCTGAGGGGGCTGCTTTGTGCAACGTTTCAATTGCAACCACCAGCAGTTGGAAAGACAAAACCAGCGGCGAGCGTCGCGAAGAAACTGAATGGCATCGTATTGTGTTTTACGGCCGCTTAGCTGAGGTTGTGGGCGAATACATGCGTAAAGGTCGGCCAATGTACGTTGAGGGTCGTCTGCGCACCCGCAAATGGCAAAACAAAGAAGGTGTTGACCAGTTCACCACTGAAGTGGTGGCAGATCAAATGCAAATGCTGGGCGGTCGTGATGGCGCATCAGGCGATAGCGGCGAACCCCCATCAAACTTTGAAGGCAGTTCAGGCGGTGGCTCGGGTGGTCGTTCTAGCCCCCCTTCTAGCCGCCCCAACCAAGCTGCTCGCCCGGCTGCGCCGGCAGCAGGTGGTGCAAATTTAGGTGATTTAGACGACGATATACCGTTTTAAACTTATTTAAATAAAAAAACACCCACTTATCATTTTGAACTGCACCCCAAAAGTTAGACATAAGTCTTAACTTTTGGGGTGTTTTTTTACGCCATGACCAGCCATTAATCAAACGTTTACTCAAACATTTTTAATTGGGTTTATTGGCCCAAACGGGTACGAGTAACTTTTGCCCTGACACAATTTTATCTGACGTAAGGTTGTTTAGAGACCGAAGAATCATCGGCTCTACCTGATAGCGTCGCCCGATTGAAAAGAGGGTGTCACCTTGAACAACGGTGATTTCTTTGGTTGGAATCGGTTCAAGCGCTTTAACGGGTGGCAAAGGCGGCTCTGGCGGCGCAGGTGGGGGGGTGGCTTTCTTTTCTGCCTGCTCTTGAATGAATCGCGGCAAAGTCAAACTCGGCTGTGGTTCTGCTCTTGATGTCCAGCAGCGACCCGCACGTGAGGGAACTTGAATGTCCATTCGCGAAACCGCTGATCGCACGGAGGGTGTTGTTTGTTCAAGAATGAAGCGGTAATCTTCAGCAAGATTAAGCACCATATCGCGCCCCACCATGTCATAGCGCAAAGAAATTTCAGTGACGCCTAAATTATCAAGTTCTTGTGCGGCAGTTGGAAAATCGGCTGGCGTGAAGGTCTTGGAACCACCTGCAAATTCTTCAAGGAATGTGGCTAAGCCGAGTGGTCCGGGGTAACGTTTAGTCAGCGTTAAGTTTTCAATTTGAATGTCAAGCGTGACCTCTTCGCATTGATCCGGCCGCCATTCAAAGGTGTTGCTTGCTGCCATATTTAAATTGCTCAGCCCAATTTCTTCTTGATTACACTGAATCGTTAAGATGGCTGCATAAGGCCGTGCTTTGGCGCTCGGGTTGACGCCAATAGGCAAGGCAGCTAAAGACAATTTTGCACTTTTGGTGGTAGACGTTTGCGCAAGTTTTTGTTTGACCACTTCAGACACGCGGCTGGTTACCGCTTGATTTAGGAAGCTAATAAAACCTTGAGCAAACGGAAATTGCTGATTCGAAAGGTGCTGATTCGCAAGGGTGACCGGTAGAAATGAACCGCCCATCAGTGTCACGAAATTTTTTGCAGGCCCGTCAACGAATGCCCAAACGCTGCCTTGTTCGCCAAAGAGTTGCGAACTCGCTTCTTGTGGGTTTACGGCAAGCTGGGTCTTCCACAAGACTTCCTTTTCCCAACTTTGTTGCAGTTTGCAAGAGGCTTGCTGGGCAGCGTAATACTTGATGGTGTCAATAGGCCCTTGTATGACGCGCCAGATGACCTCATCATTGGGTGAGTTAAAGCGTGAATTTGTCTTAAATGCTTGAAAATTTTGGTCTAATTCTTTTAGTATTGAGGTACTTTTATCTTGCGAACTGTCGTCTGAAAAGTATTTCGATGTCATGTCAAATGCAGAACCTACACCACGCATCACTTCAACTGCAGCGGCCTGTCGTGACACAAGATACTGAATCGCCCCGGGTTTGATTAAAGATGTTGCGTGTCGAACTAAAAAAGCATTCGGGTTTTTTCCGAAAAGATAATCATCGGTTGCAGCAAAGCGATCATTCCAGCGAGAGATTGCAGGTTTCATATTTAGTTCGCTCAGATCATTAAGCTAAATGGGTTAACCAACCGTGTGTGTCGGGGGCGCGACCATATTGAATGTCGGTTAATGCTTGGCGCAATGACATGGTGAGTTCGCCAGCAGGTTTATTGATATCGCCCGCTGTAAATGCTTTTCCTTTTAGCGCCCCAATAGGTGTCACCACAGCCGCCGTACCACAAGCAAAGGCTTCGCTGATGTCGCCTGAGGCAAAGCCGTCTCGCCATTCATCAATTGAAATTCTACGTTCAATGACGTTTAGACCACGGTCTTTAGCAAGCGTGATAATGCTGTCACGCGTAATGCCTTCTAAAATACTACCTGTAAGTTCAGGGGTAATCAGTGTTTGATCGCGTGTGACTAAAAACACGTTCATGCCACCGAGTTCCTCTATGTATTTATTTTCATGTGAGTCAAGGAACAATACTTGAGAGCAACCCTGTGCCGAGGCTTCTTGTTGTGGCAACAACGATGCAGAATAATTACCCCCACATTTGGCTGCACCGGTACCCCCTCGCGCAGCCCGCGCATAGTCTTGCGACACCCAAATTGAAACGGGTGCGACCCCTTGGCTAAAGTAGGCCCCGGCAGGCGAACCAATCACAAAATAAGCGGCTTTTTTTGCGGCCCGTACCCCTAAGAAGTTTTCATTTGAAATCATAAAAGGGCGCAAGTACAAACTGGTTTCAGGGGCGCTAGGCACCCATGCTGCATCAGCTTGCACAAATAACTTAATTGACTCAAGAAAGTCAGCTGTGGGTAGCTCAGGTAATGCGAGGCGGTGGGCTGATCGTTGCATACGTCGAGCATTTGATTCAGGGCGAAACGTCCAAATGCTGCCATCGGCATGACGATACGCTTTTAAACCTTCAAATATTTCTTGTGCGTAATGAAGAACAGACGCAGCCGGGTCGAGTTCAAGTTTGCCATATGGCGTGACACGCGCGTCATACCACCCCTTTTCTACTGTCCAGTCAATCGTGACCATATGATCAGTAAAATGCAAACCAAACCCTGGGTTTGACAAAATATGTGCCAACTTTTCAGGCGCAGTGGGGTGTGAGGTATGGGTAACATGAAAGGCGAGTGGTTTTGAGGCGGTCATAGACGTCAGCTAAAAAAACAAAATGAGACACACAGGTTTTATAAATGCAACTTGTGGGCGTATGATCAGAAACAAATAAAAGTGGTGCAAAATTGGTGACAATATATCTTTATACCCAATTTGCGCCCATCAAGGGAGATCATTTGACATGGCCAGTGCATTTGTAGCTGATCAGGCATTGCAATTTGACTACATCATTTTAGGGGCTGGTACAGCAGGCTGTTTATTAGCTAACCGCTTGTCAGCAGATGCGTCCAAGCGGGTGTTGTTACTTGAAGCGGGTGGGCCCGACCGTTATCACTGGATCCACATACCCGTTGGTTATTTGTATTGTATTGGCAACCCCAAGACAGATTGGTGTTTTAAAACACAAGCTGACCCCGGTTTAAACGGTCGGGCACTGGGTTACCCGCGGGGTCGTGTGCTGGGCGGGTGCTCTTCGATTAACGGCATGATCTACATGCGTGGCCAACGTGCTGATTATGATGGGTGGGTTGCGCAGGGCAACCCAGGCTGGGGCTGGCAAGACATGTTGCCATTGTTTATTGGCATGGAAGATCACCATGCTGGCTCGAGCGCCTTCCATGGCAGCGGTGGGGCCTGGCGAGTTGATAAGCAAAGATTGTCTTGGGAAGTTTTAAACGCTTTTAGGCAAGCGGCTTTTGAAGTCGGTATTCCTATGGTGAATGACTTTAATCAAGGCGATAACGAGGGCAGTGATTATTTTGAAGTCAACCAAAAGCAGGGTTGGCGCTGGAATACATCTAAAGCTTTTCTGAACCCCATCAAACATCGAAAAAACTTAGTGGTGTTGACTGGGGCACAGACGCATCGACTGATTTTTGAGGGGCGGCAAGTGGTTGGGGTGACATTTAGCCAAGGTCAGCAAATACGCCAAGCGCGTGCCCACCGAGAAGTCGTTTTAGCAGCGGGTGCGATCGGTTCACCCCAATTGCTGCAACTGTCTGGGGTGGGTTTGCCAGTATTACTGAATCAGCATGGTATTGAGGTGGTGCACGAGCTGCCTGGCGTGGGGGCAAATTTACAAGACCATCTGCAAATACGTACCGTTTTTAAAGTGCAGGGCACGCAAACCCTCAACACGATGGCGAATTCACTCTGGGGTAAAGCCAAAATGGCGCTTGAATATGCGCTTAAACGAAGTGGGCCGATGAGTATGGCGCCCTCTCAATTAGGTATATTTACGAAATCAAACCCCAATCAACCCAGAGCGAATCTTCAATATCACGTTCAACCTTTGTCGTTAGAACGGTTTGGCGAGTCTCTGCATAATTTTCCTGCCATAACGGCATCGGTTTGCAACTTGCAACCCACCAGCCGAGGTCAGGTTAGTATCATGTCGGCAGACCCAACACATGCGCCCGCAATTGATTGCCGCTATTTGTCAACATCTGAAGATCGAAAGGTCGCCGTCGAAAGTATTCATTTGACCCGCCGTATTCTGTCTGCGCCCGCTATGGCACCTTTTAGGCCTGAAGAGTTCAAGCCGGGCGCGCATATTGACACAGATGCTGCGCTTGAGCGTGCGGTGGGTGATATTGCCACCACTATTTTTCATCCGGTGGGTACCTGCAAAATGGGGCGCGATGCGGGGGCCGTGGTTGACGCTGAGTTAAACGTGATCGGTTTAAAGGGTTTGCGCGTGGCCGACGCTTCAATCATGCCAACCATTACGTCAGGCAATACCAATTCGCCGACCTTAGCCATTGCTGAAAAAGCAGCCCAAATGATGATAACAGCCCATCAATAAAGGCTAAATTTTGGGTGATTCCCCTTTTAGGTAAGCGATTTTTGACGCAAAATTGAATAAAAACGACACCAGCTCAGGCTTTAATCTTAAAAAACGTTAAAATCTAAGGCTTTCCACCTATTCTGTTGATTTGCCCAAAGGGGTTTGTCGTGCCGATTTACGCCTATAAATGCTCGTCTTGTGGCCATGCTGAAGACACCTTACAAAAATTATCTGCTGCACCCTTAACAACTTGTCCGGCTTGCCACCAAGAAACCTATGTTAAGCAAGTGACTGCTGCAGGCTTTCAACTCAAGGGTTCAGGTTGGTATGTAACCGATTTTCGCAATAATGGGGCTAGTGCTGGGGCTGCTGCAGGCGGCGCTGCCGCATCAAAAGACGCTAAAAGCAGTGATTCAGCCTCAGGGGGTCAAGCTGATTCCGCATCGGCTACCTCGGGTGAAAGCCATTCGAAAACCGCCAATACAAATACATCTAACACTAATGCCCCGAGCACAAGCACTTCAGCCACACCCACAGCAACACCAACCGTCTCAACAGCGTCTAAGCCGTCAACATCAACATAATTTTAAGGCCCCATAATTTGATGCGATCATTTAAAAAATACTTCATTACGGGTCTCTTGATTTGGGCACCGCTCGTGGTGACGGTTTGGGTTCTAATTTTGTTGGTTTCTACTTTAGAAAACCTCATTCCCGAGTCATTTTCTGCCAACGCACTCTTTGGTATACCGATACCGGGCTTGCGTATGTTGATTGTATTGGCGGTGGTGGTTTTAACCGGCTTGTTTGCCGCAAACTTTTTAGGTCGTAGCGTGGTTGAGCAGTGGGAACGCTTGCTCGGTCGCATACCGCTTATTCGCTCAATCTATAAGTCTGTTAAACAAGTTGGCGACAGCCTGTTGGCCCCAAACGGGCAAGCCTTTAGACAGGCTGTTTTGGTACAGTACCCTCGCCTTGGGGTCTGGACCATCGCTTTGGTCACCGGTGCGCCGGGTGGCGAAGCCGCCCAACATTTACCGGGTGATATGGTCAGTGTCTATGTACCCACGACCCCTAACCCCACCTCTGGTTTTTTTCTGATGATGTCTCGGTCTGAGATCAAGCCGCTTAATATGACGGTTGATACAGCATTGAAGTACATTGTTTCAATGGGTGTGGTTGTGCCACCCTTACCCCCACAGGAGTCTCGCTAAATGCGTACTTGTTATACCGGCAAGGTCTGCCGCGATCATTTAGGCCAAACTGTGACCTTATTTGGTTGGGTGCATCGCCGCCGCGACCATGGGGGCGTTATTTTTATTGATATGCGAGACCGTGAAGGTCTGGCTCAAATTGTGTTTGACCCCGACAACGCACCTGCTTTTGCCGTGGCAGAAAACTTGCGTAATGAGTTCTGCATTCGCGTCACGGGTTTAGTGCGCCACCGTCCTGAAGGTACGGCCAACAGCGATTTGGCTTCAGGTGAAATTGAAGTGTTGTGCCGCGAGGTTGAAGTATTAAACGCCTCTATCACGCCACCGTTTCAACTTGATGATGATAATTTGTCTGAAACGACACGCTTGACCCATCGCGTTTTAGATTTGCGTCGTGTGCCAATGCAGCAAAATTTAATGTTGCGTTACCGGGTTTCAATTGAAGTGCGTAAATTTTTAGATCAATTGGGTTTTGTAGATATTGAAACACCCATGTTGACAAAAAGCACCCCTGAGGGCGCACGCGATTATCTTGTGCCTTCACGCGTGAATGCGGGTGAGTTTTTTGCTTTGCCACAGTCACCCCAGTTGTTTAAGCAAATGTTAATGGTGTCTGGGTTTGATCGTTATTATCAAATCGTGAAATGTTTTCGTGACGAAGATTTGCGCGCTGATCGTCAACCAGAGTTTACCCAAATTGATTGTGAAACATCTTTTTTAAACGAATTGCAGATTCGTGAAATTTTTGAAAACATGATTCGCCATGTTTTTAAAGTTGTGCAAAACGTTGAGTTGGCCAACCCCTTCCCGATGATCACGCATAGTGAAGCCATGCGCTTGTATGGTTCAGACAAACCTGATCTGCGTGTCAAACTTGAGTTCACTGATTTATCAGATGTCATGCAAGACGTTGACTTTAACGTTTTTGCTCAAGCCGCTCGCTCTGAGGGCAGTCGAGTGGTGGCGTTGCGTGTGCCAAAGGGTGGTCAAATTTCTCGTAGTGAAATTGATGCGTACACTAAGTTTGTCGGTATTTATGGTGCAAAAGGCCTTGCATGGATCAAAGTCAACGAGGTAGCCAAAGGCCGTGAAGGGTTGCAATCACCCATCGTTAAAAACATTCACGATGACGCTTTAACAGCCATGATCAAGCGTACGGGCGCGCAAGATGGTGATATTTTGTTTTTTGGTGCAGACCGAAACAAAGTGGTGAATGATGCTCTAGGCGCGTTACGCGTCAAAATTGGTCACAGCGACTTTGGTCGTGCCAATGGTTTGTTCGAGGCCGGTTGGCGCCCTCTATGGGTGACAGACTTCCCCATGTTTGAATACGACGAAGAAAGTGGTCGCTACAGCGCAGCCCACCACCCTTTTACCAGCCCACAAGATGGTCATGAAGACCTGCTTGAAACAGACCCCAGTCAAGCTTTGTCTAAAGCCTACGACATGGTGCTTAATGGTTGGGAAATTGGTGGCGGTTCAGTTCGTATTCATAAAGAAAGCGTTCAAACTAAAGTATTTCGCGCTTTAAAAATTGATGATGCAGAAGCCCGTTTAAAGTTTGGTTTCTTGCTTGACGCCTTGCAGTATGGTGCACCACCTCATGGCGGTATTGCCTTTGGTCTTGATCGTATTGTCACGATGATGACGGGTGCCGAGTCAATACGTGATGTCATTGCATTTCCTAAAACGCAACGTGCTCAGTGTTTGTTAACCCAAGCCCCTTCTGCCGTAGACGAAAAACAGTTGCGAGAGTTGCATATTCGTTTGCGCCAAACTGAACCCAAGACTGATGGTCAACCAGGCCCACAGTCGGGCTAGAGGCAATTATGGCTGAACTTCGTATTGTCAGCTATAACATTCATAAAGGTCGCTCTTTGAGCGGGCGCGACTCATTGCAAGCGTTACGTTTACATTTGCATGGGTTGCGCCCTGACCTGATGTTTTTACAAGAAGTTCAAGGTCGCAACGATCAACGTTCGGCGTCGCATGCACAACATGAGTCTTTAGCTGCAGCACTTCATATGAATGTCGCGTACGGCTGTAACGCAGTTCGCATGCATACTGATCATGGTAATGCTTTGCTGACGCATTACCCAATTACCCGTTTTGAAAATCTCGACATCTCTGATCATGCCCTAGAGCAACGCGGTCTGTTGCACGCACAAGTGCAGGTGGGTCAACACAATGTGCATTGTTTTGTGGTGCATTTAGGCTTGTTTGCAGGGGGGCGCGGGCGTCAAATTGAGTTGATGGTTGAGCGAATTCGCCAGACGGTTCCTGATGGTGCTCCGATTTTAATTGCGGGCGATTTCAATGATTGGCGTGACGAATTAGCCCCCATGTTTGTGCAGCAATTAGGCCTTTATGAGGTCTTTGCTCATGCTTCTGAAACCCGAGGTGGTGTGCCGCGTTTGCGTGATTCTATGCGGCAAATTGGGCAATTTTTGAAAGGTGATCAACCGCTCAAATCGTTTTATCGAGACGATGCGCAGCGCTTAAATCAGTTGCCGATGTCGGGCGCATACTGCCCCATACCTCCCCCAAAAACGTTTCCAGCAAAATTTCCAATGCTTAGGCTTGATCGCATTTATCAACGCGGGTTTTCAGTCAAGCGTGCCCATGTTTTGCGCGGTAGACCCTGGAGCATACTTTCTGATCATTCGCCTATTTTGGCGGAACTTGAGCTCGAGTAATGAAACCCTTGACAGCGACTGTTGTGATTGCGGTTTACAACGACTGGCCTTTGCTTGAATACATATTGCAATCGTTAAAGTCTCAGTGGCATCAACAGTTCGATGTGGCTATTGCTGATGACGGCTCAAGGCCCGAATTTGTGGCGCAGGTTAAGCAGGCACAAAAACACGGCTACCCTTTTAAGATTAATCACTACTGGCAAGAAGATGACGGTTTTGGCAAGACCCTTGTTTTGAATCAAGCGGTGGCGCATGCTCAAACCCCCTACCTAATATTTATTGATGGCGATTGCGTGCCGCAAAGGGGTTTTGTTGATGACCATTTGCGTTTAGCAAAGCCGCAGCATTGTTTGACGGGGCGGCGTATTGATTTGCCACATCAAGCGACACGCGTGCTAGATATGCAGCACCCCGAAGCTATTTTTAGCCGGAATAAGAGTCGACTTTTTTATATGTCATTAAAAAAACAAGCCCGTAATATTGAAAAAGGGTTTCGTATTGCTTGGTCAAAATTGAATCTTTTTAGTCACAAAGACGGCGGTATTATCGGGTGTAACTTTTCAATTTATCGCCATGATTTATTGTCAATTAATGGCTTTGATGAACGTTTTCGCGCTCAATGGGGCGCCGAAGACTCAGATATTGACCGTCGTTTACGACTGCTTGGTATGAAAGTGCAAAGCCTATTTATGTGCGCCACCATGGTTCACTTTGACTTGTCTTTTGAAAAGCGTGCCCAGTGGGCGATTAACCCACCCGATGCTAGCAAACCCAAATACTATGACTCGGTCGCTATCGATGGTCAGTCATGGACAAACTTTGGTATCAATAAAAAGAAGTGATGCATAAAGCTTTCTGAACTATTTTGTTGAAATAAGCGTTCAGTGAATCAATTAATTTGTGAATTAAGCGGTTAATAACCAAAAAGAATGCATTAAGTACAGGGCTGTTCCAAACATCATGATGGCAACCAAGCCATCAATAGTGCGCCATGGGTTCAGTTGATTTAAGCGGGCACCAAGCCAACACAACACAGCGCCAAACACAATAAACCAAACCATAGACCCCACAATCGCTCCCGCACCAAACACGGCGTTGCCGGGCGTGCCATAGGCTAGCGAAGCTGCACCAATTAGTATGGCGGTGTCAACCCAGGCGTGGGGGTTAAGCCATGAAAATACCAGTGCTATCACAATGGCTTGGCGTGTTGATTGAATGACTGCGGGTTTGGGTTGTACGGTTTGACCAGAGGGTTTTAGGCCGGCAAAGCAGCGCAAGCCTGCCCGCGCACCGTAATAAAGTAAAAAAATAGTACCGCCGAGCAACATAAACTGCTGAACGTGCAAAGACAGCCCGCCCAGCTTACCGAGCCCAAACACCCCTAAGGCGATTAAAACGGTGTCGGCCAGGAAGCTGGTGGTGACGGTTGTCCATAAGTATTGACGATTTAAGCCCAGCCGCATCAAGTGGGCGTTCTGTGGGCCGATAGTTGAAATCAGCGATAAGCTTAATGCCAAGCCGGCAAAGAATGTTGAGGCTAGCCCCAGAGAAAGTGGATTCATGATGACTTTTACAAATTTAAAATATGAACGTGCTAATGAGTATCTATGTTGCATGAAACGGCTTATTATTTAAATAATATTTAAATAAAATAATTAATGTTAAAAAATACTCAACGAATTTGCTTCATGTGTTTTTATAGCTTCAAAATATTTATGTGCGTGTCACTATTTTTTCCGATTTATTTTGTAACACCCAACATTGAGCGTTTATGTTCGACCCTAAACTAATCGAAGCCTTTAAGGCTGTTGTCAGCGCAGGAAGCTTCCAGGGGGCAGCGCAAGCGCTGAATTTATCGGTGGCTGCCGTGTCATTGCGCATTAAATCGTTTGAACAGAGCTTGGGTGCTCGGTTGCTTGTGCGCGGTAAGACGGTTCGCCTCACAACAACAGGTCAAACCCTGATGGCCTATGCGCAGCGTGCCCAAATGTTGCACGATGAGGTCTTATCAGTATTACAAACAGGCGGTGCTAAACGATGGCAAACGTTAAGTGTTGCGGTCAATGCCGATTCAGTTTCAACTTGGTTCTTGCCTGGTATTGCGCCCTTATTAGCAAAATCAAAATTGTTAATTGACATCATTATTGATGACCAAGACCATACCCATGCTGCGCTTAAAAACGGCGATGTATTAGGGTGCGTCACCACGTCAGCCATTCCAATGCATGGTTGTGTGGCCGAGCCCTTGGGGCAAATGCGCTACCGTTGTTTAGCGCGACCTGATTTAGTTGCGCGTTCTCGTGCACCTAATGGGCAGGTTTCTATACATAAACTTCTCAAGATGCCCGCTATTATTTTTAATCAAAAAGATGCATTACAAGACACTTTTTTATTAAAGTATTTTGACCTGCAAACGCCTCAATACCCCAAACATTATGTACCTGCGATTGAGGCGTTTGCTCAAGCTATTGAATGTGGTCTTGGGTGGGGTATGGTGCCCGATTTAATATCACAACTTGATCAAACTCAAGCCAGAGCAAGCGCTTTGCAACCCAAGTGGGTCGAAGTGATGCCCAATGCCCCCATTGATATTGCGTTGTACTGGCAACATTGGTCGCAAACATCTCAAGCGGTAGCCCAGTTAACTAAAAAGGTAAAAGAGGCCGCACAGCAACGTTTAATAGGCGCGCACTAAAGTGCCTTATGGTGAGTGTGTAACAAGTCTCGTAATAAGGTCAATGCCGCCATAGCGTCTTGCGATGAAAGCCTTAGTGCGGTTTCGATCAGTTCACGTTGCAGGGGTGTGGTGACTTCAGTCGAGTTGCTGTAAGGGCGCGCGCAATTTGGTTTACGCTCAAAGACCTCGCGTAGTTCAGGCCCAAGCCATTCTACTAAGACACTCATGCGTGACATATGGGGCACAGATGAGCCACTCAGCCATTTGCGTATGGCTTCACCACTGATATGTTTTAAATGCGGTGCGCGTAGTGAAAAATCGCGCGCAACCGTAGCTATTGAGGGAACGCGACCACCATACTCGCGTTGTAGAGAAATCAAAAGCTCTTTAGAAAAAGACTTTTTGAGCGAATGGGCGTCGGGGTATAAAACAGTGCGGGAACGGGCGCTGTATCGGTCACTTAAAATAGACATAGCGGGTCTCAAATAAAGTTCAATCGCTATGCTACAAATGTTATTAAACTGAGTTTGACACTTTAGTTGTCAATTCGTAATGAATTTGTAGCAAGACTTTACAAAAATGCCGCTAAGGGCAAGCCAGCTTGGTCTTTGGCGGCTAAAGTAAGAGGCGTAATGGCCGGCCATTCAATACCGATTGCTGGGTCTGACCACAGTAATGTGCGTTCAGACTCGGGGTGGTAGTAATCAGTTGTTTTGTATAGAAAGTCAGCGGTTTCACTCAAGACTAAAAAGCCATGTGCCAAGCCTGGGGGCACCCACATTTGTTTGTGGTTGTCGCCCGTTAAGGTTTCGCCGACCCATTGGCCAAAAGTGGGTGAGCCGCGACGTATATCAACCACAACATCAAAAACCTCACCTTCTGTGACACGAACCAACTTGCCTTGCGGGTGGTCAACTTGAAAATGTAGCCCCCGCAAAACCCCTTGCTTAGAGCGACTGTGATTGTCTTGCACGAAGTTCACCTCTAAACCGGTGACCTGTTGAAAATCACGTGCGTTAAAGCTTTCAAGAAAGAAACCTCGACTGTCGCCAAAAACTTGCGGCTTTATTACAAGAACATCGGCAATGGCGGTGGGTGTAACGGTATACATAATCTTCTATGCTCAATGTGAAGAACGAATTAAGTTAAGCAAATATTGGCCATAAGCATTTTTTTTCAAGGGGTGAGCCAAGCGTTCAATTTGTTCAGCATTGATCCATTTGAGGTTGAGTGCGATTTCTTCAGGGCACGCCACCATCAGACCTTGTCGTTTTTGAAGGGTGCTGATGAAACTGGCTGCTTCAAGCAAACTGTCGTGCGTGCCGGTATCAAGCCAAGCGAAGCCGCGCCCCATGGTTTCAACGTTGAGTTCACCCGCTTCAAGATAGCAACGATTCACGTCTGTGATCTCAAGCTCACCCCGGTCTGACGGCTTAATGTTGGCGGCGATATCGCAAACTTGTTGATCATAAAAATATAACCCGGTGACGGCATAATTACTACGCGGTTTGGTGGGCTTTTCTTCAATGCTGATGGCGCGTCGGTTGGCGTCAAACTCAACGACACCGTAACGTTCAGGGTCATGCACGTGGTAGGCAAACACGGTTGCCCCAGCGGGTTGCGCACTGGCGCTGGCTAATAATTGGCTTAGGTCGTGACCGTAAAAAATATTGTCACCCAAGACTAAAGTGCTGGGCCGATTACCTACAAACTCACGACCAATCACAAACGCTTGAGCCAAACCGTCGGGTGAAGGTTGAATGGCATACTGCAAAGACATACCCCATTGGCTGCCATCGCCTAAAAGTTCTTCAAAACGGGGTGTGTCTTGAGGTGTGGAAATAATTAAGACGTCTTGAATACCTGCCAGCATGAGGGTGCTGAGGGGGTAGTAAATCATCGGTTTATCGTAAACAGGCATCAGCTGTTTTGAAACAGCCTGTGTGACGGGGTAGAGGCGAGTGCCAGAGCCACCCGCTAAAATAATGCCGCGCCGTTTTGAAATATTTATCATGACAAGCTTGCCTTCACACCATATTGTTTATCAACCCATTGACGGTAATCGCCGCTGCTGACATGGGCGACCCATTCAGGGTTGTCAAGATACCATTGAATGGTTTTTTGAATGCCTGTTTCAAACGTCTCGCTGGGTTTCCAGCCTAGTTCGCGTTCAACTTTGCGGGCATCAATTGCATACCGACGGTCATGCCCAGGGCGGTCAGTCACATACGTGATTTGATCGGCATAGGGTTTGCCATCGGCACGCGGTTTTAAAGCGTCTAGGCTTGAACAGATGAGTTTAACGACATCAATATTGGCTTTTTCATTCCACCCACCGATGTTGTAGGTTTCGCCGATGCGACCGCCCTCTAGAACGCGGGCAATGGCACGGGTATGGTCTTGTACATATAGCCAATCGCGTATTTGTTGGCCATCACCGTAAATGGGAAGTGGCTTGCCGTGAAGCGCATTCATAATAATGAGCGGAATGAGTTTTTCAGGAAAATGAAACGGCCCATAATTATTGCTACAGTTGGTTGTGATGACGGGAAGACCGTAGGTGTGATGCCACGCCCTGACCAAGTGATCTGAGGCGGCTTTACTGGCCGCGTAGGGGCTATTGGGCAAATAGGCATTGGTTTCAGCAAACGGGGGTTCAGCGGGCAATAACGTGCCATAGACCTCGTCAGTTGAAACATGCACAAACCTGAAGGCTTCTTTTGGTTCGGTTGACAAAGCAGACCAATAGGTGCGAACCGATTCAAGTAAGTTAAACGTACCCACAATATTGGTTTCAATAAAGTCTTTTGGGCCGTGAATAGAGCGGTCGACGTGAGACTCGGCAGCAAAGTTAATAACAGCTCGCGGTTGATAGGTGCTTAGTAATGCCTCGATGAGCGCACGATCGCCGATGTCACCGTGTACAAAATGATGTCTGGGGTCGTTCGTAAATGCGGCTAAATTTTCAAGATTACCCGCATAAGTTAATTTATCAACGTTAATCACACCTTCATCATGTTTTTCTAACCAAGTATGAATAAAGTTGCTACCAATAAACCCGGCACAGCCTGTTACGAGAATCATATTGTCTTTTTTTCCTGTCATTTTTACTGTCATTTTGACTATTTTATGACAAATAGGCACTTGTCTTAACCTGGTATTAAGTCGGCCATCATTTTTTCAAAATAGCATTGTTCTCTCAATAGAACAAAAAAGGTATAAGATTACAGTGGTAAGACCAGATTTATTCAAAAAAAACGCTTTTTGAATGACTTAATAAAAATGCCCATGCCATAGCGCGAGAGAGGCAAAATTAGACATATCAGGGAACCAAATGGAAGCATGGGGAAAAACAGTTCACAGTAAAGATGTGCGGCGTGCACTGCCAGCAAAAGTTTCGAGCGCATTTGATACGGCTGTCAAAGTCGATTGTGTCGCAGACGATATAGCGCAGCAGTTACGCGAACAAATTTTGAACGAAACCATTAGCGTGGGTAAACGTTTGCCGACAGAGCAAATGCTCGGTACTCAGTTTGGCGTTAGCCGAAATATCGTTCGTGACGCGATTGCCCGGCTAAAAGAGATGGGTTTAGTTGAAACCCGTCATGGTGTCGGTACCTTCGTTAAGGGTGATGCGGAACAAGCTCGAGCAGAAGCGTCAACTGATGGCTTGATGGCCTTGCTGCCGTTGATGCATCTTTATCATATGCGGCTTGAGTTAGAAACGGGTGCCGCTGCGCTGGCTGCGACCCATCGCTCTCAAACTCAACTAGAACACATTCGTGCTGCGCTGTCTGCATTAATGCGTGCTGGCGATGAGTGGGAACAAGCGTCAAAAGCGACATTTGATTTTCATAAGGTTTTGACTGAAGCCACACAGAACCCGTTTATGATCAGTACCCATCATCATTTGGCGTCATCGACACGCGATGCCATTCGCACGTTACGCTTACGTGCAACCGACGAACAATGCATTGCTGATATTTTGGCTGAACACGAAGCTATTTTTCAAGCAATTGAAATTCGTGATGCCAAATTAGCTAGGCAAGCGATGCGCGCTCACCTAGAACGCGGCATGACACGATATCGACAGATGTTTGGTCAAATCTAGCTAAAGGTCGCTCACTTGCGCCTAAAATAGCGTAATGAGCGACACATACCATTCCCCAAAAATACTTTTGCTTGGTCAAGACGGCCAACTCGGCCATGCTTTGCAAGACTCTATGGCAAGCTTGGGTTCAGTCACGGCTGTTGGCCGTCAAACCCTTGATCTAGAGAAACTTTGTGAAGGGCCTGAGACGCTTGACCGTCTCATCAATCAAGTAAAGCCCGATATCATTTTGAACGCCATGGCTTATACAGCCGTTGATCGGGCCGAGCAAGAGATTGATCGTGCTCGGGCAGTCAACGCCCAAGCACCTGGCTTGTTAGCTTCAGCAGCACATGCGTGCGGCGCGTGTTTGGTGCATTACTCAACCGATTATGTCTTTGATGGCACACAATTAAGGCCCTACAAAGAAACGGATCCAACGCATCCGTTATCTGTTTACGGTCAAAGTAAATATGAAGGCGAGCAAGCCGTTGCTAAAAACTGTGTACAGCACTTTATTTTTCGAATCAGTTGGGTCTATGGTGCGTATGGGCAAAACTTCCTCAAAACGATGTTGCGACTGGCTGCAGAGCGTGACAACTTAAGTGTGGTCAATGATCAATGGGGTGCACCCACAGGGGTTGAGCTGATTGCCGCGGTGACAGCCATTGCAATGGCGCAACAGTTGGGTTTACCGCCCCCATTAAACCTGGCGCAAAAGTCGGGTGTGGTGATGACGCCGAGCATGAATGAAGGTCAAATGGGTCAAAATAGTCAAGTCAAAGCGGCAAAATGGGGGTTGTATCACCTGGTTGCAGCGGGTCAAACAAATTGGTTTGAGTATGCCGATTTCGCGATTGAGCAGGCACGCCTGCTGGGGTGGCCACTTATTCTGTCACCTCAAGCCATTAAAGGCATACCCGCACACGAGTACCCTGTTGCTGCAACCCGTCCACAAAGCTCACGGCTTGACACACAACGTCTGAGTGAGGCGTTTGGTTTGATTTTGCCCGATTGGCGTCAAGGGGTGGTCAGCGTAATTGGCAAACTCAATGCAGATAAAGCGAATCCACCGACTCAAGTATGAAAGTTTTAATTGTGCGCACCTCTTCATTAGGCGATTTGGTGCATATGTTGCCCGCTATATCTGACATCGCTAAACAGGTGCCTGACGCAAAAATTGATTGGGTCGTTGAAGCCGCTTTTGCTGACATACCCGCTTGGCATTCAGCCATCAATGAAGTTATTCCGGTTTCGCAGCGACAGTGGCGTAAAGCTTGGTGGAAGCCCAGTGTATGGGCTGCTCGCCGCGAGGTTGTTCAGCGTATACAAAAGGCGCATTACGATGTTGTGATTGATATGCAAGCGTTATTAAAATCAATTCGATGGGTTCGCGCTGCCCAAGGTATCAAGCATGGTCTTGATTGGAAATCAGCGCGTGAGCCGCTTTGCAGTTTATTTTATGATTGTAAGCATAGCGTCGCCTTTTGGCAGCCAGCAGTTACGCGGCAACGTTTACTCGCCAGTTTGGTGTGGGGTTACGAGGTATCTGGCGCACCAGACTTTGGTTTGCAGCACTTTAGAGAGCAGGCACAAAAGCAGCCAGCAGCTCAACCTTATGCCGTCATGATGCCGTCTGCCAGTCGCGCAGATAAACTGTGGTCATCATCACATTGGCAGCATGTGTTTAATCTATTGCAACATCACGGGTTAGTGTTAAAACTCTTAGCGGGTAATGACGCAGAAGCCGCATACTCAAAAATTTTAATAAAAGGTCTCGAAAACGCGATAGTTTTGCCGCGTATGGGTTTAACAGCTGTGGCAGAGGTATTGAGCGGGGCGACCATTATGGTTGGCTTAGACAGTGGCCTCACGCATTTGTCGGCAGCATTAGGTCGAGACACTATTGGTATTTACAAAGCATCAACCCCTGTTCGCACACCGTTAATTGGCGCTGGGTTAACGGCCAGTTTGGGTGATCGAGATAAACCACCCAGCGTACAAGAGGTCTTGACAACACTCGAGCAGTTTTTGAAACCACGCTTATCATGAGATCAAAAAAAATATTGTGGAGTTATAAACTTTACACGGTTATGTGGTGGTGCTTGGCGCCGCTACTGTGGCTGGGTATGGCTTGGCGAGCTCGACGTGGCCGGCGAGATTGGCATATTCTGAGCCCCCAACGCTTTGGGCGTTACAACCAACCGTGGGACGGTCAGGCGCCCTTGTGGTTACATGCCGTGAGTGTGGGTGAGGTGCGTGCGGCGGCCCCTTTAATGCGTGCGTTGCTTGATCAGGGTGAAAGGGTTTTAGTGACGCATATGACGCCCACAGGTGGTGATGAATTGCGCCGCTTATGGCAAGCAGAAATCAATGCAGGGCTTGTTTTACAACGCTGGGTACCTTACGATTTCTTTGGTGCGATGCAAGGGTTGATTCAACATTATCAACCCCGTTTAACGATTTTGATTGAACGCGAGGTTTGGCCTCATCTCATTCTTGCATCAAGGTTGGCAGGCATACCAATTATCTTAGCCAATGCGCGGTTTTCAGAAAAATCATTTAAACAAGCTCAAATGCTAGATCGTTTCAGCTTTGGGCTTATGAGCCACACCTATGCCACGATTGATTTGGTGATGGCTCAAACCAAAGAAGATGCTGAACGTTTAACAGCAATGGGGGCGCCCCATGTGCAGGTGACCGGCAATTTAAAATTTGATGTGCAATTGCCGGTTTTAGCCATTCAAGAAGGCCATGATTGGCGAGAAAAATTTAAGCGTCCGTTAATCGTTATTGCCAGCACGCGTGAAGGTGAAGACGCACGATTTATTGCAGCGATTCAAGCCATCGCACTTAAGCCAGAAGACCCAAACCAACTTGCCCTAGAAACGCACGTTGCTGTCACACCGCCCGCACCGGCAACAAATCAAGATCTTCCCGCACCACCTCCTTTATACGTGATCATTCCGAGGCATCCACAACGATTTGAAACAGCAGCGCAACAATTAGACGCTGCAAAACTAAGGTATGGTCGCTGGTCGACATTGAAAGAAAACGTTCAAACAAACTCGACAGGTGCCTTGTCAACTTTAGACACAATCGACGTGTTGTTAGGTGACACGATGGGTGAAATGCCATTCTTTTATGGTGCGGCGCATGTGGCTATTGTGTGCGGTAGCTTTGAGCCGCATGGTGGACAAAACTTTATTGAGGCTTGTGTAGCCGGTGCGCCAACAATTGTTGGACCGTTCACAGAAAACTTTGCTCAGGCGGCCGATTCTGCTCAACAAGCTGGGGCCATCATGCAAGTTAAAACCCCCACTCAAGCCATTGAGCATGCCCACGGCTGGGTAAATAATGAGTCAAGTCGACAACGTTATTGTGTTGCGGCGCAAATCTGGCTGCAACAACATACGGGTGCCACCCAAGTCATGCTTAAGGCTTTGGCCGAGCTTGAGGCGCAGCGGGTGTTACAGTCAGTTGCGATGCATTAAGTTGCTGTTGCAACATCGCTGTGTTGCGGCCTGCATCGGCTCTGGGTGTGCCAAACCAGCCTTGACCCATACCAAACAATGCCACATTAACCACCATTAAAGTCATAAATATAAATTTCATATCAAGTGAGTGGTTGAGTGTGAGAAGTTGATGTGGCGACGGCGGCTAGCCCTTCTAAAACAATGTTGGGTAAAGCGTGCCAGCTGACATGTTGAAAGTGCAACGACCATGCCGGCTCTACTTTAGACCAAGCGCCGCCACTGACACAAACAATGGGGGCTATTTTAAATTGTTGATGCACCACATCAAACTGATGGTGCAATGCGCCTAACTGTGAGGCTAACACACCAGAAACAATGGCATGGTCTGTATCGGTCGGGTAGTCAACGGCAGACCCTTGCGCCAAGGGTAACTGTGCCGTGCGACGGGTCAGTGATTCGAACATGAGATCAACCCCTGGCAAAATGAGCCCACCTAAAAAGTGGGCTTCAGTCGAAATGGTATCAATGGTTGTGGCTGTTCCAAAGTTTGCCAAAATGATGGGTGCTTGTGAAGTGCGAAAGCGAGCATGAAGCCCGAGAGCTGCGGCCCAACGGTCTGACCCAAGTTGATCTGGGTTGACATAGTTGTTTAATAAGCCAAGCAGGGATCGGGTGGGTTTGAGCCATTGAACGGTCAGACCTATGCTTTTTAATTGGCTTTCAATCGATTGATTTAAGTGCGCACCAGCCACACTAACGCCCCACACGAGTGCAATTTTTTGTGATGCATTCGATTGCAAATCAAGAACACATTTGGGTAAGATTTGTTGGTTTTCGATTTGCTTTAGATTAACCGCCACCACATCGAGTATGGGCGACCATGTATGGGTCGATGTAGGCACCATAATGGTTGGCAGCTCAACATGTTTGACCGGTTGATATAAACAGATTTTTAAGCGGGAATTACCCACATCAAGCAATAACACCATAGTTTTATTTTATCAGCTAGGGCGCAAAACTCGATTATTTAATGCAGAAACGATTTTAAGTTTGTAAACGTACCGACACATCACCCACCGTCACGGCTTTGATGCCTTGAGCATTTCTCACCTGTAATGCGCCCTGCGAGTCGATACCCTCAGCGATGCCTGCAAAAAGGTGATTTTGATGTTGCAACACGTCAACCGGTTGATTTGCCAAATAGTCTAAGTGCTTAAATCGAGGTAAAAAGATAACAAAACCGTGTTGGGCGTAGTTAAAAACGATGTCGTGCCACGATGATGCGACCTTCCCGATTAAGGTGACGATCGTTGCGTGGTCCAGTGTGAAGATATCGTTTAATGCCGCGACCTGCCGCCCAAGCGTATCGCCTAGCGCTTGAGCCTGCGTTAAATTGATGCCCATGCCAACAACAATGCGAATACGCTTAGCGTTAATTTGGGTTTCAACCAAAATACCAGCGAGTTTGCCATGATCAAACATTAAATCGTTGGGCCATTTCAATTTAAGGCGATCAACTCGATCGGTAGGGCATCGTGCGCGCAATGCTTCACATGCACCTACCCCAAGAGCTAAAGAAAGACCGTTGAGTTGTGTTGGCTTTAAATCTGTTTCAAACCCACACGAAAACGTAAGCGATTGACCTGTTTGATTAAGCCAAATACGCCCAGCCCGGCCGCGACCCGCAGTTTGCAGATGCGCACCCAATAGCTGGCTTTGACCGATCAGTAAATCGTGTTGCGACATCAAGTCAGCATTGGTCGAACCTGTCTGAGCAACCCAGTTGACGCGCGTAAATTGACCTAGGTGTGCACTGAGGGCGTCGTTTAATTGTGCAGGCGAGGGTAAAGTCAAGGGCATCTGTTGAACGCAAAATCAGGTATAAACTTATCTATATGAAATATATTCACTATGGTTTGTAGCATATGCAAATGCTGAAAACTGCTTCGAATCATGAACCGCTTGTGTCGATTAAGCAAGGGGTAGCATTTGTGCAAGGCGACTGGAGCGTTCAGGCCCTCTCAATTAAGGGTGAGGTCGCTCGTCGCGTAGATGTATTAAAAAAATTGCCTCACGTCACCCAGTGGGATATTTCACACATGGGCAGGCTTGACACGATTGGTGGTCAATTGCTCTGGGACAACTGGGGTGGCCAAAAACCCTCAAGTCTCGTGGCTACCCCTGGTCAAACTGATTTGTTAGATAAAGTGGCCAGCGGCCAAAGCAATAAGCCGCTACCTAAGCCCGGGACAGACTGGTTGGCTTGGGTTGTAGGCTTAGGCGAAAGGGCGCAAATTGGTGTGTTACACGCCCGCCTACTCGCCGGGTTGCTCGGTCAATTGTTAATTGATTTAATGGCTTTTATTGGTTCACCCCGTTTTGGTCCTTGGCGCGAAATTTCAGCTCAAATATACAGAACAGGTACTCAAGCGCTCGGCATCACAGCTTTAGTGGGTTTTTTAATAGGTGTGGTGCTGTCTTACCTGTCAGGTCAGCAGTTAGCCGCGTTTGGTGCGGGTCATTTTATTGTCAAACTCTTGGGTGTCTCAGTTGTGCGAGAGTTGGGACCCGTTTTGGCCGCTATTTTGGTGGCAGGTCGGTCAGGTTCTGCCATCACGGCACAAATTGGCGTGATGCGGGTGACACAAGAGCTTGACGCCATGACTGTGATGGGTATAGCCCCAAGCCAACGTTTAATTTTGCCACGTGTCATCGCGTTAGCCTTGACCATGCCTTTATTGATATTGTGGACTGATGCCGTTGCATTGTTGGGCGGTATGTATGCCGCCAAGCTTGATCTGGGCATTAAACCAGCCTGGTTTTTAAGCCAGCTACCCACAGCAATTGGCATCACAAATTATTGGATAGGTTGCCTCAAAGGTTTAGTTTTTGGTGCCTGGATCGGTTTGGCAGCTTGTCATTTTGGGTTGCGCATTGAGCCCAACACAGAAAGTTTAGGCAAAGGCACAACCGCATCAGTGGTGACAGCCATTACAGGTGTTATTTTGATTGATGCCTTGTTTGCCATCATGCTTGATGAGCTGGGGTATTGATGACCGCCCGTTTAGAACCCATCATCGCGGTGCAAGACCTCACGACGGCATTTGGCAGCCACGTGGTGCACGAGCATTTAAATTTGAATGTCATGCCAGGTGAAATTTTGGCTTTAGTTGGCGGGTCAGGTTCAGGTAAAACGACCTTATTACGGCAAATTTTAGGGTTAGACCGCCCGCAAAGCGGTGTCATTAAGCTTTGGGGCCGACCGGTGCATGATTACGTGGGGCCTGAGCGTTTAGCGTTAACGCGTCGATGGGGTATGCTGTTTCAGTCAGGGGCTTTGTTTACGGCACTTTCGGTATTCGATAACGTTGCATTACCCTTACGTGAAATGCACTACTTGCCGCCAGACTTGGTGCGTAAAGTTGTTTTGATGCGTTTAAATTGGGTGGGTTTAAATGAGCGTGATGCATTGTTGATGCCTTCTGATTTGTCAGGGGGCATGGTTAAGCGTGTGGCGTTGGCGCGCGCGTTATCTCTTGACCCAGAATTACTGTTTCTTGACGAGCCGACAGCAGGTCTAGACCCTCAACGCTCTGACGAATTTGTGGCGTTGATAAAAGCATTACATGAACAGTTAAAGTTCACGGTGATTATGGTTACGCATGATCTTGATACGATTCGAGACTTATCAACACGTGTGGCCGTATTAGCAGAAAAGCACGTTTTAGTTGAAGGCTCAATTGAGCAAGTCATGACTTTTGAGCACCCATTTATAAAAGCTTTTTTTCAGGGCAAGCGCGGTGATCGTGCGGTTGGCGCACATGCTTAGCAGGAATTAAAATATGGAAAATCGAAGCCACGCTATTTTTGCGGGTGCCTTTGTGATTGCTTTGATAATCGCAGGTATTGTGGCCGCGTTATGGATTGATCGTAAAGATGTGACCTATACGCCATACAAAATTGTATCGACCTACTCTGTGGGCGGGCTGTCTATGCAGTCTGACGTGAGATACATGGGCGTAAACGTGGGTAAAGTACTTGATGTGAGTATCAGTCAGGCAAACCCAGGCGCAGTAAATATTTTGATTGGTTTGCTTCCAGGTACACCGGTCACCAAACAAACGTGGTCAGAGATCATGACTCAAGGGGTAACAGGCATTTCAAATATTGAACTTCGCGACACCGGTACCGACACGACAATGGTCGTCAGCCAAGAGAGTGAGTTATATGTCATACCGATTCGACCAGGTTTTTTTCAACAACTGCAAAAACTGGGCGATTCAGCTGTTAACGATCTTGACCGCTTGATGGACCAGGTTGAAAAAGTATTCACTGAGGAAAATGTGAAAGCGTTGAGCCAATCAATTAAGAATATACAAATTTTGACCGCATCATTAAACGAATCAGTTAAAACGTTAGACCCTGCTTTAAAAAAATTGCCTAAATTGATTGATTCTTTTGATGAGGTTGCGTTGCAAGTGTCTAAAGTCGCTTTACAAATACAGGCGTCAACATTGCCTGAAATTAATCAATTAGCGGGATCATTACATGACGCGGTTGAGCTCATAACGCAAACAACAAGAGACCTTAAGCAATCACCACAGTCAATTATTTTTGGGCCTCCTAAAGCAACACCTGGGCCCGGTGAGCCTGGTTTTTCAGGTTTCAAGTAAGCGGTTATTAAAATTTTTTGTATTAAAAGTTTAAGTCTTTACAGCAGCATTATTGAGGTCAGCGAACAAATGAAAGCAACACAACCAATTCGTTATTTGAGCTTTTTGCCTTACAAAAAGGGCTTGCGCCATTTTATTTGGGTGTCTTGTTTGGTGCTTGCTGGGTGCGGTGTGGGTCAATCAGGCCCGGTGATGAAGCAACTTGATCTGGGCGCTTTACCCACAGATGCCACCACTCAAAACCCTGCGCCTAACCCCCGTTTAGCTGTTGCTGTTCCCTCTGGCTTATCAATCGGCCTCGTGCAAACCACTGCTGTGGTTTGGCGCTTTGGTGCAAATGGTGCGCCGCAGACTTACGCGTCGTTCAAATGGGTGGCACCGCCTGCGACTATGCTACGTCAGCGCCTCATTGATCGTTTGTCGCGCCAAGGGCCTGTTTTGCAAAGCGGTTTCGGAGATAAAACCCCCGTGTTGAGTATAAATTTACAACAGTTTGAGCAAGTGTTTCAAAGTAATGGCCAAAGCGAAGCGGTGGTGACGCTTCAAGTGGTGTTGACTCGGGGTTTAACCATCTTAGGTAGTGATGTGCTTTATGAACGGGTACCCGCGCAATCAGCTGATGCTGAGGCGGGTGCGCAAGCGCTTGGTGTTGCGAGTAACCTTGTGGCAAATCGTGTTGCAACGTGGGTCAACAAAACGTTGTCAACGCGAGCAAAATAACAGGTATTGAATCGTATAAAGGTGAGCGTTATGGCAGCACATACTGAAATGGTTCAGTTCGATGGGTTAGCGGGCAAAATTGATTGTGCATTTGATTGGCCCGAGCAAGAGCCCGTGGGTTGGGCCTTAGTTTTGCACCCAAACCCTGCGCAAGGGGGTACGCGCGACAACAAAGTAGTCACCACCATTGCACGCGCCTGTGTGCAACATCAATTGGTCACCGTACGACCTAATTTTCGGGGCATTGGTTTGTCAGAGGGTGTGTTTGATCACGGGCATGGTGAAACGCTTGATATGGCGGCCTTGGTAGAGCAATTTAGGGTTCGTTACCCAGAGCTAGCAGGGGGTCAATGGGTATTTGGAGGGTTTTCGTTTGGCACCTCAATCGCTTTACAAATGTATGCACTTTGGCAAACACAAAAACGACCTTTACCCGATTTAATGATTTTGGCGGGTTCAGCCGCATTACGATTTCGACATTATGCCTCGGCTGCGCCACCAGACGCTTTCGTTGTGCATGGTGAGCTCGACGATGTGGTGCCACTCACTGAAGTTTTTGAATGGGCTCGCCCACTTGATTTACCCATCACAGTGATACCCGACGCGGGCCATTTTTTCCATGGAAAACTATTGATTTTGAGGCAGTTGCTACAGACTCGTTTGAAGACGCTGTAACATAATGGTTTTGTTCAGGACGGTCACCATGCTCGCATTTAATCGTAAATTTATTTTGGTCACGAGCGCAGTGATGTTCACTTTTGCTGCAATGAACGTTTCAATTGCACAAACAACAACACAAAAAACAAACGTCACACAGACCCAAACCCAAACGCCGTCAGCGGCTGCAACGGCCGCTGTATCAACTCAAAATGTAACCCCCGTTATTGTTTCAACGTTGTCATCTATTCCCGTGCCAACTATTGCGGCTCGCGCTTGGATCATTGTTGACGTTGTGACTGGTCAAACTGTTGCAGCCCATCGCCCCGAGCAACACGTTGAGCCGGCGTCACTCACAAAAATCATGACAGCCTATTTAGTGTTCAACGCGCTAGAAGAAAAGCGTTTATCACTTGATCAGCAAATTAACGTGTCAGAAATTGCCTGGAAAACTAGAGGTTCGCGCACGTTTATCGAACCGAACAAGCCTGTCACAGTGCAAGAGCTGATTAAAGGCATGATTATTCAATCAGGTAATGACGCGTCGGTTGCACTGGCTGAGGCTGTGGGTGGCAGCGAGCAGGCGTTTGCAGAGTTGATGAACCAAGAGGCCAAGCGCTTGGGCATGAAAGATACCCGTTTTATGAACTCAACGGGTTTGCCCAATGCGCAGCACATCACCACTGTTCAAGACTTGGCGATTTTGGCGCAACACATGATTGAAGATCACCCGTCTGAGTATGCTTACTACCAAATGCGTGAGTTCACTTACAACAAAATCAAACAACCTAACCGCAATCGTTTACTGTGGGCCGACCCATCAGTTGATGGCATGAAAACAGGCCATACTGATGCAGCAGGTTATTGCCTGATATCAAGTGCCAAGCGTGGCGACCGCCGACTAATCGTGGTGTTGGTCGGGGCAGATAGCGAAGCAACCCGAGCTGAAGAAAGTTTGAAGCTGTTGAATTGGTCATTCCAAAATTTCGATCAAATCAAACTCTACGATGCAGGGCAAACAACAATTGAAGCCCGTGTTTGGCAGGGCACGACTGAAGTGGCCAAATTAGGGGTTGAAAAAACGGTTTGGGTGACCATTCCACGCGGCAAAGCGGCTGAAATAAAACCGGTGGCAAAGCGCCCCGATCCCTTATTGGCGCCACTAGCGCAAGGTGAGCATGTTGGCACACTGTCTATTATGCTTGAAGACAAGCTACTCAAGTCGGTTCAACTTGATGTTTTAGAGGGGGTCAGCCGCGTTGGGTTCTTTGGCCGTATGGTTGATACAGTTAAATTATGGATGAGATAATTTCACATCTTTTTAATGATTCGATCATGAGACGAGTTAAATGAATATGTTGATACAAGGTGTCACGGGCGACCCAACCGTATTTTTAAATGGTGTGATGACACCACTTTCTGAAGCAAAAATTTCAGTTTCAGACCGTGGGTTTATTTTTGGTGATGGTATTTACGAAGTGGTGCCTGTTTATGGTGGCAAAACGTTTCGTATGGCACAGCACCTTGATCGGCTCGCTCGAAGTTTAAAAAAACTAAAAATTGAATCGCCTTTTACTCGTGATGAGTGGGTAGAATTGGTTGAAAAATTAATTCAAACATCATCTGAACAAACGTGCATGGTTTACATACACATAACACGCGGCGTTGCCAAGCGCGATCACGCCTTTCCGGTACCGACCTTAAAACCGACTGTCTTTGCGATGGTGTCACCCATGACTCGCCCCACAGCTGCTGCGCGTGAGCAAGGTTTAACGGCTGTTAGCATTGAAGACAAGCGTTGGTTGCATTGCGACATCAAATCAATTTCTTTATTAGGAAATGTGCTGGCCAAACAAGCGGCAATTGATGCCAAGGTCGATGAGGTGGTGCAATGCCGTGATGGTTTCTTAACTGAAGGGGCATCATGCAATATTTGGGTTGCTAAACAAGGAACCTTGTATGCACCACCCAAAGATCATTTGATACTTGAGGGCATTCGTTACGGTTTTTTACAAGAGCTTTGTGACCAAGCAGGTATACCTTTTGTGATAGCGCCATTTCCACAAAGTGATTTATGTTTGGCTGATGAGCTGATGATGTCATCCGCTACGCGTGAATTGTTACCTATTGTTCAGCTTGATGGTAAAGCGGTTGGTCAAGGTAAACCAGGGCCCGTTTATCAAAAACTACGCCGTGCTTATGATGATGCAATCGACGCTTTAACCACTTCTTAATTTTTAACTGAATGGGCTTATTAATAAATGACTGACACTCAATCAAAAATCAGTGAACAGGTTGAAACGCCGTCTCTTATTGAATACCCCAGCGCATTTCCGATCAAAGTGATGGGTAAGCAAGACCCTAATTTAGCCCAAGCTTTAACTGAGATGGTATTGATGCACGACCCCTTGTTTGACCCAGCCACGGTTGAAATACGCATGAGTAAGGGCGGAAATTATGTGGGGTTGACCTTTACCATTACAGCGACCTCGCGTGAGCAGCTTGACACCTTATACCGTGCATTACATAGTCACCCTTTGGTGTCGGTTGTGCTTTAACGCGAGTTTGCGCGTGCGAGACAGCATTTAAAATCGAATAATTAAATAAACGAATAAACGAATATGCCTTATGGTTAAATTTTAGTATGAACCAATGCGTGCGCATTCGACATTTGGGTCGCGCTGACTATGTGTCAACTTGGCAAGCAATGCAAGATTTCACTGTCAAGCGCACTGCGCAGACAAACGACGAAATCTGGCTGGTAGAACACCCGCCTGTTTACACCCTAGGTCAGGCCGGTCGCCCACAACATGTTCTCAATGCGGGTCACATACCATTGGTGCAAACTGATCGGGGTGGTCAAGTCACCTATCATGGGCCCGGTCAAGTCGTGGCTTATGTATTAATTGATTTGCGACGGGCAGGTTTGTTCGTTAAGTCGCTTGTGACAGCCCTTGAAGACGCCGTAATAGCCACTTTGACTGAAATGGGTGTGAGCGGTGCATGTCGTAAGCCCTCTGCACCAGGGGTTTATGTGCCGTTTGAGGGCGACTTAGCTAAAATTGCAGCCTTGGGCATCAAGGTCAAGCAGGGTTGCACTTATCACGGTGTGGCCTTAAATGTTGACGTTGATTTGAGCCCGTTTGAGGGTATTGACCCGTGTGGGTACCCGGGGTTACACACCGTAAACATGCGTCAAATGGGTTCGAGTGTGACTTTTAATGAAGTATCCCTTACGCTCTGTCGACAAATTGTGCTGCACTGCGGGCTAAGAGTAGAATAGTTCAACATTCTCTTGTTCTAAAGCCGATCAGATGTCGATAAGCACCGAAACCATTAAAGTTGATACACCTGCTGAAACTTACGATGCGACGATCAAGCAAAAGTCGCAGGCCAAGACGGCACGTATTCCAATTAAAATTATTCAAGCTGAACGGCTAAAAAAACCCGACTGGATCCGTGTCAAAGCGGCACCTATGGGTTCACGGTTTCACGACATTAAACGTATTTTGCGTGAACATAATTTGTTTACAGTATGCGAAGAAGCCTCGTGCCCCAACATTGGTGAATGTTTTGGTAAAGGCACGGCCACATTTATGATTATGGGTGACAAATGCACCCGTCGTTGCCCGTTTTGCGACGTGGGTCATGGTCGCCCTGACCCACTTGATACCGAAGAGCCCTTAAATTTAGCCCGTACCATTGCTGCTTTAAAACTAAAGTATGTGGTGATTACATCCGTTGACCGCGATGATCTGCGTGACGGCGGGGCTGCGCATTTTGTTGAGTGTATTCAAAAGGTACGAGAGTTATCACCCCAAACCCGTATTGAGGTGCTGGTGCCCGACTTTAGAGGCCGTCTTGACCGCGCGCTTGATATTTTGAACGCTGGGCCACCAGATGTAATGAACCATAATTTAGAAACCACTGCACGTCTTTACAAACAGGCACGCCCTGGTTCAGATTACAGCCATTCTTTAATGTTGCTTAAACGTTTTAAGGCGTTGCACGCAGGTGTACCAACCAAATCGGGCATCATGGTGGGTTTAGGTGAAACTGACGAAGAAGTTTTGCAAGTCATGCGTGACATGCGTGAACATGATGTTGATATGTTGACCATTGGCCAGTATTTGCAACCGTCTGGGCATCATTTGCCCGTCTTACGTTACGTGCACCCCGACGTGTTTGCCATGTATGAGCGTGAAGCCTATGCCATGGGTTTTACGCATGCAGCCGTTGGGGCCATGGTGCGCTCTTCTTACCATGCTGACGAGCAAGCGCATGCGGCAGGTGTGAGTATCGCTTAATGAAGTGCGTTGTTGTTAAGTTTGGCGTTGCCACATCACATCATTGACGCCCATACTTTGATTAATGCAGCGCGCCAAAATAAACAGTAAGTCTGACAGGCGGTTTAAATACTGCTTGGGGTGTGGCCCCAAATCATCAACATTAACTACCGCCCTTTCAGCCCGTCTGCATACGCTACGCGCCACATGTGTGTGGGCTGAAATGCTAGAGCCACCTGGCAATATAAACTCTTTGAGTGCAGGCAATCGTGCGTTAAATTGAGCAATATTTTCGTCAAGATATGAAACTTGCGCGTCTTGCAATTGTTTAAAACCTGGTACGGCTAATTCGCTGCCTAAATCAAACAAAGCATGTTGAACGCGGCTAAGTATCACAACATATTCATTCAGCTTTTCTTCACTGCGCATGTGCGCCAGAAGAACCCCCAGCACGCTATTGAGCTCATCGACATCGCCCATGGCCTCAACTCTGGGGTCGTTCTTCGTAACGCGAGAGCCATCACCTAAACTGGTTGTACCTTCATCGCCCGTGCGGGTGGTAATGATGCTGAGTCGGTCAACCATGTTGAGGCCTTAATAAGACGGGTTAGGTTATAAAACGTATCGCGCTAAGTCTTGACTTTGCGCGGTTTCAGCCAATTGTGCATTCACATAGGCGGCATCAATGACGATGGTTTGACCTGTTAATGACATGGCATTGAAAGACAGCTCTTCGAGCAATTTTTCCATTACGGTATAGAGGCGGCGTGCACCAATATTTTCAGTGGTTTCATTCACTGTAAACGCGAGCTCAGCCAAACGTTCAATACCGTCAGGCTTGAAATCAAGTGTTACCCCTTCGGTTGCCATGAGTGCCGCATATTGTTTGGTAAGTGCTGCATCGGTATCACACAATATACGTACAAAGTCAGCTGTTTCAAGCGAATCAAGCTCAACCAGAATCGGGAAACGCCCCTACAGTTCGGGAATTAAATCAGAGGGGCGCGATAAGTGAAATGCACCAGAGGCGATAAACAAAATATGGTCGGTTCGAACCATGCCAAATTTGGTTGTGACCGTGGTACCTTCAACCAAAGGCAGCAGATCGCGTTGCACACCTTGGCGTGACACGTCAGCACCCGATGATTCTTGTCGCGCTGCAATTTTGTCGATTTCATCTAAGAAAACAATGCCATTTTCTTCAACGGCTTTGATGGCATCAGCGCGAAGCGATTCTTCATTAATACGTTTGCCGGCTTCTTCGTCAGTTAAAAGCTTAAGGGCTTCTTTGACTGACATTTTGCGACTTTTTTTCTTATCTTTCGCTAAGCCTGCAAACATACCTTTGAGCTGTTCGGCCATATCTTCCATGCCGGGCGGGCCCATGATGTCCATTTTTGGAGCGGGGGCAGCAACTTCAATATCGATTTCGGTCTCATCTAGCAAGCCTTCGCGTAAACGTTTACGAAAAGTTTGGCGTGTGGTGGTGTCTTCGCGTTGAGGCGAACCGTCAGCTGCACGAGGGGGGGCAAGAAGTGCATCTAAAACACGCTCTTCAGCATCATCTTGCGCCAATGATTGCACGCGACGCGTTTCAACTTCACGCAATTGTTTGATGCCAATATCAACTAAGTCACGAATAATGGTTTCAACATCGCGACCAACATAGCCGACCTCTGTGAATTTGGTGGCTTCAATTTTAATAAAAGGCGCTTGCGCTAAACGCGCCAGACGGCGTGCAATTTCAGTTTTGCCTACACCCGTCGGGCCAATCATTAAAATGTTTTTGGGGTGTATTTCGTGGCGCAGGGGCTCTGCAACATGCTGACGGCGCCAGCGGTTACGCAGGGCGACGGCAACTGCGCGTTTGGCACGGTCTTGCCCAACAATAAATTTATCGAGTTCAGAGACGATTTCGCCAGGGGTCATGTGTGATGCGTGCATGTATTAAAGTGTTTCTATAACGTGTTGTTGGTTGGTATAAATGCAAAGGTCACCCGCAATTTCGAGTGATGCTTTGACAATGGCAGCCGGCTCAAGTTCAGTGTGCCGTATTAAACCGAGCGCGGCAGACTGCGCGTAAACACCGCCGGAGCCAATTGCCGCAATGCCGTGTTCAGGTTCAAGCACATCGCCATTTCCCGTTAAAACCAGCGTGTGATCGCGATCGGCCACAATTAACATGGCTTCTAAACGGCGTAACATTCGGTCAGTACGCCAGTCGCGCGACAGTTCGACGGCCGACCGCATGAGGTGACCTTGGTGCTTTTCAAGCTTGGCTTCAAAACGTTCTTGCAGTGTAAAAGCGTCAGAGGTTGCCCCAGCAAAACCGGCCAAAACACGGTTGTGATAAAGACGCCTAATTTTGCGCGCAGTGGCTTTAATCACAACATTGCCCAAAGTGACTTGACCATCACCACCCAGCGCTACGTTTTGCCCACGACGAACGCAGACGATGGTGGTTGCGTGAAACGATTCCATAACATCCTTCTTGCCGCGACGTGAGGTTTAATCAAGCCGCTGACGTGTAAACTTTAATCACCAAACATTTTTTGACGCATTTCGCGACGCTCTTGTGCTTCAAGAGAGAGTGTAGCGGTTGGGCGAGCTAATAGGCGACGAAGACTGATGGGTTCACCGGTCTCTTCACACCAGCCGTACTCACCTGAGTCGAGGCGAGAAATGCATTGTTGAACTTTTTTCAATAGTTTGCGCTCACGATCGCGTGTACGCAACTCGATGGCATGCTCTTCTTCAATGGTGGCACGGTCAGCCGGATCAGGTACAAATTGTGTTTCGCGTAAGTTTTCAGTGGTTGCACCCGCATTACTTAAGAGATCTTTCTCAATTGATTGCAAGCGTTCACGAAAAAATGCAATTTGAGCTGCATTCATGTAATCTGACTCAGGCATTTGAAGCAACTGCGCTTCAGTAAGCGGTGTAACTTCTTCAGCGGGTTTAGATGCTTTTGGGGTTGCTTTGACGACCACTGTTTTTTTAGTTGCCGTTACAGATGTTTCCGGTGCTTCTTTAGTTGATTTCGTTACCATGTGGTTACTCCAATCGAGTCGAAACTCATAATTAAGTCGAGCTAATCAGGCTAGCGGGCAAGACATTGCTCTAGGCCCTGAGTAAAAATCTCTTGCGGTAATTTACGACCGATAAAGACCATTTTGGTTGTCTTTTTTTCAGTGGCTGCCCACGGTTTACCCGGTTCAGCCCCCATCATCATGTGCACGCCTTGAAAGAGCATGCGACGATTAAGACCTTTCATATAAAGAATGCCTTTATAACGCAACAAGTCAGGACCGTAAACTTGTACCACACCCCCTAAAAACTCTTCAAGTCTTTCAGGGTCAAACGGTTTATTTGATTTAAATACAAAAGCCCCAATCGTGTCGTCATGTGGTGCATGGTGATGATCGTGGTCGTGACTATGATCATGACTATGATCATGACCACATTGGCTGTGATCGTGGTCATGGCTATGATCATGATGATCATGATGATCGTGCGCTTGTGCAGCATCAGGGTGATCAGCTGATAAAAAGGCTGGGTCAATATCTAAGATGGTGTTGAGGTTAAAGCCACTCATCTCTAAAAGTTGGGTGATGTCGGTTTCACCAAAGTGCACGGCGTCAATGGCTACGCGTGGGTTGATTTGTACCAAGCGACGACGCAACGCTTCATACTCAACATCGGTAACCAGGTCTTTTTTGGAAATTAAAATGCGATCAGCAAAACCTACTTGTTTTTGCGCTTCTTCTTGGTCGTCAAGCGTTTGCATACCGTGCTTGGCATCAACGACAGTAATGACGGCATCAAGCCGGTAGTATTCGGCGATTTCATCGTCCATAAAAAACGTTTGGCACACAGGGCCAGGGTTGGCCATACCCGTTGTTTCAATGATGATGCGTTCAAACTTAATGGTGCCGGCCTCGCGTCGAGCGCGTAAGTCGTTGAGTGTGCGCATGAGGTCACCCCGAACTGTGCAGCAAATGCAGCCATTTGAGAGCTCAATAATTTGTTCGTCACTGTCTTGAATGAGCAGTTCGTTGTCAATGCTTTCAGGACCAAATTCGTTTTCAATAACCGCAATACGATTACCGTGATACTCAGTCAAAATTCTTTTTAACAAGGTCGTTTTACCTGCCCCCAGAAAGCCTGTGAGTATGGTGACGGGTACCATGTCTTCAATTGCGATGGGTTGGTTCATAAAAGTTTAAGCACTCAAAAAATACTCATAAATAACGCAAAATGTAAAAACTCTGTAAAACCGAGTTTTTTAATTAAGCGAATGATTACAGCACACACTGAAGACCTAGGGGTGAAACCTAGGCAAGGGTTTTACCTGATTAAGTCAACTAAATTGACAAATACTTAGGCATATTTAGTTTTGCCAGAGTTTAATGCACATTGAGCGCATAAACCATAAAGGTTAAGTTCGTGTTTCAAAACTGTAAACCCCTTTGGTACTAAACGCGATAAATCACCTGGGCAGGCGTGTATGTCAAATACCCGTTTGCACTGCTCACAACTGAAATGATGGTGGTGGTGGTGAGCAAACTCAAAGCGAGGTTTATCACCCGGTAGGTTAACCACTTGCAAAGCTTCTTCATTAACCAGTGTTTTAAGGTTGCGGTAAACCGTGGCAATACCCAAACCGGGCACACTATTCTGAGCGTAGGCTAGCACTTCATCTGCCAAAAGCGGGCGGTCAGAACGGGCTAATACTTCACGAATAGCGGTACGTTGCCGGGTTGATCGTTCCATTACCAATTCCTTAATAGAAAGGTGAGGGTAGCATATTTAATGATAATGATTTATCATTATAATATTAGTCGACACATGCTGCACAACAAGACTGTTAGGTTTATACATGACAACATCTCACCACTCAATTGAAACGCATATTAAGCGCAATGTTTTGCTTTGGGGCGTCGGGCGACGCGTAGCATTTATTTGTGTATTGTTGTTGCCGTTATGGTGGGCTGTGTGGGGCGTTTTTCAGGCGGGTCAATAACATGTCTATCACGACAGATTTGACCCTCAACGTGACCACTCAAACACCTTCTGTCACCACAGTTGAAACCCGTTCTTGCCATGCGGTGTCAATTGAACTGCAAGACGTAACGCTTGCTTATAGAGGGCACCCCGCCGTGCACCATGTATCGGGTGTCTTTGCGCCGGGCTCGCTGACCGCTTTAATTGGCCCTAACGGTGCGGGTAAATCAACCTTACTGCGAGCGATGGCAAGACAAGCGCGACCCACTCAGGGTCATGTGCTTTACAACGGTATGGCAACTAATCAACCCGGCACGATTGCTTACTTGCCACAAATTGCAGGGCTCAACCCTGATTTTGCGTCGCGCGTTATTGATGTGGTGGCCATGGGTGCTTGGCAAACAATTGGTGCCATGGGGGCGATAAATACAGCCGTCACTGAAAAGTTACAGGCCGCCTTACAACAAGTGGGGTTGGCCAATTTTGAATCACGAATGGTCGATGAATTGTCTGTGGGGCAATTACAGCGCGTGTTGTTTGCAAGGCTCATTATGCAAGACGCGCCAGTCATTTTATTAGACGAACCCTTTAATGCACTCGATGCCACGACGGTACGAGATTTGTTAAAAATCATTCACACTTGGCATGCTCAAGGGCGGTTGGTCGTGGCCGTGCTACATGACATGAATACGGTTAAACAACATTTTCCACAAACGCTTTTAATAGCTCGAGAGTTGTTGGCATGGGGCCCCACCGCAGCGGTCATCAATAGCCAAAAATTAGGTGAGGCCGAGCAGGCATCATTGGCGTGGCAAGATGCCGCCCCGTGGTGTTATCAACCCGAACAAAACGTGGGTAATGTTGTTGCCAAACATGAGCATAGTCATCATGCTCATTGATTCACTTTTTAATTTGTTTGTGGCACCTTTCACCGACTTTTTGTTTATGTGGCGGGCGTTGCTGGCTTGCATTGCACTAGGCCTTATGAGTGGGCCAATAGGTGTGCTGTTAGTGATGCGACGCATGAGTCTAGCGGGTGATGCCATTTCACATGCGGTTTTGCCCGGCGTTGCAATAGCCTACATGATTGCAGGTATGTCATTACCGGCATTAGGCCTGGGGGCATTTATCAGTGCCACGGTGGTTGCGCTTCTTTCAGGCGCCGTTGCACAATACACCTCACAAAAAGAAGACGCGAGCCTGGCCGCTTTTTATATTATGGCGTTGGCACTCGGTGTCGCTATGATTTCTATGCAAGCCAACAGCGTTAACTTAATACATTTACTCTTTGGTAATGTTTTAGCAGTCGATGACAGTGGCTTGTTGTTGGTGGTGTCGGTCACGTCGCTTAGCTTGTTAACCTTGGCCGTCATTTGGCGCCCCCTTTTAATGGCAGGTTTTGACCCTTCGTTTTTAGTTCAATACGGCCACCTCGGTCGTGCTTCAAGCCTCGTATTTATGTTGCTCGTGGTGTTGGCGTTTGTGGCCTCATTTCAAACCTTGGGTACCTTAATGGCTGTTGGCTTACTGATGTTGCCCGCCACGGCCGCCCGTTTCTGGACTAAAGATATTGTGGGCCTATGTTTGATTGCCGCGCTGATTGCCGCAATCAGTGCTGTCACGGGGTTATTAATTTCGTTTCACGTGCATGTACCGTCGGGTCCCGCAATTGTTTTAGTGGCAGGTGCTTTGTATGTGTTGTCGCTTTTAATTGGGGCACGAGAGAGCGTGTGGGTCACCTTGCGTCGTAGTTCTCGTCATAAGCTGTCTTGATGTTGCGCACTGAGTAGGAAATAAATATGCGTAAATTTTTTAAAGGTTATCTACTTGGGGCTTTGATACTTGTCCTGCACTCAACGTCATGGGCACAAACGGTTGAACCCCAAACAAAGCCGATTAAAGTTGTTGTGAGCTTTTCAATTTTGGCTGATATGGTCAAACAAGTGGGTGGTGATGCAGTCGATGTGGTGTCAATTGTGGGCTATGGCGAAGATGCACATATTTTTACACCTACACCCGCTGACGTGCGTGAAATCGCTCAAGCGCAATGGGTCGTTATAAACGGTTTGGGTTTTGAGGGGTGGGTCAATCGCCTGATTACGTCTTCTGGTTACAAAGGTAATGTTTTAGTGGCCTCAAAAGGCGTGGTGGCTTTAACTGAACCTGCCAAAAAGGGTCATAAAAACGGTAGTGGGCATGGTTCACACAAAGCACATAATCACGGTGAGCAAGATCCGCACGCTTGGCAAAGTTTAGACAATGCCAAAATTTATGTGGAAAATATTCGGGTTGGCCTGATTAAACTAATGCCTGATAAAAAAATAGCAATTGATCAACGTGCGAGTGAATATCAATTGCGTATTGATCAGCTTAACGAATCTACGCGTCAAACTTTGAGTCAAATACCGCTCGCAAATCGCCGCATTATGACAACGCATGATGCCTTTGGTTATTTTGGCAAAAGCTATCAAGTTGAGTTTTTATCTATACAAGGCTGGTCAACCGATCGAGAACCCTCTGCGGCACAAGTCGGGCAACTGATTCGACAAATTCGGCAAGACAAAATAAAAGCATTATTCGTTGAGCATTTAGCCGACACGCGATTAATTCAAAATATTGCAAACGAAACAGGTACAAGCATTGGTGGCACGCTTTATGTTGATGCGCTCACACCACCTGGCACGATTGCAGATACGTATTTAAAAATGTTTACTGTCAATGTTGATACGATTGCAAAAGCACTGCAATAGCATTGCCGCATCATTTTTTGCGCCCAGCCCTAGGGTGAGCCGTGTCATACACCTTAGCTAAGTGTTGAAAGTCAAGTTGGGTATAGACCTGCGTCGTTGAAATGCTGGCGTGACCCAACATGTCTTGAACGGCGCGCAAATCGTGTGCCGACTGTAAAACATGGCTGGCAAAGCTGTGTCTTAAAACGTGTGGGTGAACGGGCGTGTGCGAACCAGCTAGTACTGACCAATTGTGCAGGCGTTGTTGCACCACACGTGGGTGTATGCGCTTGCCGCGTAGACCGATAAACAAAGCAAAATGATCGGGGCCAATTATTTTGCCATTGACGTAGCTTGGTCGAATCGCTAACCAGGCTTGTATCGCTTTAAGCGCTTGTGCACCAATGGGAACAGTACGAGGCTTATTCCCTTTACCCGTCACATGCACATCAGCACTGGGCAAATCAACCCAGCTTTGGCTGGTGTGTTCAGGCTGTTTAACATAATGCATATCGATTGACACCAACTCGCCCAAGCGTAAACCACTGGAATACAGAAGTTCAAACATTGCACGGTCACGAATATAGGCGGGTGTATTGGGGGTGGTTATATCAAGCAAACCCTGTGTTTGGTCGACTGATAACGCTTTCGGCAAACTTCGCGCAACCTTAGGTGGTTTAACGTCTGCAGCGGGGTTGGCGGGTAAATTAATTTGTGGGCCTAACCATTCAAAAAAGCTTCGCCAGGCTGAGAGCATTCGGGACAAGCTTCTGGGTTTTTGGCCTTGCGCATGCAGCTTGGCTAAACACGGGCGAATATGTTGCACGCCTACTTTTTCAATAGCCGTAATGGCTGACCCTTTGGGCGGGTTGTTTATGAACGCAATGAGATGTTGCATATCGCGTTCATACGCCAATACTGTATGACGTGAATAGCGGCGCTGGTGAGCCAAAAAGGCTAACCATTGCGCAACGTAATCAGGTGGCGTTGTGGGGTTGACCGACATGTGGAATACGACCTAATGCAGCGCTGGCCAGATGCCCAATTGTGACTAGAAAATCAGTGCTCATATCAAAACTAAAACGTTGTGGGTCACCAGACCCTAAGATTAATAAGCCGAAAGCAGGTGAATGAGCATCATCACGCAACGGAATCATTGATAACGATGCGGGTGCATGTAAGAGCCATTTTGCGGCTTCAAATTGTTTGTTGGGCCCACAGTAAGGGTTAGGTAAACTGCTTGCAAAAGATTTAACCTCTGCGCTGACCTCTTCGCCTACACCTTCATTGGGTATGTCAAGACCCCAAAGACGCATGGCAACATCTTTGACACCAAAGTGTTCTGCAAGGCCCGCAATAATGCGGCCAGGCAGGTGTAGGTTATTGGCCTCGCTCAGCATGCTTTGGCACCAGGCGTTTAGTTTTTCAGCAATATTTTGATTGGCGTTCGCGTTGCGGTTTAAGTCAGCTAAACGTTGTTCAAACTCTTTGACACGGTCGCGCAACGTCATAATTTGACGCTCACCCAGTGAAATGGCACGCGGCTGATTTGGATGGGGGACAGTGAGCCCAGCAAACAGCTCGGCATGCTCTGAAAAAAAATCAGGGTTGTCTTGTAAAAATCGGGCAACCGTTAAGGCGCTTGGCGCGTCAGTCATAAGTGAGCTCAAAAAGTAGGAATCGATGCAACCAGTTTGTCAATATCAACGGTGCCGCTAAATGTTGTGATGGCAGGGCCGGTCATGAAAACATGATTATTTAACCATTCAATAGTAAGCCATCCACCCTGTGTTTGAACGCGAACGGGTGAAATCAAAAGACCCCGTCTAATGCCGGTGATGACAGCGGCACACGCACCCGTACCACAAGCTAACGTTTCACCCGCACCCCGCTCGTAAACGCGAAGCTTAATGGTGTGCGAGTCGATCACTTCCATAAAGCCCGCATTGACGCGTTGCAAAAAGCGTGGGTGCGATTCGATGGCGGCGCCAATGAGCGCCACGTTAGCTTGCTCAACGTGGTCAACCACTTGAACTGCGTGGGGGTTTGAAATGGCAAGGGGGGCAAGTTCAACCGTTACTGAGGTGTTGTCAGCCAGTTTGAGCGCAAGGCTGTACAGAGTTTGTTCGCCTTGAATGAAGCTGGGCAACCCAACGACATCAAACCCAGCATCTTGTGCTTGGGTTTTAACTTGACCCATTTCGACCCGCACATCGCCATTGGCAAGCGACTCAAGCGTGATGAGGCCTGTGCTGATTTCTGCGCGTAAGGGGTTGCGTGATGACAGCCCTTGTTCGTGCACAAACCGCACAAAACAACGTGCACCATTGCCGCAATGTTCAACTTCGCTGCCATCGCTATTAAAAATGCGATAACGAAAATCAGCCTCAGGGTGGCTGGGTGGGGCGACCCATAAAATTTGATCGCAACCAATACCAAACTGGCGATGTGCTATGGCTCGCGCTTGTTCGGCCGAGAGCGTAATCGGTTGGCGCATGCCATCAAGCACAACAAAGTCGTTGCCCGCGCCGTGCATTTTTGTGAAAGACCAAATCATGATGCTTATTATCGCAAATTTAAGGGGTGTAAGGGCTTTTCTCGCCTTTGGGGCGAGTTTTAAAACGACGGTGAACCCAGTAATACTGTTCGGGGTGCCGTTTGACCCAATCTTCAAGTAAGGCATTTAAGCGAGCCGTGGCTGTGGCGATGTCGTCTTGACCAGGAAAATCAACTAGGGGGGGTAGAAATTCAGCGTTGTAATACCCTGTCTTGGGGTTCCAAAAACACAACACGGGTAAGACGGTCATGTTGAATTGCTGTGCCAATTGTGCCGGTGCCGTTTGTGTGGCCGCCATCATGCCAAAAAATGGGGCAAACACAGCCCCCCTTAAACCAAAATCCATATCGGGTAAATAGTAAATAGGGGTGCCTTGTTCAATTTCGCGTAGCAAGGTGCGCACACCACCACGACGATGAATCAAGTTGACTTCATGAAAGCGACCGCGACCCAAGCGTACAAGGGCGTCAACGTCTGGGTCAGCTTGTGCTGAGTAGAGGGTTGCCCCTCTTGGGCCATCTAAGGTCAAACGCGAGGCGGCTGCATCAAGCCCCACAAAATGCGGTGCTAACAACATCAGTCGGCTGTTTTGGCGCAGTGCCTCATCAGCATGGTGACGACCTTGCACATGAACCAATGCACGAATTTGTGTGGGGGTGCCAAACCATAAAACGCCCCGATCAACAACGCTTTGCGCCAGTGCTCTAAAGTGTAAAGTCAATAAACGCTGACGTTGTAAAACTGACTTTTCAGGAAAACACAGCGCTAAATTCTGCTCTACGATTTTTCGACGACGCTTAATAAAAACACAACCGATCAAGCCAAAAAAACGCCCTAATATCTGCCTGACTGAGTGCGGTGCAAGCGCGAGTAATTGAAACATACTGACCAAAAACCAACTTTTAATTGAGCGTTGTTTGAGTTCTGCGATGGTTTGAGGGGTCAGGCGGTCAGGTGTAATATCTTCTGTTGTAAGCTTTTTAATCATTTATGTATTAGAGCAGATCGCGCCTGTCGCCCGTCTTGATGGCTCGTAATGAGCCACGAAACAAAAAAAGTTACCAACATGGTTGGCATTTTGGCTTAAACTATTAAAAGCTGCTGAGTTACTCGACAACTTGCGGGGCAGCTAAAAATACTTTTTCCGCTAAAGCGTCGCGCCCATATCCAACATCTTTTTTCGGGTCGGTTAAGGGGTGCAGCGCACCCTTATTAACTTACTTGGCTCTGCCAAAAGGTGTTTTGCGATGTCAGCTAAATTAAATGATTTTCTCTTTACCTCAGAATCAGTCTCTGAAGGTCACCCAGATAAGGTTTCAGACCAAATATCTGATTCAATTCTTGACGCTATTTTGGCGCAAGATCCCACCGCTCGTGTAGCGGCTGAAACCCTTTGCAACACCGGCCTTGTGGTTTTAGCCGGTGAAATTACGACCACTGCAAATGTTGACTACATTCAAGTGGCGCGTGACACTATTAAGCGTATTGGTTACGACAATACCGAGTACGGTATTGACTATAAAGGTTGTGCCGTTTTAGTCGCTTATGACAAACAATCACCCGATATTGCGCAAGGCGTTGACCGTTCATCTGAAGAGTTTTTGAATCAAGGCGCGGGCGATCAAGGTTTGATGTTTGGTTTTGCATGCGATGAAACGCCCGACTTGATGCCTGCACCGATCTGGTATTCGCATCGTTTAGTGCAACGTCAAAGCGAGTTACGTAAAGATGGCCGCTTGCCGTGGTTGCGTCCAGACGCTAAATCACAGGTGACTTTTCGCTACGTCAATGGCCGACCCGTTGAGGTCGATACGGTGGTGTTGTCGACTCAGCATGCGCCTGAAATTTCTCAAACAGCGATTCGTGAAGCGGTTATAGAAGACATTATTCGTCCGAGCTTTCCAGATGGTTTATTGACCCCCCAGACTAAATTTTTGGTCAATCCAACAGGTCGTTTTGTTATCGGCGGGCCGCAGGGCGATTGTGGTTTAACCGGCCGTAAAATTATTGTTGATACCTACGGTGGCGCTTGCCCTCATGGCGGCGGTGCTTTTTCAGGTAAAGACCCCTCAAAAGTTGACCGTTCGGCCGCCTATGCTGCGCGTTATGTGGCAAAAAATATTGTGGCTGCTGGGTTAGCCACACAGTGTCAAGTTCAAGTCAGTTATGCCATCGGCGTGGCTGAGCCAATTAATATTACGGTTTACACCGAAGGTACGGGCGTTGTACCCGACGATCAGCTAGCCAAACTGGTGCGTGAGCATTTCGATTTGCGTCCACGTGGCATCGTCAACATGCTTGATCTGTTGCGCCCCATTTACGCTAAAACAGCTGCATATGGCCATTTTGGTCGTAATGAGCCTGAGTTTTCATGGGAATCAACCGATAAAGTAGCAACCCTAAAGAAAGCTGTGTAATAGTACTTAGCACCCCAAGTGGGTGTTACGCTTCTTTTTATGAAAAACGAACCTCAAACGACACTTTCAAGCCAAAGGTCTGCCTTGCCTCAACGCGGGCTAGCAGATTCGCCCTGTGTAGCGATTTGTTCGACTTTATTTGACGATGTGTGCAGGGGTTGCGGTCGCACGGTCTTAGAAGTGTCAAATTGGGTTTTTATGACGCCTGAAGAAAAAGATACTGTCTGGGACCGAATTTTGAGTCAGGGTTTTCCAAAAAGATAAAAACCGTTACAATATATTTTGTTAGTAACCGCCTATTGAGGAGCGTTGCGACAAACGCTTGTTAGCCATTGCGCTTTCAAGTCAGTTTGCCAGGCTCATAAGGCGTTCGTGAACCCGGTTCGCCGGACACAACCGCGCTCACCCAGTCGTGCCAAATGGCGATTGCGGTGACGTATTTCACCGGTCATTCGTCGTTGGCTTGTTACTTTACGGAGCCTACCGATATGAACGCAGTTAAAGATAAATTTACAGATTTTGTTGTTGCCGACATTGACCAAGCTGAATTTGGTCGTCGCGAAATTGCTATTGCTGAAACAGAAATGCCTGGCCTGATGGCTGTGCGTGAAGAGTTTGCATTAACACAACCTCTTAAAGGCGCCCGCATCACGGGTAGCCTGCACATGACCATTCAAACCGCCGTTCTCATTCAAACCTTACAGGCTTTGGGTGCAGAAGTGCGTTGGGCATCGTGCAACATCTACTCAACCCAAGACCATGCTGCTGCCGCGATCGCTGCAGAGGGCACCGCTGTATTCGCTAAAAAAGGCGAGTCACTCGATGAGTACTGGGACTATACCCACCGTATTTTTGAATGGCCCAATGGGCACTACACAAATATGATTTTAGATGACGGTGGCGATGGCACATTATTACTGCATCTGGGTACTAAAGCCGAAGCTGACATCACTGTTTTAGATCATCCGACATCTGAAGAAGAAATTTCTTTATTTACCGCCATCAAAGCAACACTCAAGCGTGACCCTAAGTGGTACTCAGTGCGTTTGGCACAAGTACGTGGCGTCACCGAAGAAACCACCACCGGCGTGCATCGCTTGTATCAAATGTCTAAGCGCGGCGAACTCGCTTTTGCAGCGATTAACGTTAACGATGCCGTGACCAAATCAAAGTTTGATAATTTATACGGTTGCCGTGAATCGTTGGTTGACGCTATTAAACGTGCAACCGATGTCATGATTGCGGGCAAAGTAGCTGTGGTGTGTGGCTATGGTGACGTGGGTAAAGGTTCAGCACAAGCATTGGCCGCTTTGCGTGCACAAGTTTGGGTGACTGAAGTTGATCCTATTTGCGCATTACAAGCCGCGATGGAAGGTTTTAAAGTTGTTACGATGGAAGAAGCCTGCGACAAGGCAGACATTTTTGTTACCGCAACAGGTAATTACCATGTGATCACTAAAGACCACATGAGCCGCATGAAAGACCAGGCAATTGTTTGCAACATCGGTCACTTCGATAACGAAATTGATGTCGTGGCTCTTGAAGACTTACAGTGGGAAGAAATTAAGCCACAAGTTGACCATGTTATTTTCCCTGATGGTAAGCGCATTATTTTGCTGGCACGTGGCCGCTTAGTCAACTTAGGTTGCGGTACAGGTCACCCTTCATTTGTGATGTCGTCTTCGTTCACTAACCAGACTATTGCACAAGTAGAGTTGTTTACACGTAATGAAGCCTACACAGCCGGTAACGTCTATGTTTTGCCTAAGCATCTTGATGAAAAAGTAGCCCGTTTGCACTTAAAGAAAATCAGTGCCAATTTGACCGAGCTCACTGCACAACAAGCCGCTTACATTAGCGTGCAAAAAGAAGGCCCTTACAAGCCTGAAACCTACCGTTATTAAGCAAGGAAGTTTGTCATGATGTTGATCGTCGTCTGGATTTTAAATGCTGTTGCTTTACTTGCGGTAGCGTACCTATTGCCCGGCATCGTGGTGGCCAGTTTTGGTTCAGCCTTGATGGCCGCTTTGGTTCTAGGTTTGCTTAATGCGCTGGTTAAGCCAGTATTAATTTTGTTGACGTTACCGATCACCATCGTGACACTTGGTCTATTTTTATTGGTGCTCAATGCCTTGGTGTTTTGGTTTGCAGGGTCAATTTTAAAGGGCTTTCAGGTTGAAGG
>CAMCYB010000006.1 GCA_945883615.1 Bordetella parapertussis | reverse complement strand
AGCCTACTTCTTTGCAAATCTGCTCAACGCTTTGGCTATTAGGGGGCATCATTTTACGAACGATGTTGTCTTTAAATTCAGTGCTGTAGGTTGGCATAGCAACTTCACTCCAACCGCCCCAAAAGATTAAGAAAAGAAATTAAAAGACCGGACAACTATTGTGACAGAGGGGGCGATAAATTATTTTTACAATCAAGCGAAGACTTTAGATCAAGTCCTGGGCCAGACTATCATATCTATATCAGCAGTAATGCTTCCATCAAAGACAATGAAGAATTTGACGCTCAACAAATTGAGGTTAGTCGGATTAAAAAGCCCAATGGTGCAGCATTCTATCTTTTAAACACACAAAATCCAGATGATGTTAAAAGCATATTGATATGGTGTAAGCAGTTTAAGGAGTACATAGGGTCAGCTGATTTACAGTGAGCGCTCGATAAAAGCAATATTGCAAACTATTTCGCAACATGTACTGTTTAAGCGCCGCTTTGTGTTAGCTTTCCAAGATGAGTATCTTACAGTTGAAACTAACTGATTCGATTCATGTTGAAACGCATTATTTCCGTGAGTGCATGTAGAGGAATTTGTTAGTTAGTCATGTCCGTATAAATTTATTGCACCCAAAAAAATATTTAAGTGCGTCAGCGATTGTGCAGCCTTGCTCTAAGCTGGCAGAGCACTGCTATACTCATTAGTATAATCCCAGAACAGTACCCCACCCATTCCCTCAGCGTTACCTCAGACTTTAAAATCAACAAGATTAACGAGTTGTTGGTTTAGATTGTGGCTTTAGGCGCGAGCAAATGGCTGATGACAACCATTGCTATTTGTGCTTTGCCCCAAAAGAGGCAAGTCGTGAGTCGACTTCGGCTTCGCTTAACCCTGTGGCATTCGTTTGCAACTTTTTAAGAACGGCATCCGTTGATAAATTGTGCCATGCGTCATGATCGCTTTTTGGTTTTATTGTCTGCATTTTCATGACCTCCGATATTTAAACTCATTTAGAAGTCAAAAATATAGCTGGGTCTACTCTGGCATTGTTTAAGCTTACATTCCAATGCAAATGCGGGCCAGTTGAACGCCCGGTAGATCCCACTTTAGCAATTAAATCGTGACGATTGACATTATCACCCTCTTGTCGGTCTATGCTTGATAAATGACAAAACATACTGATTAAGCCCGAACCATGGTCAATAAAAACGGTTTTGCCATTAAAAAAATAATCACCCACTAATATAATGCGACCCGACGCAGGCGTTCGAACGGGTGTGCCCGTCGGTACCGCAAAATCTAGACCTGAGTGTGGGTTACGCGGTTCACCATTAAAAAAACGTTTCAAACCAAAGGGACTTGAGAGCCGCCCTTTAACGGGAGGATCAAATAAAATATTTGAGGGGCTGTTATTTGAAAAAATGGCGTACGCATTATTTTGTAATACGAGTTCTTTTTTAATGCGAGCTAAGTCAACGGGGTCAGGGTTTACTTGACGTTTATTTTTTAGCGTAATGTGTTGAGAGGGGTACGTTTTGTCACGTACATTAAATGACCCAGCTAACTCAGTTGGTTGGCTGATAAAAGATAACTGATATGAACCGGGTTGGGTATCAAGCGACAACCCCACAATGGCATACCATTGATTTTTGTATGCCATGACTAAAACTTCTGCGTCTTTAAACGCTACACGGGGTTGCACAGCAGCTTGACCAAGAGGCACGATGGCTACACCACCCGGCACCGCTTGGTTGAGTTGTTTAAGGGCTTGTGCAGTCAGTGAAGAGGCAGCCAGTAAAGATGAAGGGCTGGCCCAACTTGCTTGGGTTGCCAGTAAATTTAAACTCAGCCAACCCAAGCCAGCAAAAAAGGTTTTGCGACGATTTAAAACGATAGAAGGTATTGCATCGGGTCGTCTGGACATGGGCCTAATTTGCAAACCATGACGCTACTAACAGTATTGGCCAAGGCTATGATTAAAAATAATGAAATGACTAGCAGCCCAATTAAACCCAATCTTTGCTGCCGAGGGGGCGAAAAGCTCTTACGGCCGACTAAAAGCATGATAGCTGCGAACGCAATCATCATAACAAAAGAAATAAAACCCAACGTGTAAAAATGCAATTCTAAGAAAGTCGAACCATAGCCTTTATCACCCGGCGCAATGTGAAGAAGAATTTGCTTCAATGAGGAAGCTGCACCAGTTAAGGCACTAAAGATAACCATTGCATAATGAACGGTTGAAGGGCCAAACTGCGCATTAAGCATAAAACCCATACCCACTAAAATGAGGCCAAGTCTTTGTAACTGACACAAAGGGCAGGGTAGTTCGTTAAAAGCAATTTGGTAGAAAAAAGCAATTAACAATGAAAAACATACACCCAATAGTGCCAACAGATTTAGTGAAAATGAAAATCGATGCTCAACCGGGTTAGCAAGTGAGTAAGTGCTGAACATAAATGAACCCCAAAAACAGTTATAAGTAGTCGTTAATGTTTTGAATTAGAGCGAAATATTGAGTTTGCTTGTCATGTGAAATGACATCCATATGATCATGATGACAAGCGTTACAGCCCAAATACCAATTGCTGCAGAACGTTTGCCTTTCATGGCTAATACGATGCCAATGAAGGAAGTCAAAAAGGGGAGCATCATTATCATTTTGAGGGCTCTATAAATTAATTTGAATCAATGTAGCATGCAGAGTTTGTTTTTTATGACGTTTTTATGTCATCCAAAACCTAACTGCGCTTCAAAGCGGTCACCCACACGGATGTCAGCCCCGACGCCTTGCGTGATGACGGCGTTCATTGCAAAGCATATGGCATGATTCATTGACGCCAAGCGACGGTAAACCGCCAAAGTATCGTTAACTTCTGGCGAACTGATGGCTGTGAAGGGGTCAATATTTGGAACAGCACAGCGCGTGCACGGTTTGACCATATCAATCACGATGGGGCCTGTGGTACCGTAAATAGTCAAGCGTTCGATGAAGTCTTCTTCGTGCGGTTCTAAACCAGTTAAAACAATATTGGGGCGAAAACGCAAGGCATCGACGGGTTCAAACCCCCCTTGGTTTAATCGATCGTTCAACATCAAAATAGATGATTCACTTAAAATATTGACACCGTAGCCATCGCTAAACAAGTTAGAAGCCGGGGCAAGTGCCGTGTTAGTTAAATCTGCTTGTCGTGCACTTGCGGCATGGGCTTGCACCAATCTAAATGATTTACCTGGAATCTCTAAAAACTGAGTGATCCACTGTGCTGCGGGGTCGCCGCAATCAAGAGCGGTCACCACATCGTGCCAAATTTGAATTGAAACGGTGTTGCAGCCATTTGACTGAGCCCAAGGCACAAAAAGTGCTGCTTGGTTGGGGGCGTTCAAGAGCAAACCAGCTGCGTTCGCTTGCGCGTTGACCCAAACGAGATGAGGTATTTGGCGTTGGGTTATAAAGCGCCCGGTTTCATCAACAAAGAGCCATTGCCGATCATATTGCAGCCCGACTTCAGTGATAACAGACTGCATCAGTGCGTTACCGGCCCCGCCTTTAATTGGAAATTGGTAAAGCGCTTTGACTGTACCCGCTAAATCAGCCTGCATGGTATGTTTGAACCTTATAGATGGGTATTGAACGTATCTTTTATCTCAAGGCATATTTTAAATGCAATGGCTTGTGTGGCGAGTCGAGCTGCTTATTGAGATCCAAGCGTCACGTGTTTAAAATACCCGACAATATATATTTTATTTGGGGTTAAACGCTATGCCTTCATTTGATGTGGTTTCTGAGGTTGATAAGCACGAATTGACCAATGCGGTTGACCAAGCCAATAGAGAACTTTCAACTCGGTTTGATTTTAAAGGCAGCGACGCTAAATTTGAGCTTGACGAATTTGTTGTCACGCAAGTCGCACCCAGCGCCTTCCAATTAAAGCAAATGATCGACATACTGCGCGCACGCTTGAGCGCACGTCAAATTGATACCCGCTGCCTTGATGTGGCCGACCCGCTCGAAAACGTGAGCGGCGCACGTCAAAAAATAACGGTTAAGCAGGGCATTGAACAAGCCATTTCTAAAAAACTGATTGCGGCTATTAAAGAAGGTAAGCTGAAGGTCGAAACACAAATTAACGGTGACAAATTACGTGTTACCGGTAAAAAGCGTGATGATCTTCAGGCCGCCATGGTTGTACTCAAGAAAGTCGAGGTTGAATTGCCGTTGCAGTTTAATAATTTTCGTGATTAGACTTTTATCAGGTTAAGGCACTCAAGCTAAGTTTAAGCACTGAGCCAAGTTCAAGCACTCAAGCTAAGTACATGCACTTAAGCTAAGTTCGTGCACCCGATTTGCACTCGATTTGAAAATATACCTTGGCTATTGAATGAAGCAACTTTTTCACCTCTGGTTACTACGCACATTGTCAAATAATTTAGCTAAACCTGCTGGCTGACAGCGCCAATACTGGGGTGGTGCCTGAACCTGTGCGCCTAAAGTGGCTGCGGCATGCCAAGGCCAGCGTGGGTCATACAGAATGCCACGCGCGAGCGCAACGAGGTCTGCTTTGCCTTCTTGCAAAATTGTCTCTGCTTGCAGGGCATCATTAATTAAACCCACTGCAATAATGGGCATACCTTTAACGTGTGACTTGATCTCTTGTGCCAAGTGAACTTGATAACCGGGCCCAACTGGTATTTTCTGTTGATTTGAAACGCCACCGCTTGAAACGTGTAAAAAATCACAACCCAGTTCTTCAAGACGTTTTGCCATGATAAGGCTTTCAGGGATTGTCCAACCGCCTTCAACCCAATCCGTTGCAGACAGGCGCAAGCCTAAAGCAATATGTTTAGGTATTGCCGCACGAACCGCCTCGAAGACCGAGAGTGGGAAGCGCATGCGATTTTCAGAGCTGCCACCATATTCGTCCGTACGTTGATTTGAAATGGGTGATAAAAATTCGTGTAGTAAGTAACCATGGGCACAGTGCAATTCAATACCGTCGACCCCAATTTCTACCGAACGCCTAGCGGTTTGAACAAACGCCTCGCGCACACGAATCAAACCGGCTGCATCGAGTGCCAAGGGCGGGCGCTCATCAGGAGCATGGCTGATGGCACTTGGGGCGACGGTTTCCCACCCACCCGTTTCAAGGGGAATCATTTTGCCGGTTTCCCAAGGTTTATGGCTAGATGCCTTACGCCCTGCGTGCGAGAGCTGAATAAAAAGCTTAGTCGAGGCAATGGGTTTAATGGTGTCAATAACATGCTTAAGGGCTATGGCATGTTGCTCGCTCCATAAGCCTAAACAGCCGTCAGAAATTCGACCGATATCTTCTACTGCAGTGGCTTCAATTATTAATGCCGCTGCACCTGATAAGGTAAGGTTACCCAAATGCATGAGATGCCAAGAGTTTGCTAGGCCGTCTACTGCTGAGTATTGGCACATCGGGGCAATAACAATTCGATTATTGAGCTTGACGGGGCCTAGTTGTACTTCTGAAAACAGCATGCTCATATTTAATTACCTGTTCATTTGTAATGTTGAAATAATATCTAAGGGCGGTTTTATGTGGAAAATATAATTAAAAGACGTTTAAATATTTTAATCTACTCTAAATGGCCGTTACCTTGTTGGCATTAAAACAATGTTACTCTTTGAAGCGAAGTGTGTTTACCTATACACATATTATGTTTAAGGAGTTTTTTGCTATGACTATTCGTTCATTTTTAACTGCCGCAGCGTTGGGTTTGGCTTTCGCTACGAGTTCTGTTCACGCCGCTGAACCAAAGAAACAAGTCGGTGAAGTTTCAATTAACGAAACACAGTTTGGTTTCATTATTGGTGGTAGCGTAGGGGGTGGCGAACTCAATTTTCAAGGTAAAAAATACGCTTTTAAAATTGGTGGTTTGAGCCTAGGTGCCAACATTGGTGTATCAAAAGTATCAGCTGTCGGTGGCGTTTATGACTTAACCGATATCTCTAAATTCCCAGGCACATACGTCAAACTTGACGGTACGGTTGCTTTAGGTGGTGGCGTCGGCAACATGACATTGAAAAATGAACATGGCGTTATCATGACTTTGAAAGGCACAACCGAAGGTTTGCAACTCAATGCAGGTGCTAGCGGTGTTCAAGTTACGCTTGAGAAGTAATTTGTAATCTAAGCAAGCGGGTGAGTGTGTGATAAGTTATTTCATGAACACACTCATCTTTCTCTTCGTTCATGTTTGCACTTTGCTCTTGCAGCAACTCAAATCATGGCGTCTCTATTCTTTACCCCCCCTTAATAAGTTTATGGTTTGTACTGAGATCAGTATAAGAAATAACAACATGCTCTAAAATTAAAAAAATAGTTGAGCATTTGTAAAGGGGGTCATCATGAACCAAATTCGTAAATCAGTTGATCGGGGTTATTTCGATCACGGTTGGCTTAAATCGCATCATAGTTTTTCTTTCGGTGAATACCGTGACCCACGTTTTATGGGTTGGGGTAATCTGCGCGTAATTAATGAAGACTTCATAGCATCGGGCAAAGGTTTTGGCACCCATGGTCATACCAACATGGAAATTGTCACCTATGTGTTGTCGGGCGCTTTAGCCCACCAAGATAGTATGGGAAATGTCGAATCAATACCGCCTGGCGACGTTCAAAGAATGAGTGCGGGTAAGGGCGTCAGACATAGCGAGTTTAATCACGCTAAAGGCGAAGAAACGCATTTATTACAGATCTGGATCGAACCCAATGAAATGGGTGTTGACCCGGGGTACGAGCAAATATCAATTGATGCTGCGCGCAAACGGGGCAATTTAACTTTAGTAGCTGCCCCCTGGGCAACACGATCTGCCAACGATTCAACCCATACCGACAGCACGCCAGGGTTTGTAAAAATGCATGCTGACGCGTTTATTTACGCAGGTTACTTCAACGGGCAAGAGAGTGCGCAACTCGATTTAAACCCAAATCGCAAAGCTTATGTTCATGTGGTTAAAGGGCATATTCAAATTAATGGGGCTGAGTTACAAACAGGTGATGCGTTATTGATTCAGGCTGAGTCAAGGCTTGATATTAAAAATGGCCAACATGCTGAAATTTTGTTTTTTGATTTGGCCCCCTAAATTTTTTTTGTTGATTTTTTTTATTGAGTTTTTTTACTTACACCAAAAAAGGTCACTTGCATTCCTTTGTTTCTAATGGGTAACAAGCTTTGATACTCTGGGCTTCGCGACCATTCGTTTGCTCTTTCAAGCGAGTCAAATAAAACCTCAACATACGAATCAAATGGTTGGCAATTCAATTCATTCCACATGGGGGTTAACGCGTCACCTCGGGAAGCGACTTGACCGCCGTACAAATCGACTGTTTGCCCCACTTTTGACAGATAATCTTTTAAGGCTATTTGATCCAGTGATTTAATCAGGCCGATAAAAGTAACCATTTATTTTCCTTGTGTTGCGCGTAAAAACGTAAAGTGTGCTTCAAAGATTAACCCGAGCTAAAGTTTCATGCACAAAATGGCCATGTCAAACCGATTTAAAATTTTAATGGTTGATTATGCTGCACCGCATGATCAGGCTGCCTTTAAAACTTTGATCAACATGTATGCTTGCGATCAAATGGGGGGTGGCAACGCAATAGATCCCGTCGTATTAGAAAGGCTGTGCCCTGACTTAGCTCAAATTGATGCTGCACGATCTTGGTTGGCATGGTTTGGTGATCAACCGATTGGGTTACTTAACGCCTTTAAAGTGTATTCAACCTTTAAAGGTAGACCACTCATGAACGTACACGATATTGCGGTACACCCTGATTTTAGAGGCCAGGGTGTGGGGCGCCTTTTGCTAACAACACTCGAACAATATGCAAAGTCACAAAACTGTTGCAAAATGACGTTAGAGGTTTTGCTGGGCAATAGGCCCGCACGACAGGCCTATATGAAGGCAGGCTTTGAAGACTATGCCTTAGATCCAGCAATGGGTACAGCTTGCTTTATGCAAAAGTGGCTTTAAAGAAAGAGGAACGTTCAGATCACCCTTAAGCTAAGCGGGGCATAATGCGCAGATGCCCCCTAACGTTGTCTAATCTAGTACAAAGCTGCATTGATGAGAAGTCAGCAGTGGGTATTAAGAATAGTCTACTAAGACGATCTACTGAATTGTTAATTTTTAATTGTTAACTTTTTGATGTTAACTTTTTAATTGTTAATTTGTGTACATGACAAATTGAACGGAGCACCCTGCATGATTGATCGAGTAAAAGACCAAGTAGAAAACACTCAAGCCGCAAACGATCAAACCGATAGTGACCAAACCTCGACAGATCAAGGTCGACCCATGTCTGTCGTGATTCGTGACCGAATTAAGAAAGCGCGTAAACGTTTTCATGCCAACGATAATATTTCAGCATTTATTGAGCCCGGTGACCTAGAACGCCTGCTTGATGAGATTGAGCAAAAAATGGCTGGTGTACTAGAAAGTCTGGTTATCGATACAGAGGGTGATCACAATACACAGGGCACTGCCCGCCGAGTTGCCAAAATGTATCTTAAAGAAGTGTTTGCGGGCCGTTATGCCTCGCAACCTGTCATCACAGAGTTCCCTAATGTTGAGCACCTCAATGAACTCATGATTGTCGGACCCATCACCGTGCGTAGTGCTTGCAGTCACCACTTTTGCCCAGTGATTGGCCAAGTGTGGGTGGGTATCATGCCGAATGAACACACAAATGTTATCGGTTTGTCAAAATACGTTCGTTTGGCCGAATGGATCATGTCTCGACCACAAATACAAGAAGAGGCGGTGGTGCAATTGGCAGATTTAATTCAAAGTAAAACCCAACCTGATGGTTTGGCTGTCGTCATGAGCGCTACCCATTACTGCATGTCTTGGCGTGGTGTTAAAGATATGGGTAGCCGCATGATCAATTCAGTGATGCGGGGTAGTTTTTTGAAAGATCCCAATTTACGTCGTGAATTTTTGTCTCTCTTACCGCGTGAGGAAAAATAATGCTTGTTCGCTTACTCTACGTTAGTCGTGCTGTTGATCCACAACCCGTCCCATCTGAAGACGTCGATTCACCGATAGTTGAAGCAACTGAATCAATCATGGCTGCTTCGCGCTCACATAATGTGAGTCAAGGTATTACAGGTATTCTATGCTACGGGGGCGGTATTTATCTTCAAGCTATTGAAGGTGGCCGGTCTGAAGTCAACAAACTTTACAATCATATCCTTGTTGATCCCCGTCATACTGATGTGGTGTTACTGCACTACCAAGAAATACGCGAGCGACGGTTTAGCGGGTGGACAATGGGGCAGGTTAATTTATCAAAACTCAACACGTCAATTGTCTTAAAGTACTCAGAGCGCCCCGTGCTTGACCCTTATTCTGTTTCAGGTGACGTCTCGATGGCATTACTTGAAGAGTTAATGCTGACTGCCTCAATTATTGGCCGAGCCTAAAAAAGAGACACGAATAATGGCGCTTTTAAAGCTCAGTCAAGATCAAATTGAATCTCTCATGACTCAGCTTGATCCCGTTTGGTGTTTTGTTCCAAGTCATAATGGGTCTCAAACTGACGCGCCAGGTCTCAACACGCTGCCTGATTCAAGCCTTTTACAACCCACCGACTCTTTACAAGCACAGTTTAAATTTAAAGATTTCAACGCAGCTTTTGCGTTCATGACTCGGGTGGCGCAAGTAGCCGATGCAATGAATCACCACCCGGAATGGTTCAACGTTTATAGCCGCGTTGACATCACTTTGCGAACACACGATTCTAGTGGCTTGACCCAGCTTGATTTTGACTTGGCGCAAGCGATAGATCAATTGGTTTAATGTCTGTTTAATTTTTGAAAGCATTAATCAATAATAATTAACCATTAAGCATTAAGCCCAGCGCGTAATTCAGGAAGAGGCATACTTCAAATAGATTTATACGCATGCATCTTTAAAACACTTAGCTCAACATATTCAAGCGCTTTATTGTGTGTTGAGGCCAACACAACGTCAGGTGCAACCCCAGCCTGGTAAGCCTGCACCCAGCGGGTTACACACAAACACCAGCGATCACCTGCTTTAAGACCTTGGAACCGCCACTCGGGCCGGGGTGTGACCAGATCATTACCCTGTGCAACAGAAAAGTCTAAGAATGCTTGGCTGACTCGCGCACAAACAATATGTGTGCCACTGTCTGTCTCATCAGTTTCGCAGCACCCATCTCTAAAGTAGCCGGTTAACGGGTCGTATGAGCAGGGTACCAATGGCTCATTGAGAACATTTAAGGCAATGTCGCTTGGGCGTTCTAGACTCATTTGGTTGTCGCTTTCATTATGTAGATAAATGTGGGTGTACAAAAAAATATCAAAAAACAATCTGATTGACTGCTTTGACTGCTTTGACTGCTTTGACTGCTTTGACTGCTTTGACTGCTTTGACTGCTTTGACTGCTTTGACTGCTTTGACTGCTTTGACTGCTTTGACTGCTTTGACTTATTTGACGGGTTTAACGGTTTGAATATTCGTGTTGAAAAGGTAATCAAGCATTAGGTCGTAATATTTTTTTTGCTTTACAGATTATCGATATTTTTAATCATTGATATGGCCTGAAAATTTAATGCTTGTCGCACTTCATCAGGCATTTTTTCGAGTTGGCGATAAGCCATACCAATGCGTGGGTTGCGTTCAAATGACGCGCGATGCCGGTCATAAAAATGCCAATATAAAGCGTTAAATGGGCAGGCACGATCGCCCGTTTTAACTTTTTTGTCGTAGTGACAGCCTTTGCAGTAATCACTCATACGATCAATGTATGCGGCACTGCTGACATAAGGTTTGGTTGCCATGATGCCATGATCAGCATATTGGCTCATGCCTACTGTGTTGGGTAATTCCACCCACTCAAAAGCATCAATATAGACCCCTAAATACCAGGCATGCACCTGCTGTGGGTTAATACCAGCCAGCAATGCAAAATTACCGATAACCATCAAACGCTGAATGTGGTGGGCATAAGCATGCTCAAGTGATTGGCCGACCGATTTAGCCAAACAATTCATTTTTGTTTCGCCAGTCCAGAACCATTTAGGCAGGTCAACATGATGTGACAAGGCATTCGATTCAACGTAATCAGGCATGTGAGCCCAATAAATACCGCGCACGTATTCGCGCCAACCCAGTATTTGTCGAATAAAACCTTCAACGGCAGCAATGGGCGCCTTTTCATGTTCCCAAGCATATTGGGCGCGTTTTATCACTTCTAACGGTGATAGCATTTTTACATTTAAGTAAAAAGAAATCAGGGCATGAAACATGCGCCAATTTGAATGAGTCATGGCATCTTGATAGTCACCATAATTTACCAAGCGCTGCGTGATGAAATCTTCAAGTTGCAACAAGGCTTCAGCACGATTTAGAGGCCACCTAAAGTCAGTTTCTTGAGGATTTCCGAATGATTTGACACCTTGCTTTTGAATCGCAGCCCACAAAACGCTGTGGTCGTGTTTTGATCGATGGTCTGGCGGCACGTCAGGTTTACCTCGCCAAGGTTTGCGGTTTTCTAAATCAAAGTTCCACTGGCCGTCAACGGGTGTTTTTTTGTCTTGCATCAGTACTTGATGTTTAGTGCGAAGTTGTCGGTAAAAAAATTCCATCAACCATTGCTTACGACCCTTAAATATATGCTGGGCTTCATCGCGTTGGGTGATGAAATGTTCAGTGTCAATCATCTCAACAGGTAAATGATGTTCACGGGCATAGACTGAAAGCTGTTGATCTAAACGCCATTCGTCTGGGGCTTGATAAATCATTTTAGTAACTTGATACTGCTTGATTAAAGAGTCTAAGTTAGTGGTGATGTTGTGCGTATTGAGAGGGTCATCAATTTTAAAATAATGTAGACGATGCCCTGCCATTTCTAAGGTCTGCGCAAAATGACGCATCGCTGCAAATATTGCGATGATCTTTTGCGCATGATGCAACACATAGTCAGTTTCTTGACGCACTTCCATCATGACAACAATGGTGTCTGGGTCGGGCTTTTTAAAATGACTATGTTGAATATTGAGCTGGTCACCCAGTACCAGATGAAGTGTTGTCATGCTTGCCACCGTTTTTGATATGACCCATCAGGGTCGTATTCTTTCATTTGTTTGTCGGTATTAAATCGTCGACCGCCCCGCGGGTCAGTGCCTACGCCTGCAATATAGGCCCAGTTACCTTGATTGCTGTGCACATCATGATCAATCAGGCAGTGCTCAAACCATGCCGCACCTGCAAGCCAATTAATACCTAAATCATGAATTGCGTAACTTGCCACAATTTGCCTCAAGCGATTTGAGAGAAAGCCTGTTGTCACTAACTCATTCATAGCCGCATTAATGAATGGGTGATCTGTTTGGCCTGTTTGCCAACGTTCAAAATTGTGATCGGTTGCTGTATTTCGGTTCGTACCTAAGTTTTTAGAGACGGTTTTCGGTGGGTAGGGTGAGCGTGATAGTTGTGATTGAGCAGAAGGGTGGGGATCATTATTTTGGTGCTTGTTTTTTAACCCGCTTTCTCTAAAGAGAGCAACACCGTGCTTTCGGGCCATTAGCCTAAAGTGCTCTCGCCAAAGTAACTCAAAACTGATCCAGTAGGTGCTGTCATTGGCACCGTATTCTTTTTCGTGTGTTTTAAGTGCTTGTAGGATTTTTCGGGGCGATAAGGCACCTTGAGCTAACCACGGTGAAAAGTGGGTTGAGTAATCAATGCCAGTCAGTGCATTGCGGGTTAACTTGTAAGTTTGAGGAAGTTGGCTTGAAAAGTAACGCGACACATGCTGCAACGCTGTGAACTCGTCACCAAACCATTCTGACTGATTAAACGGAAATGATGACCGGTCATCAAGCACTGGGGTGAGACGAGAGAGGTTTAACGATGTAAGGTTTGGCTTTTGCGTGAGTGAAAAGACACTTTCTAGGGGTCTATGAACAGTCTGGTTTTTTCTGTAAGAGTTACTTTGTTCAACAGATTGTCTAAATGTCGTAAAGATATCGGGTGTTTGCGCAACAGTAAAAGGAAGCTGATCGTCTTCATACAGCGATGATTGAACAAAATCAAAAACTATCATGCCAGCAAGTTTTAAATCTTTGATTTGTTGCAGTTCTTCAGGTGTTTCCAGCGTTTCACAAAAAATATGTTTAATGTCGTGCTGACGAGCTAAATCAACAATAGCGATTGGTATGGCATCATTTAAAGTGACTATTTTTTGATTGTGTTGTTGTAAAGCTTGTGTCAACCCTTCAACGGCCTGCTGTCTAAAAAGATGCCGATTTGTGCTGTGACGTTTAAACCCCCAAAAGGTCGGTTCATCAGCTAATTGATGGGTAACATGCAAAACATTTTTCGCCATAGCGTGTGCTTTTTGCAACGCAATATTGTCATGCAATCGTAAGTCTTGCCTAAACCAATAGATAACTTTTTCAATTGATTGAATCATTTACAAACCTTATACAATACACATTACACATTACACAACACACAACACACAACACAAAATTAAGTTAAAGCAGCATTGAAAAATAGACTTATGTTGCTTTTGGCTTAGAGCGTTGGCATCTTTCTGAGCAATACTTAACATCTTGCCAAACCTTTTCCCACTTCTTTCGCCAAGCAAAACTTAAGCCACAAACGGGGCATATTTTTTCAGGTAAGTTTTGTTTTTTAACGCCCCGCATAATAAGTAACCGTCCTCTAATCGTTTCTTAAATTTGAACAAAAATTTATATTCAAGTTATATTCAAATCTAAATCTTGCGTTTCACCCTTTTTTGCTATCTTGCCAACATGGTTTTTGACGTCGTCATTCTTTTCTTTATCTTGGGAATTTTTGCTCGTTTAGTCGGTTCTGATTTGCGACTACCCGAGGCATTATATGAAACCCTTTCAATATATTTGCTCCTTGCCATTGGCTTAAAAGGGGGTATTGAGCTCTCAAAACAGCCTATCGCCTCTCTGGCACCCGAAATTGTGGCTGCAGCTTTGCTGTCGTTTGCAATTCCTCTTTTGCTCTACCCTATTTTTAGGTTCGCTAAATTCAATTGGGCTGATAGTGCGTCAATCGGAGCCCATTTTGGTTCAGTCAGTGTGGTGACGTTTGCAGTGGTTTTAGCTACATTGAACAAGCTGGGTATTAGTTATGAATCACATGCACCGCTCTGGGTTGCTGTGATGGAAGCGCCTGGTTTGGTTGCCGGTGTATTGCTCGCACGTGCGGCGCAGCGTCGCGCTGAGTTACCTCATTTTCTAAGTGCAGGCGCAGGTTTGGCCAACAGTGCGGGTGGGGGCAGTTCTATATCGAGCAAAGCAACGCCTTCAAATCAAGGTGGCTGGAAATCAATTACGCATGACGTGATTTTTGGTAAAAGTGTTTTGCTTTTGTTGGGCGGCTTGTTCATCGGAGCGATCGCCGGTGTCGAAGGCACGGCACCTATAAAGGTGTTCTTTATAGACCCATTTAAGGGTGTATTGGCGTTGTTTTTGCTTGAACTAGGCTTAGTTGCTGGTGGCCGTTTGGTCGAAGTTAAAAAGTATGGTTTCAAAATTTTACTGCTTGGTATTTCAGTGCCACTCTGTTTGGCCGTGATCGGCATGTTGGTAGGCTATATGCTGGGCTTGTCAGCAGGAGGCATCGCAATTTTCACAACGTTAGCCGCCAGTGCAAGTTACATTGCTGCACCAACAGCTATGCGTATCGCCATTCCTCAAGCGAATGCAGGGTTATCTATAACGCTGTCGCTTGGTATTGTGTTCCCATTTAATGTGGTGATTGGTATACCGATCTACATTCAAATGAGTCTTTGGATCACGTCTTAGCTTTATGGCGTGATGATTTTTACAGCAACCTGTTCACACAATCTACTTCATTTAAATAAAAAAATATTTTTAGTGTAAGTCTCGATCACAATACTAAAAGGTACATTTTGATCAGTCATTAAGACGGCTTGGTGTTGTAACACTTGTTCAGGTATGACAGGCGGTTTGAGGTGAGGGTCAATACTTTTCGTTTTTTGATCCCCATTTGTGCTCATTGGCTGCCAAAGCATTAACACTTCATCAGTTCGGCGATGAAAATTAAGCGACTGCACAGCCAAACCAAAAGGTGTTTCTGAATTATTTAATAAATCGTTCATTTCCTCAGTTAAGCGAGACGGTACATACCAGTTGTCAGCTTCAGACAGCACATATTCACCACAAAATAGTTGCACACTTCTGTACCCTATTTTTTCATCGTGCGATACTTTTAAAATGTGACGTATCTCGTCTGAAGCCGTTTTAAAAATATGAGTATCTTTTACTGCGCGTATTTTCGCAGGGCTCGCAATGTGGTGGTTATCGCACCATTCTTGTAATGCCTGAGTGGCACTTTTACTAGCCAGTAAAGTTGCATTCAGTGTTTGCAATATCGTGTAGTGACTCAATGGCTAAACCTTAGAATCAGTAGATTTTGTGTTGTTAGACGCATTCGCATGAACAGTCTCATAAAAAATAAAGAAAGAAAATAGAAATGTATTAGCAAATATTTTAAGGTGGTTCATATTAATTAAATTATGCTGTAACGGTAGCTTATGTAAGGCTCCCACCCTCAAGAAACCCCGATAGTACATAATTATTGCAATGAATTAAGCGAATATTCGTTAATACTTTAAATAAAGGTCACCCCGTGAGTCTTGTTAAACACCCTAAATCGTTATTGGTTATCATCGCTGAGGCTAATTTAGAAAAGCTTTTAATAAAAGATGTTCAAAAATTAGGGGCAGCAGGGTTTACCGTGGTTGATGTGCGGGGGGGCGGTCATAGCGGTGTGCGAGAAGGCACATGGGAAGCTGACCGTACCATTCGTATGGAGGTGATTGCAGACGAACACATCGCAGACAATATCGCTCAACAAGTACTCGAACAATATGGCAAAAATTACGGAATAACATTGTACTTTTCTTCGGTATCGGTATTGCGTCCGCAAAAGTTTTAAAGAGAGCCCAGCTATCTCAGTCGATTAGGGTTGGCAAGACACCACAGTATTTAACTTCCTGGCAATTATTTAGCCATCGAACAGTGGCCACCTGTTGAGGTTTGACCAGACCCTGCCGCAATGACTGGTGGGTCAAGTCTAAAATCAACCTTATCAGACTGATACCAGTCCCACCCAAGGAAGCCGATCAAGCTTAACCAGAAAACGACTTGAAGTTTTTTCGCTAAAGTCATGTTGAGATTTTTCAAAATTTATAGTGGCGTCTAAGACGCACACCAAAATAGGTGCCCACAAAGGCCAGAGGAATCCATATCCAACCGTGAAGGCTGCCCGTTGACACACCACTAAGCATGGCGCCAATGTTGCAACCAAATGCAAGCCTTGAGCTGTAGCCCATTAAAAAACCAGCCAATAAACCGATAACCCATTGCTGACCTGTTAAGGGTTGACTAACTTGATTGGCTTTTGCACTGATCCACAATGCACCACTTAGAATGCCAATATTTGTAATTGAGGTGACATCAAGAAAGACGACTTGCGTGAGCCTGAGCGTATTACCCGGTTGGCCCCAAAACATGTTGCCAGTTGGGTCAAATAAACCGGTGGCATGCGCGACTTTAGCTGCCCAAAGCCCGAACCCATAAACAATTCCCCAAGGTTGACCGGCTATGATAAGGTTTATCGTAGCAAGAATGGCTAAAATGACTGCACCCCAAACCCATTTACGATCCCACCAGGTTTGCTTAGGTCCCACCCAAAACCTTACGCCTAAAGCCGTCAACATTAAAGCTGCCAACGTTACCGCCAACGCTTGGGTTGTGCCTAAGTTGGCGACCAAGCTGACGGGTTCTGTTTGACCCAGCTCTAATCAATGCCCCAAGTGCACAGAGCCCAGAAAGCTACCTACGGCAAACAAGGGCAAAATACCCAAGTTAAGGGGCATACCCAAGCCTGCTTTATATAACGTACCTGAGCCACAGCCGTCGGCTATTTGCATGGTTAAACCAAATACGAAAGCACCCACTAATAAACTGATACTCGGTGGCCCCAATGCAGCATTAAGTTCTGGAAAATGCCCAAGCAACGGTATAGCTAAGAGGGCAGCAATACCCAATAATAATAGCTGACCTGCTACACCACGTGGGTCACGGTTTTCAATCAGTTGACGCCAGCCCGTCGTAAAACCAAATCGGGCACCCGCTAAGGCTGCCCCCATGCCGACACCAATTAAAAACAAAATACCTTGGCGGGCTGATACAGACCAAATTAAGAATATAAAAAAAGCGGTTATTAAAACCGCTAAAGGTGTTCGTTTCATTTTTTAGAGAGTTGCAAACCAAATTTTTGCATCAATATAAATTTGCTTAAAACGATTGGGTACGTTTTGCATGGGTAACGCTTCAGGTGCTTGAGCCCAGTCAACCATTGAGCCAGCATAGAGCTTAACGTTTTGATCACCAACCAGTTCCGACAAGACAAACCAATTTGTTGCAGCCCAATGACCGGTATTGCAGAACGATACAATTTCTTGGTTGGGTTGCTCTAGATTATATTTTGCAGCAACACTTTTTGCTTCGTTGGCGTTGATCACTTCACTGGTGCCTGGTTTAAACCAAGTCGAGTGCTCAACGTTGATTGCTCCTTCAATAGAACCCGGTAGTTTGGCGACAGCATGGCGGGTGTCGCCATTGAAAAATTCAGCTGGGCGAGCATCAACTAAAAGGGCTTTATTTGCTTTTATATCTTGAATCAACTCACTTCGGTTCACCAAATAGCGCGCATCAATTGTCGGCACAAATTGGCTTGGCGCAACCGTTACAGGCGAAGCGTCAACTGTAAAACCGGCTTGTTGCCAACCCTTAACCCCGCCATTTAAGATCGACAACTGTTGTAAGCCTAATGTTTTTAATGTCCAGTAAACGCGGGCTGAGGCACCAAAATCTGTAGCATCTGCACCACTTGAAACGATCACGGCATGGGTGTCAGGCGTTAAACCTAAACTTTGTACCAGAGCAGTCAATTTTTTTATTTCAGGTAATTCGCCAGGGTTGCTCGCTGCACCGCGCCACTTGCCGTATGGGGCATTCACAGAACCCTCGATATGACTCGCTGCATAGGATTTAGGGTCACGAATGTCAATAATGCGAACGGCAACATTATTTGACTGTGCTTGTAATTCACTAGGGCTGAGTAAGGGCTGAGCAGCCGAAACATTAAAAGAAAGTGCCCAGACAGTTACGAGTGAGGAAAATTGAGCAATAAGTGTTTTTTTCATGATGGCTGTAAATTCACATTCAAAAATTTGTTGTAAAAATCAATAGTAGGTGATCTTCTTAGATATTAATACTACATATTTACTTATTTTATATAATTTTTAGATATATAGAGCTACACCCATCTTCTCTGAATATTTAGCTCAGTAAGGGTTCATAAAAGCAGGAGGGGGGGGCGGAAAAAAAGCGATATGCCCATGGGGCGTATCGCTTTTAATGACGTGAATTAAAGCGGGTTAAGCGTGGGCTTTTACCTTTAAACGCCATGCATGTAAAAGTGGTTCGGTATAACCGCTTGGTTGTGCTTCGCCCTTAAAGACCAAGTCGCATGCCGCCTGATAGGCCATTGATTGATCAAAATGAGGTGCCATCGGTTTGTAAAGTGGGTCGCCCGCATTTTGACCGTCAACCACAGCAGCCATGCGTTCAAAGGTTTCACGAACTTGAGCCTCATTGACAATGCCATGACGTAACCAGTTAGCTACGTGCTGGCTTGAAATACGCAAGGTGGCGCGATCTTCCATTAAACCGACGTTATGAATATCTGGCACTTTTGAACAACCCACTCCTTGGTCAACCCAGCGCACCACGTAACCCAAGATGCCTTGAATATTGTTATCAAGTTCTTGTTGTTTTTCTTGCGCAGACCAGCCGGTATCGGTGGCCACTGGAACAGTTAAAAGGCCGCCAAGCAGGTTGGCACGTTCAGCTGAGGCGTCAATTTTTTCAAGTTCTTTTTGAACCTCTGTCACATTAACTTGGTGATAATGCAAAGCATGTAACGTTGCAGCGGTGGGGCTCGGTACCCAAGCCGTATTGGCACCGGCTTTAGGATGGGCAATTTTTTGCTTAAGCATATCAGCCATGAGGTCAGGCATAGCCCACATACCTTTACCAATTTGGGCCTTACCGCGTAGACCGCAAGACAAACCAACTAAGACGTTGTTACGTTCGTAAGATTGTATCCAAGCGCTGGCTTTCATATCGCCTTTGCGAATCATGGGGCCAGCATGCATAGCAGTATGCATTTCGTCACCCGTACGGTCTAAGAAGCCCGTGTTGATGAAAGCAACTCGGCTTTTGGCCGCATCAATGCATGCTTTCAAATTGACACTGGTACGACGCTCTTCGTCCATAATGCCAAGTTTGACGGTGCTATCAGGTAGCCCCACGAGTTTCTCGACACGACCAAATAGCTCAGAGGCGAACGCCACTTCTTTAGGGCCATGCATTTTAGGTTTAACAATATAAACACTACCTGTACGACTATTGCGTAAGGGCTGACCATCAGCCGTTTTGTTTTGGCCTTTTAGATCATGTAGGGCGATAGTGGTGGTGACAATCGCGTCTAATATGCCTTCAGGAATTTCTTTTTGGGTGCCATCTGCAGCGTCATACAACACAGCAGGGTTGGTCATAAGGTGACCCACGTTACGCAAAAACATCAATGAACGACCATGTAAGCGCACTTCACCGCCATTTGGTGCCGTATAAAGGCGGTCATTATTAAGTTGACGAGTGGTGGTTTTGCCACCTTTTGATATGTTCTCTTTTAAAGAGCCGTTCAAAATACCTAACCAGTTGCGATACGCCAAAATTTTGTCATCTGCATCGACTGCGGCCACCGAATCTTCTAAGTCAAGAATAGTTGATAAGGCTGATTCAAGCACCACATCACTAACACCCGCCGCATCGGTTTTGCCGATTGCCGTGCTTGGGTCAATAATGATGTCGATATGTAAACCGTTATTCACTAATAAAATAGCTGAAGGTGATTGATCTTGACCTTGAAAGCCTACGAATTGCATGCTGTCTTTTAAGGTGGTAGTTTGACCATTTTTTAAGGTGATGTTTAAAACACCTGAGTTAATACGGTATGCCGTGGCATCGCTATGCGAACCCGAAACGAGGGGGGCTGACTCATCTAGAAATTGACGCGCAAACGCAATAACTTGAGCACCGCGCTTTGGGTTATAACCCCCGCTGCGCTCACAGCCGTTTTCTTCTGGCAAGGCGTCAGTGCCATACAGCGCGTCGTACAAAGAACCCCAACGCGCATTTGCTGCGTTCAAGGCATAACGTGCATTTAAAATGGGAACAACAAGCTGCGGGCCCGCTTGAATGGCCAGTTCAGCATCAACATGTGCTGTCGTGGCTTGAACCTTGTCAGGCACTGGCACTAAATAGCCTATAGATTCTAAAAACGCTTTGTAAGCCTCAGCATCTTTAACTGGGCCTGGGTGTGTGCTGTGCCAGCCATCAAGCTCGGTTTGCAACTGATCGCGTTCAGCGAGTAATTTTAAATTTTTAGGGGCAAGATCTAAAACCATATCGTTGAAACCTTGCCAAAAGGCCAAAGCATCAATGCCAGTTCCAGGCAAAACCTCTGATTCAATAAATTGTTTTAAAGGCGTTGCAACGTGCAGTTTGTGAATGTGGGTACGTGAAGTCATATATTGGCGTCTCTTTAGTATTGAATATGTTCATTTTCATTTTATCAATAAACAACGTATTTTGATTCTAACAGCCTAACTTGGCCGCCATCATTTACACATAAAATCAGACTTGAGTTTTGGGTTTGTATTCACACAAATCAGCAATACGACAGAGGTGGCATTGCGGTGTCGAGGCTTTACAGACATAGCGGCCATGTAAAATAAGCCAATGATGGGCGTTTAATTTGTATTCATTTGGTACAAATTTTTCTAAGCCTCGCTCAACGGCTAAAACATCTTTGCCATGTGCAATTTTGGTGCGATTTGAAACCCTAAAAATATGGGTATCGACGGCTATGGTGGGCCAACCAAATGCTGTATTTAAAACCACATTAGCTGTTTTTCTGCCGACACCAGGCAATCGTTCTAACGCTTCACGGTCTTCAGGAACGACACCTTGATGTTCTTCAAGCAAAATTTGACACGTCGCCCAAACATTTTTAGCCTTAGTTCGATACAGACCAATGGTTTGAATCGCTTTTTCAATTTTTTTGACACCCAGCTTAAAAAGGTCTTCAGGCGTACCATGGGCCGCAAATAAAGGCTCTGTTGCTTTATTAACTGACTTATCGGTGGCTTGAGCAGACAAAATAACTGCAATTAACAGTTGAAATGTTGATTGATACTGAAGTTCAGTTTTAGGTGCTGGGTTTGCTGCCTCAAACCGCGCAAATATTTGCGCCCTTTTATGTGCGTTCATATGATTGCTTCCAAATTAATTGACCCATACAAAAACACTTAAGGTTCAGGTGAATCTGTTTGTTTTGCACGTCGCGCTTTTACACGAGCCATCACGTTTTCCAAAATACTTTCTTTACTTAAAGTATTTGAAACAGTTGGGGTAGTAGCAACGGCGGTGTGACGGTCTAAACGGGCATTACGCGTCAAATAGCGTTGTCGAGCGAGTTGGGCGCGTGCGGGTGTCCAGTCTAATTTAACGGGTGCTATCACCATCTCAATACAATCAACAGGGCAGGGGGGCAAGCAAAGTTCGCAGCCCGTACAAGCGTCTGCGATAACAGTATGCATACGCTTATTAGCGCCAACAATGGCATCAACAGGACAGGCGACAATGCAAAGGGTGCAACCAATGCAGTGGGCTTCGTCAATCACAGCAATTTTAAATACCCCGACTTGACCACAACTGGGGTCAATCGGTTCGGGTTGTGCATGAAGTAATTGAGATAAGCGCAACATGCCTTGCTCGCCACCTGGTGGGCAACGGTTGGGCTTGCTTAAGCCGGCTGCCAGCGCTTCTGCATAGGGTCGACAGCCATTAAACCCGCATTTTGTGCATTGGGTCTGCGGCAGTAACGCATCAATTTGATCAACGAGAGAAAGTGGCAAAATTATATTTAAAAGCAGCAAATAAACACTATGGTTTAAGGGTAGTTATTTCACGCCGACGGCGACAGTCACCAATAATTTTCAACCGCAAGCGTACCCAATACGCCACGTCGACCAGCGGCAAAACCGTCTAAAGATAACAAACTACGCATGTCGGTCACCATAGCAGGGTTGCCGCATAACATGATGCGAGATTGAGTAGGGTTTAGGGGTTCATTAACCCGCTCTGCGAGTTGATTGGTTTCATAAAGAGTTGTAATACGACTTGGGCCGTTTAGTTTAGATTGCGAACAGACAGGTAAATATTTAAGCTGACCACCCGGCATTTTTTTTCGATGCTGAACAAGTGTTTCGATTTGTTCACGGTAAGCCAACTCGTCAGGCTGCCGCACACCATGTACCAATATAACGGTTTTGAATTTTTGCCAGATTTCAGCGACTTTGAGCATGGGTAAAAAAGCTGAAATGCCCGTGCCCGTTGCAATGAGCCAAAGCGTGTCGGCCGAGGTGAAACGGTCGAGGGTTAAAAAACCAAAGGCTTGACGCTCAACCCAAATGTGGTCACCGATTTGTTGTTGCAAAAGTAAAGGGCTAAATTGACCATCTGGTACCACTACACAATAAAACTCAAGTTCAGGCTCTTGTGGTGGCGTAACCATTGAGTAAGCACGCCATACGTCGGGCTCAGCGAGGTCAGGCTGAGACTTAAGCCCAATACGGGCAAATTGACCCGGTACGTAACTGAATGCTGCATGTCGTGTTGTTTGAACAGAAAACAAGCGATCTTTTAACCAAACCGTACGTTTGGTAATGGTTTCGCAAGTGTATTTGGTCTCAAGAGGTTGAGAATCTGGAATGTGTTGCACGTTGATTGAGTTAGAGGAGCCAGTCACTAATGAGACTATTTTTCAAGATATTGAAGTTTGTCAGCCACACCATTCCATTTGTCAGCCTCAGGTAAAGGGGCTTTGGTTCGTGTAATGCTCGCAAACCGGGGTGTTAACTCAGCATTTAGTGCGATAAATGCGATTTGGTCTGCGGGGACATCTTCTTCAGCAAAAATGGCATTGGCTGGGCATTCAGGAATGCAAACGGCACAATCAATGCACTCGTCGGGGTCAATCACTAAAAAATTTGGCCCTTCGCGAAAACAATCGACCGGACAAACGTCAACGCAGTCAGTAAATTTGCATTTAATACAGCTTTCGGTCACGACGTGGGTCATTGCAGTTCACTTTCAAAAAAAATATTCATTGTATTTTACCCGTTTAGTTCTGCAAATTTAGCAATGCCCCCAAAAGTGTTAAAGCGTGTGCTATGTTTTAGTATGTTGTTGGAAATTAAATGATTATTAACTCTCTACTAGACACCGACCTCTACAAATTCAGCATGATGCAAGTTGTTTTGCATCATTTTCCGGCGGCACAAGTCGAATACCGGTTCAAATGCCGCACGCCAAATGTAAATTTATTTCCCTTGGCGGATGAAATTCGCGATGAAATTAAAGCGCTTTGCAAGCTTAGGTTTACTTCTGAAGAGCTTGTTTATTTACGTACCTTAAGGTTTTTAAAAAGTGACTTTATTGACTTTTTAGAACTTTTTCACTTACCTGAAAAATGCATTCAGGTCACACAAGGTGAATTGCCTGGCGAAATATCAATTGTTGTCAAAGGGCCGTGGTTACACACCATTTTGTTTGAAATACCCGTTTTAGCGATTGTGAATGAGGTGTTTTTTCGTACTGAGTCAAACCGGTTGGTGCTTGATGAAGGGCGACGACGCCTAACTGAAAAAATCAAGCTCGTGGCTGATGCGACTGATTTGGCTTCTTTTAGAGTGGCCGAATATGGTACGCGCCGTCGTTTTTCGTCTACTTGGCATGAAGAAGTTGTGACGACCCTAATTAAAACAATGGGGCACAACTTTGCTGGTACAAGCAACGTTCTTTTAGCTAAGCGTCATAACGTTACGCCATTGGGTACCATGGGCCACGAATACCTTCAGGCGTGTCAAGCTTTAGGCCCGCGTTTACGTGACTCTCAAGTGTTTGCATTAGAGATTTGGGCAAAAGAATATCGGGGTGATTTAGGCATAGCACTGTCAGACGTGTACGGCCTTGATGCATTTTTACGTGACTTTGATATGTACTTTTGTAAATTGTTTGATGGCGCGCGTCACGACTCAGGCGACCCCTTTATTTGGGGTGAACGCATGCTCGAGCACTACAAAGCAAATCGCGTATTGCCGCACTCAAAAACCCTGGTGTTTTCTGACGCGTTGACATTTCCCCTAGCCATCGAAATTGCACATCGATTTTCTGGACGTTGTCACCTTTCTTTCGGAATTGGTACAAATCTCACAAATGATTTGGGGCCTGAACCATTACAAATTGTAATGAAAATGGTACGTTGCAACGATCAGCCTGTTGCTAAAGTGTCAGATGCCCCTGAAAAAACAATGTGTGATGATGCTACGTATTTGGCATACTTGCGACAGGTTTTTGATTTGCCTGCGGCATAATTAAGTAGTAACTTTAAGAGGAAATATCATGCAAGTTATTAAGCGCGTTAATGTAGGTAAAAGATTGTCTGACATGGCTGTATATAACGGTGTTGCCTATTTGGCCGGTCAAGTCGCAGATGATGTGTCTCAAGATATTGCAGGTCAAACAGCTCAAATTTTAAGCACGATAGACAAACTCTTGGCTGAAGCGGGGAGTAACAAATCGCGTATTTTGATGACACAAATTTTTGTGGCCAATATGAAAGAGTTTGATGGCATGAACAAAGCGTGGGACGACTGGGTCGCCGATGGTAATGCCCCCCCCCGAGCCACCATCGAAGCACGCCTCGCTCATGCTGACTACAAAGTTGAAATCGTCGTGACTGCCGCCGTTTAATACTTAAATTAACCATGTTTGTTATGCATGGTTAACACCCTGCATCTCATACAACATGATTGCTCAAAACGAACAGGCTTTTCAAACTCACTCTGTCGATATAACCCGACTGAGTGAAAGGGTGCTTGCGCACCTGCCACCTGATCAGTACGACTTGGTTAAGAAAGTTTTACAAAATCTTTTTTTTGACAGTGATGAAGCGCAAGCGGCTAAGCCCGCATCGCAATCTACATCAACGCTTTCATCTGAGCCTGAATCGCTGAATCAATCGAACCCGCTCGCACAACCTGAGCAACAGTCGGCATTGCATCATGCTTTGTATACAGCACTGATCTTGGCTGAGTTTCAAGCTGATGGTCTGTCACGTGCAGCGGCTTTGCTGATGGCATTACCCCTTGCGCAATTGCATCAAAATGATCAGTTAGCACGTGATTACGGCAAAGAAGTTGCCCACTTAGTTCAAGGCACCCATGCATTAGTAAGGTTGGCACACCTCACTCGCGAAGCCCAGCCTCAAGAAAAGGCCGATGTTGCCTCTCAAAAAGAGATGCTTCGAAAAATGTTGTTAGCAATGGCCGTCGATTTGCGTATTGTTCTTATTCGTTTAGCGTCAAGACTTCAGACTCTGCGTTGGCATGCTGCGTCTAAAGTGCCTTGCGATCTCGCTTTAGCCCAAGAAACGCTTGAACTTTATGCGCCTCTGGCTAGTCGGTTAGGAATTTGGCAAATTAAATGGGAAATCGAAGACCTTGCTTTTAGGTTTACCGAGCCACAAACATATAAAAAAATTGCTAAGCAACTTGAAGAAAAGCGTGTTGAGAGAGAAACTTTTATTCAAGAAACCATTGCGCAGTTGCAGGTTTCATTAGCTGACATGGGTATTGATGCTGAGGTCACAGGTCGACCCAAGCACATATTTAGTATCTGGAACAAAATGCGTCATAAGCATCTTGATTTCGGTGACCTCTATGATCTGCGGGCATTACGCGTTGTCGTGCCTGAAGACCGACATTGTTATGAAGTCTTGGCGTTGGCACATCAACTTTGGTCACCCGTAGGCCAAGAGTTTGATGATTATATTGCGCGTCCCAAACCAAATGGCTATCGATCCCTGCACACCGTATTGGCTGATAAGCAAGGGCGTGCCTTTGAAGTGCAAATTCGAACACGTGCTATGCATGAGCATGCCGAGTTTGGTATGGCTGCGCATTGGCGATACAAAGAAGCGGGCCCTAAGGGTGGCCAAGCCGTTACCCAAGACCAGCACCAAGACCTCGCTTGGATGCGCCAACTTTTGGCTTGGAATCGTGACGCGCTTTCAGACCCAGGTCATCAAGATACCGCGGCCGTACCCACTGAACATATTTATGTGTTGTCTCCGATGGCGCGCGTCATAGAGTTACCCATTGGTGCCACACCAGTTGATTTTGCCTATCAGTTACACACTGATCTGGGCCATCGCTGCCGGGGTGCCAAAATTGACGGTCAAATGGTGCCTTTACAGACGCGTTTGCAAACAGGGCAAACCGTCGAAATTATTTCTACAAAATCAGGTGGGCCTTCACGCGACTGGATCAACCCCCAATTGGGCTATTTGGCAAGCCTCCGAGCGCGAGCCAAAGTACGCGCTTGGTTCAACGCCATTGAATTGCAGCAGCGCATCATACAAGGCCAAGCACTCGTTGAAAAAGAACTACAGCGATTAGGTAAAACAGCCATTAACCTTGAACAGTTGGCTGAACAATTGGGTTTTGCCCAGGCAGAAGATTTGTTTGTGGCGGTTGCCAAAGATGACTTCAGTGTAAGGCTTATTGACACAGCTTTTAGGCTTGCGATCGAACCTGAGCCCATGACGCCTGAGTCATTGATTCACTTGAGCCCCAGACATGACCGTCATCACCAAAACGCTTCATCTGGGGTATTGGTGGTCGGGGTCGGTTCTCTATTGACACAATTGGCACGTTGTTGCCGGCCCGCTCCGCCAGACTTAATTAAGGGGTTTGTCACGCGGGGTCGAGGGGTATCGATACATCGTGTTGATTGCCCCAGTTTTGTTGCGTTGATGCAAAGTCAATCTGAACGAGTTATTGACGTGTCGTGGGGTCAAACGATTGACACAATGTACCCTGTCGATATTGTTGTATTTGCTCAAGATCGATCTGGCTTGTTGCGAGATTTATCTGAAGTATTTGCGCGTTTAAAAATGAACGTGGTGGGTGTCAATACGCAAAGCAAGGGTTCATTAGCTAATATGATTTTTACCGTTGAAATCAGTCACGGTGACGACTTGCAACGTATGCTGACCGCTTTGCAAGAAGTGCCAGGGGTTGAGTCTGTTCGCCGACATTGAGTACACACAGTATGACTGGTAAAATGCATCATACTAATTAAGCTGGTTCAACCCTAATCAGCTTTTGTAACCTGGAGGCATTAGCCTTGAAACCGTACGATTTTCCTGATGCGGCGGGCCATTATGGTCCTTATGGCGGCATTTTTGTGGCCGAAACCCTAATGCATGCTCTAGACGAACTTCGTCAAGCGTATGCCGTGTCGCAAACCGACCCTGAATTTATGGCTGAGTTTCATAGCGAGCTCAAACATTTTGTCGGTCGCCCAACGCCGGTTTACCACGCCCGTCGATGGTCAGAAATGTTGGGTGGCGCTCAAATCTGGTTTAAACGAGAAGACCTTAATCATACCGGCGCTCATAAAATAAACAACAGTTTAGGGCAAGCCATGCTTGCTCGGCGCATGGGCAAAAAACGCATCATCGCTGAAACAGGTGCGGGTCAACATGGCGTAGCCACGGCCACAGTCTGTGCACGTTACGGTATGGAATGTGTGATTTATATGGGTAGTGAAGACATTAAACGTCAAGCACCCAATGTCTTTCGTATGAAACTCTTGGGCGCAACAGTGGTGCCAGTTGAGTCGGGTTCAAAAACATTAAAAGATGCTTTAAATGAGGCGTTACGTGATTGGGTTACCAACGTTGACGATACGTTCTACATCATTGGCACGGTTGCTGGGCCACACCCCTACCCTATGATGGTGCGTGATTTCCATAGCGTCATTGGTGAAGAGTCAATTGAACAAATGCCTTTGTATGCTGGCCGTCAGCCAGACTATGTTTTGGCTTGTGTGGGCGGCGGTTCAAATGCTATGGGTATTTTTCACCCCTACTTAAGGTTTGATGATGTCAAACTTGTTGGTGTTGAAGCGGGTGGTGATGGCATTGAAACAGGTCGTCATGCGGCCTCTTTGACCGGTGGCAAAGTAGGTGTATTGCATGGCAACCGCACCTACGTCATACAAAATGAAGATGGTCAGGTTCAAGAAACGCATTCGGTTTCGGCGGGTCTTGATTACCCCGGTGTAGGTCCTGAACACGCTTGGTTAAAAGATATGGGTCGTGCAACGTACACAAGCGTAACTGACGACGAGGCACTTAAATCTTTTCATGATTGTTGTCTCATTGAAGGCATCATTCCTGCACTAGAAACGGCGCATGCTTTAGCTCACGCGGCGCGTTTGGCGCCTACGCTTGGTAAAGATCGCATTATTTTAATTAACCTCTCAGGGCGAGGTGATAAAGATATAAATACCGTTGCTCGAGTTTCAGGTTTAACTCTTTAAGGTTACCTGTATGTCTCAAAATAGTCGTATTGATGTGACATTTAAGCAGCTAAAAAGCGTGGGTCGAGCAGCGCTCATCCCGTATATTTCAGCGGCTAACCCACTTGCCTCGTCAACTGTACCCATCATGCATGCGTTGGTTCAAGCAGGTGCCGATATCATTGAACTGGGGGTGCCTTTTTCAGACCCGATGGCCGATGGTCCCGTCATTCAGAAAGCGGCTGAGCATGCCATTTCGCAAGGGGTCGGTTTAAGTAAAGTGCTTGATATGGTGGCGCAATTTCGCCAAAATGACCAAACTACACCCGTTGTTCTGATGGGTTATGCAAACCCCATTGAACGAATGGGGCAAGCAGCATTCGTTAAAAGGGCAGTTCAAGCGGGCGTTGACGGCGTCTTGGTTGTTGACTATCCACCAGAGGAAGTTGAAATCTTTTCAGCACTTCTCGAAGAAAACGGCATTGCACTTATTTTCTTGTTAGCACCCACTTCAACAAAAGCGCGAATCATGTCGGTCGCAAACGTTGTGCGCGGTTATGTTTATTATGTTTCATTAAATGGCATCACAGGTGCTGGCCACCTTGACACCAATCAAGTCGCTGAAAAGCTTGAACTGATTCGCCAGTACGTAAATATTCCTGTCGGTGTTGGTTTCGGCATACGTGATGTGCAAAGTGCTCAACGTATTGCGGGTATGGCTGATGCAGTCGTTATTGGCACAAAATTAATAGAAGTGATGAACCAAGCCGCTCACGGTTTACCGGTCGATCAACAAACAGACGCTGCCGCAGCGGCAGGTGCCCAGTGGTTATCAACCATCCATCAAGGGCTGGTTTTGACTGCAGAGCATCATGATGATGTTGGGCAAACAACATGAGTTGGTTAGAAAAAATAGGCTTACCCCGAATTAATAAAGCTTCTGACTCTAACGCTCGTCGTGTACCTGAAGGCTTGTGGGTTAAATGCCCGTCGTGTGAGTCAGTTCTGTACAAAGAAGATTTAACTGCAAATTTGCATGTTTGCCCCAAGTGCGATCATCACATGCGTATTAGTGCTCGCGCCCGTATTGATTCTTTGCTTGACCGTGAAGGGCGTGTTGAACTCGGTGTTGAAACCCGATCGCTCGATCCTTTAAAATTTCGCGATTCGCGCAAATACCCTGAGCGCCTGCAAGAGGCTATTAAAGAAACCGGCGAAACAGACGCCTTAATCAGTGTTCGCGGCACTATTCAAGGTCTCTCTTGCGTTGTTTCAGCGTTTGAGTTTCAGTTTATGGGTGGCTCAATGGGTTCAGTGGTGGGCGAGCGTTTTGTCCGCGGCGTGAAAGCGGCAATTGAACACCGAAGTGCTTTCGTTTGTGTGGCGGCTTCTGGTGGTGCGCGTATGCAAGAAAGCTTGTTTTCACTTCTGCAAATGGCTAAAACCAATGCGATGTTGACTCAGCTTTCACAAAAGGGCTTACCCTTTATCAGTGTTTTAACTGACCCGACTATGGGCGGTGTTTCGGCCAGTTTTGCTTTTGTGGGCGACGTGGTAATTGCTGAGCCTAAAGCTTTAATTGGTTTTGCAGGCCCTCGGGTTATTGAACAAACCGTTCGCGAAAAATTACCTGTTGGGTTTCAGCGCGCCGAGTTTTTGCTTAACACCGGTGCAATAGATATGGTGGTTAATCGCCGCCAACTTAAAGATGAAATTGCACATCTCATTGCTTTGTTAACAAATCAATCGGTTGAAGCATTAGCAGTCTAAAAGTTTGCTTGCATTTACATTCCATTTTTAATAAGTATTAAAAAACCCCAGCATATTCTTATATGACTGGGGTTTTTAAATGACTGCAGATTGACTGCAGATTAATTAGCTTGGGTTTCAACCTGCTTAAGTTCAGCCGTTGACACGGCAGCCACAACCTTAGGCTCACGACCATAACGTGGGGCGCTTTGTGCTGTTTGCGCCGCAGCGTGAGCTGTGGTGACGCTGTCAGGGTTGCTTTCAACCCACTGCAAACCGACTGCACTGACGACTGAATGCAACGCGTCACGGTCAAGTGATTTGGTGGCTAAACGTTCTGCGCCCGATGCTGTTGTGTGCGGTGCCATGGTGCTCACAGCTGCTATGGCATCTTGTGCAAACTGTTCGCTGATCGTTTGCATGACGACATCGTGGTCAATGGTTGCAATGGTTGCAATCGTCGCAGTTGATGGCGTGGAAGCAGGGGGTTGCAAGGTTGACGCTTCTTGAATGATAACTGGCGAAGGTGTGTGCAAAGGTAATTGTGTTGTAACCTGAGTATGAACCAGACCCGTTGCTTGTATCGTTTCTTGCGACGATTCAAGCACTTTGTTAGCTGAAGCGAGAACAGCCTCAGGTGCTTGATGAGAAGGCTCGGTAAAAGTTGTTGCTTGTGTGACGGGCTCATTTTCATGTACTTGAGCAACCACTTGAGCACTCACTTCAGCACTCACTTCAGTGCTTGATTCAGCACTTGCTTCAGCAGTCGCTTCAGCATTCAAATCAGCATTCAAATCTTCAGCTTGGTCACTGACCAGTGAATTAACCGAATCACCTGTTCTACGACCGCGACGACCGCGGCGACCGCGACGGCGTGGGCGGTCTGAATCAGATGTATCAGTGCCATCAACTGTTTCGCCATTCAAGATTGGGGTTACGTTGTCATCACCTTGCAACAGGGGTGCTGGCACTTCTGGTAAAAGTGCAGGTTGATCAATTTGAATGGTTTGTTCAACTTGATCGGTTGGGTTTTCATCTTTACGTGTACGACTACGGCCACGGCGATTACGGCTATTACGTGATTGCGTTTCGTCAGAAGATGACGTGGGTGTCGTTGTTGACGCCGTTGAGGTGTCAGCATTGGCCGTTAAGATAGAACTTGCCTTTTGTTGAACAACGTCTTCGCTTTTGTTCGTTTGACCCGATGCTGTACGTTGATCAGCGGGGTTGTCACGACGATTACGATTGTTGTTGTTACGACTGTTACGCGGGTTGTTTGTGCGATCGTTGCGGTTTGAGCTGTTGCTTTGACGCGCTGGACGGCTTTCAGGTGTCGCGATAACGGGTTTGCTTTCAGGTGTTGAGCTGAACAACCAACCGAATAAACGTTTGAATAAGCTTGGCGGGGTCGTTAAGGCTGCTTGCTGTCTTGATTGGGTTGAAGGGGGTGCAGGTTGTTCTGGGTTAACACCCTTTACAAGTGCTTCAGGTTTAACACGCAGCACTTCTTCTTTTGGAGCCCAGGCCATATCGGTTGCGGGCGCCTCGACCCGGTCAAAGCTTGATTTAATATCTTCAAGTCGAGGGTCGTCATGCTTAAGCCGCTCAATTACATGGTGAGGCGTTTCAATGTACTTATTAGGAATTAAAATTAAGTTAACTTTAAGGCGCGTTTCAATTTTAGTGATATCAGCGCGTTTTTCATTTAACAAAAATGTAGCGACTTCGACGGGCACTTGAGCATGCACAGCAGCCGTATTTTCTTTCATGGCCTCTTCTTGCAACAAACGTAAAACGTTTAATGCACTTGACTCAGCATCGCGCACCACACCTGTTCCGTTACAGCGGGGGCACGTAATATGTGAGCCTTCATTTAGGGCAGGGCGCAAGCGCTGGCGTGACAATTCCATTAGACCAAAACGAGATATTTTGCCCATTTGTACGCGAGCACGGTCGACATGCAGCGCGTCGCGCAGACGATTTTCAACCGCACGCTGATTTTTGCTGTCTTCCATGTCGATAAAATCGATCACAATGAGACCGCCCAAATCGCGCAAACGTAACTGACGCGCGGCTTCTTCAGCTGCTTCTAGGTTTGTACGTGTTGCTGTTTCTTCAATGTCAGCGCCACGGGTTGATCGCGCAGAGTTGACATCTATGGCGACTAACGCTTCAGTGTGATCAATAACGATTGAGCCACCTGATGGCAAGTGCACATGACGAGAATAGGCCGTCTCAATTTGGTGCTCAATTTGAAAACGAGAAAATAAGGGTACATCATCACTGTAGCGTTTGACGCGTTGCACATTGTCGGGCATGACAACGCTCATAAACGCAGAGGCTTGGTCAGCAATATCATCGGTATCAATTAAGATTTCACCAATATCAGGTGAAAAATAATCACGAATAGCGCGTATGACTAAGCTTGATTCAAGATAAATCAATATGGGCGCTTTGTTTTCTTTGGCTGCGCCGTCAATTGCGAGCCAAAGTTGCATTAAATATGAGAGATCCCATTGCAGTTCTTCAGTGTTGCGACCAATGCCCGCTGTTCGAGCAATAATACTCATGCCTTGCGGTATGTTGAGTTGATCCATTGCTTCGCGCAGTTCTTGACGGTCTTCGCCTTCAATGCGACGCGAAACACCGCCACCACGTGGGTTGTTGGGCATCAAAACAAGGTATCGCCCAGCTAAAGAAATAAACGTCGTAAGGGCAGCCCCTTTGTTACCACGTTCTTCTTTTTCGACTTGAATAACGAGTTCTTGCCCTTCATGAAGGGCGTCTTGAATGCGAGCAGTGCGAACGTCAACACCCTCTTTAAAGTAGGTACGAGCCACTTCTTTAAATGGCAGGAAACCGTGACGGTCTTCACCATAATTGACAAAACAGGCTTCTAGACCTGGTTCGATACGTGTGATAACTGCTTTGTAGATGTTGCCTTTACGCTGTTCGCGGCCGGCTGTTTCAATATCGAGGTCAACGAGTTTTTGCCCGTCAACAATGGCCACACGCAGTTCTTCTTGGTGCGTGGCGTTAAATAACATGCGCTTCATTCGTGCATTCTCCGTAAGGGTGGCGCGACAACACGTCGCGCAGCCTTGGGAACTGAAGGCATCATACGAAATACGAACATACGCAGGAGTTGGTCAGAAACCAACCCCTTAAAAAAATCAGTACAGCACAGCGCGCTTGAGAGCGCGTTTTTTGTTCAGCAAGTAGGTCATAAATACATTAAAAGTGACAAGTTAGAGCTGAAAACAACAGGCGGAAAGTTTCAACGCCTGGTGCGGAAAATGAAATTGTTATTCGTTTAAGTACTTTGCTAAGACCCATAAGAGTCTGCTATCAGTTACCCTGAGCTTGAGTTGCGGGCGCTACAATGCGTATCTTAATTGACGGAGACTGCCCAATTTGGCACAGCTCAACGTCAAACGCTACCAAAGCTTTTGAGGCTGAACCCATTATATGCCTGTTTTGTCTATACGCAAAGAACCTAATACGCAAACCTTCGCTGTCAGGCTTATTAACGTGACCGAAGCCAATGAAGACCAACGCCTCGACAATTTTTTAATTAGTTTGTGCAAGGGTGTTCCAAAAAGCCGTTTGTACAAGGCTGTTAGGTCGGGTGAAGTAAGGGTAAACCGTTCAAGAGCACAGGTAGACCAACGTCTGCATATCGGTGACATGGTGAGAGTGCCACCGATGCGTGAGGCTGAACCTTCAGCTGCACGTTACGCCCCACCTAATGAATTTCCGACTGTTTTTGAAGATGAAGCCTTGCTGGTTATTGATAAACCTGCTGGCGTAGCCGTGCATGGCGGTAGTGGGGTCTCGCATGGTGTCATTGAGCAGTTGAGAGCTGCCCGGCCAGGCGCTTCATTTTTAGAATTAGTGCATAGGCTTGATCGCGATACATCAGGTTTGCTCATGATTGCTAAGCAAAGAAAAGCGTTGGTGCGCTTACATGCCATGCTGAGAGAGGGCGGTGGAGACAAGCATTACTTAGCTTTAGTTCAGGGCAATATACTCAATGACCGACAGCACCTTAAACAATCGCTTGCAAAATGGACAACGCAAAGTGGTGAACGTCGCGTTAAAGTCGACCCTGATGGCCAAGTTGCGCATACGGTTATCACCTGTTTACAAAGGTTTGGCGAGTACAGTTTGGTTGATGCTGAATTGAGAACGGGTCGTACTCATCAAATTAGGTTGCACCTCGCTCATTCGGGCCACCCAATCGTGGGTGACGATAAGTACGGGCAGGACAACACCCAAGCCTTGTTCAAATCAAAGTGGGGGTTTGATCGAATGTTCTTGCATGCTGCTAAATTAACGTTGGCTCACCCACTAACGGGTGAGGCACTCACGCTTGAGGCTGCTTTGCCCAGTCAATGTGAACGTTTGCTTAAATCTTTGGCTAAATGAAGCGCTAAAAAATGTTGAAAACAGAAACGCTTCAAGCTGCCCCTAATTACCGTCTTGTTATTTTTGATTGGGACGGCACCCTAATGAATTCTACGCCAGACATTGCACGGGCTATTCAAGCCGCTTGTCGTGACTTAGAGTTACCCGTGCCAGACGCTGCGGCAGCCAGTTGGGTTATTGGTTTATCGCTTGAGCGCGCTCTCTATTCAGTGGTGCCCAATTTAACTGAAACTCAGCGCCCCCTTTTTATTGATCGTTATCGTTACCATTTTTTAAGACGCGACCCCCATATTGAGCTGTTTGACGGGGTGCGAGAAATGCTTGACACCTTGCGGGAACGGTCGTTGACCTTAGCCGTCGCAACAGGTAAGTCTAGGGCAGGGCTTGATCGTACCTTGGCTGCAACAGGTTTAAAAGATTACTTCGCTATAACGCGTTGCGCTGACGAAACCTTTGGTAAACCTCACCCCGCTATGGTTCAAGAAATTATGCAGCATGTATGCGTCGAGCCACAAGACGTGATCGTGGTGGGTGACACCTCACATGATCTCGATATGGCAGCAAATGCTCAGGTACATGGTTTGGGTGTTACTTACGGTGCACACTCCATAGAACACTTAAAGAAGTCGCCCCATCAAGACATACTGCATGACGTTGCATCGGTTAAGCGTTGGTTGCTTGAAAGGACTTAACAAATATGTTGTGCTTAGTAACTGTTGTTAGTAACTGTTGTTAGTCACTGCTGTTAGTAACTGTTGTTAGTCACTATTGCCAGTCACAACTGTTAATTGTCGTTTAATAAACGTCAACTCTGAACAGTCACATTACAATTATTTAACGTTTAAAGGAACGTCATGCGCTTACTTAAACCCTTTTCAACGCCGCCTTCATCAGAGATTACACTTGAATCAGTTTACTTTAAACGCCGCCAAATTTTACAGGCGAGTGCCACATTTGCAGCGGGTTTAGCACTGCCGGTCAGCACATCTTTTGCTCAAACTGCAACAAACCCTGCGCCGGGTGCGTTAACGGCTCTACCTGCAACGCTCAATAAGACGTATGCAACAACTGACGCCATTACGCCAGAAAAAGACGCGACATCATATAACAATTTTTACGAGTTCGGTTTTGAAAAGAGCGAACCCGCTGAAAATTCAAAAAATATGAAAACCCGACCTTGGACCGTGACGGTTGAGGGCGAGGTTGCTAAACCACAGCAGTTTGACATCGATAGCCTGCTAAAGCTTTCTTCCATGCAAGAGCGCATTTATCGCCTACGGTGCGTTGAGGGGTGGTCCATGGTCATACCTTGGATCGGTTATTCACTTTCAGATTTACTCAAGCAAGTTGAACCCACATCAAAGGCTAAGTATGTGGAATTCATTACAGATATGCAGCCTGATGTCATGAGAGGTTTAAGATCTAAAGTGCTTGATTGGCCTTATCGTGAAGGGTTGCGCATTGACGAGGCCATGAACCCACTGACACTTTTGACATTTGGTATGTACGGCAAAGTATTGCCAAATCAAAATGGTGCGCCCGTTCGTATTATTGTGCCTTGGAAATATGGCTTTAAATCTGGCAAATCTATTGTCAAAATTCGTTTGACCGAAAGAGAGCCCGTTTCAAGCTGGATGGCGTCAGCCCCCTTTGAATACGGTTTTTATGCCAACGTTAACCCCAACGTGAGTCACCCACGCTGGTCACAAGCCACCGAGCGGCGTATTGGCGAAGATGGTTTTTTTGCTCGTAAGCGTGAGACACTGATGTTCAACGGCTATGCTAACGAAGTGGCTAGTCTTTATGCTGGAATGGATCTCAAAAAGAATTTTTAATCAACAATCGTTTTGGGCGCACGTTGTTGCGAAAGGTAAACCCGCATTATTTATATTGGGTATATACCCTCTTGCTCGGTGGTTTTGGTTGGGTTGGCATGACCAACTTACAGCAAACCCCATCGAATTTTTATCAAGATCATCGGGCACTTGGGCATTGGTATGTTTACTCATTACTTTATGCATTTCACCCTTGCGTCAAATAACAGGCCATTCTGCACTAATTAGATGGCGACGTATGTGTGGTTTATTCGCGTTTTTCTACGCTTTACTTCATGCCTTAGCGTGGGCTTGGTGGGACCAAGGTTTGTTTCTTTCTGCCATGGTGCAAGACATCATAAAACGCCCTTTTATTGCAGTCGGTTTTGCGGCGTTTTTAGGGTTAGCGATCTTAGCTTTCACATCAACTCACCGTTCAATGCGGGCTTTAGGCCGTAATTGGCAGCGTTTACATCGCTTGGTGTATGTTGTTGCTGTCGCGGTGATTGTGCATTATTGGTGGCACAAGGCGGGTAAAAATGACTTCACCACTGTTTTAATATACGCTGCTATAACGCTTTTTTTGCTGGGTTGGCGCGTACAACATTGGCGCTTAAAGCGGCTTGAAACAAAAACAAAGCAGGCTTATCGTTAACAACGGGTATTGTTTGGTTTGACCATTGTGTCGCCGTCAATGTTCGAATTGATTCGTTTGGGCCCGTTAGGTCAATTGCTACACATAACATCGTGTTGCCTTTAAGTGTCTTAATCAACGTTTCAAACATTGCCACATTGCGATAAGGCGTTTCAATTAACAATTGAGTTTGATTTTGTTGAGCAGAAACAGATTCCCACTGTTTAATTTGTTTGGCGCGTTCATCGGGCTTGATGGGGGCGTAGCCGTGAAACGAAAAACGTTGCCCCTCTAAACCACTGGCCATTAAAGCCAGCAGAATAGACGAAGGACCAACCCACGGCTTAACTTTGGCACCCCACTGATGGGCTATGGCGACTGCACGCGCACCAGGGTCAGCCACTGCGGGGCAACCGGCCTCAGAGACTAAACCCATGTCGACACCCAATTTAAGGGGTTCAAGCCAACTTTGTAAGGTTGTTTGATCAGTTTTAGAGTTGAGCTCGTGTATCACGATGTCTTGCAACGCATGCTGCAAGGGCATTGTTTTTAAAAAGGCACGTGCTGTTTTAGCGTTTTCAGCTATGTAGTGGGTCAAAAGCCCAGCACAGCGTTGCGTTGCTTCAGGTAACCATTGTTCAGCCAACGTGGTCGACAGCCCAACAGGTATGAGGTGAAGTGTGCCAAATTGTTTTGATTGAATCATATAATTATTGACGTTTAAAGGTTAGAAGCGCTACTATTTTAAGCTTTACTGAAAATCATGCCCCCATCAATTGATTCACAATGGTTTAAAACGTGCGAATCGCATTGGGGCACTGTGCGAGCGTTCAATATATTTGCTGTTCCTGAGCATGCTCAGACCTTGCAGGGTGCTTTTAGCCTTCATTTGCTAAAACGCGTCGTTGAAGATTTACCCGAGCAACCTTTTGTTAGAGGTTTATCGCAAAAAACTGAAGCAGGTCTTGGCGTGGTTTGGTTTGAGTTGGCTGGCCGCACCGACAAGCAAGATCGTATGTGGCTTGATTTACGCATTGTTACCAAAGCATCTTTAATTTGTCAGCGTTGCTTAGCCCCTTTTATTTTTGAGCTTGATGAAAATGTGTCATTTCATTTAGTGCGACGCCCAAGTCAGGTTGAAAGTGATGCTGACGATATTGATCCAGACGCCCCTGAAAGGTTGTTGGGCTCAAGCCGGTTTGACTTAATGGGTTTAATTGAAGATCAAGTTATTCTTGGTTTGCCTTATGTTCCCAAACATGACGTGTGTCCGGGTCTAAAATTTAAACAAACTGAGCCGGTAGCAATTGAAGTTGATGTACCTGTAAAAGTTTCACCATTTAATGTGCTCAAAGATCTGAAAAAGAAGCCGTAAAAAGGCATCAATTGGGCCTTAAAATTGCATTAATATCGTTTTAGATGGGTGAAAGCCCAATTTTAAAAAATTATGTATTGAGCCAGCGTATAATACACAGCTAATTAGGAGTAATCATGGCCGTTCAGCAAAACAAAAAATCACCCTCAAAGCGTGGTATGCATCGTTCACACGACTTTATTGGTACCCCAGCTACTGCAATTGAGCCCAATACGGGCGAGCTTCATTTGCGTCATCACATTAGCCCAAATGGGGTGTATCGTGGTCGCAAAGTGCTTAAGACTAAGTCAGACGAATAAGTATCATTAAATGGGTTCAGACGCACTTCCAGCGTCTCACGCCAAAAAAACTGTGGCACCCGTTACTCGCATTGCGGTTGATTGCATGGGTGGTGATTTCGGTATACCCGTCACCATACCGGCCTCGCTCGAGTTTGCACAATTAAATAGCAATGTTCATTTGCTCTTGGTCGGTTTACAAACCCCAATAGAACACGCTTTAATTGCTGCTTCCGGTCTTTTTCCAACAGTTGGGCCTGATCGCTACACCATTGTTCCTGCAACTGAAGTTGTCACTATGAGTGACTCGGTTGAGGTCGCCTTGCGCCGAAAAAAAGGTTCATCAATGCGTGTTGCTGCGCAAGCAGTTAAAGACGGTCTCGCTGACGCGTGTATTTCAGCAGGTAATACGGGCGCTTGGATGGCGATATCACGTTATGTAATCAAAACCATGCCTGGCATTGATCGCCCTGCTATTGCAGCGCCGCTACCAAATCAAAAGGGTGGTGTAACCACTATGCTTGATTTGGGCGCTAATGTTGACTGCACGGCCGAGCATCTTCTGCAATTTGCCATCATGGGTTCAGCCCTAGCGCAAGTGCAAGATATGTCGAAACGTCCAACCGTTGGGTTACTTAATATCGGTGAAGAGGCCATCAAAGGCAATGATATTGTTAAAAAGGCGGGTGAGCTCATGCGAAATAGCTCGCTCAACTTTTTTGGTAATGTTGAAGGCAACGATATTTTTAAAGGCACGGTTGATGTTGTGGTGTGCGATGGCTTCGTAGGCAATGCCCTGCTTAAAGCGGTCGAAGGTATGTCGACTATGCTCGGTGTCATGATCAAAGAAGAATTTACTCGCAGTATTTTTACAATGGTGTCAGGTTTACTGGTTAAGTCTGTACTGAATCGTTTGCGCAGTCGTGTTGATAATCGTCGTTATAACGGTGCGGCGTTGCTAGGTTTGCAGGGTGTGGTGATTAAAAGTCATGGTTCAGCAGACGCTTTTGCCTTTAGGCATGCTTTACAGAGAGCATATGAAGCGGCGCAAAGTGGTTTAATAGAACGTATAGCCGCTGCAATCGCCGACACGGCTAGCACCAGTCTTTCGACTCAAACCGACACGTCAGCTCACGAGGTTATATGACAACGGCTTCCACTTTTTCTCGTATAACGGGTACGGGCAGTGCGTTACCCGAACGTGTGGTCAGTAATGATGACTTGGCTGCAGAGCTCGCTTCACGAGGTGTTGAAACGTCCCATCAATGGATACTTGACCGAACCGGTATTCATCAGCGTCATATCGCCGAGCCAGGCGTCAATACGAGTGACTTGGCCACCCTCGCGGCGCAACGTGCCATTGAAAAAGCAGGCATACAAGCCAGTGATATTGATTTAATCATTGTTGCGACCTCAACACCTGACCACATTTTTCCAAGTACAGCTTGTTTAGTTCAGGCTAATTTGGGTAATCATGGTGCAGCGGCATTTGACGTCCAAGCTGTTTGTAGCGGTTTTGTTTACGCTATGGTGACAGCAGACTGTTTTATTAAAGCCCAGCAAGCACGTTGTGCTCTCATTATTGGTGCTGAAGTTTTTTCTCGTATTCTCGACTGGAATGATCGCGGTACTTGTGTGCTTTTTGGCGACGGTGCGGGCGCAGTCATTTTGCAAGCCTCAAACGAGCCTGGCATTTTGGCAGCAGGTTTACATGCCGATGGTCGTCAACAAAATATATTGTGCACAGCAGGTCAAGTTTCGCATGGTCAAGTTACCGGCGACCCTTTTTTACGTATGGATGGTCAAGCTGTATTTAAGCAAGCCATCAACGTGCTTGAAAAATCTGCGCATGACGTTCTTAAGCAAGCAGGTTTATCTGTGAATGAGGTTGATTGGTTAATTCCCCATCAAGCAAATCTTCGCATTCTTAGTTTGCTCGCTAAAAAGCTGAGCATAAGTTTAGATAAGGTCGTTGTAACACTCGATCGTCATGCTAATACCTCTGCTGCAAGCGTACCCCTTGCGCTTGATGTCGCTTTGCGTGATGGCCGAGTCAAAGCAGGTCAAATTGTTTTGTTGCAAGGTGTTGGGGGCGGGTTTACGTGGGGCTCTGTATTGTTAAAAATGTAATATTTTCATTTAGACTATTTACAAAATAACGCCTCATGCGTTTTTATTAAAAAAAGGCCCAATGTATGAAGTTCGCTTTCGTATTTCCTGGTCAAGGTTCTCAGTCAGTTGGCATGCTTGATGCTTGGCAAGGGTATGCTGAGGTCGAGCAGTTGCTCGCTCGTGCCAACGATGCGCTCGGTAGCGACTTAGCCGGCTTGATTGCACACGGCCCCATTGAGTCGTTAAATTTAACAACTAACACGCAACCCGCCATGTTGGTCGCAGGTTTGGCAGCTCATACAGCATGGGTTTGCGCCGGCGGCCCCGCTCCAGCGTTAATGGCCGGTCATAGTTTAGGCGAGTATGCCGCGCTGACCGCATCGGGTGCGCTCAAGCTTGAAGATGCTGTGCGTTTAGTTCGTATTCGAGCCGATGCGATGCAAGCGGCTGTTCCTGTCGGTACAGGGGCGATGGCTGCAATTTTAGGTCTAGATGATGAGGCTGTAAAAGTAGCCTGCGACTTGGCAGCGCAGGGTCAAGTCGTAGAGGCTGTTAACTTTAATGCCCCTAACCAAGTTGTTATAGCAGGCCACGAGGCCGCAGTTGAGCGCGCTATGGTTACAGCGAAAGCTGCGGGCGCAAAACGTGCAATACGCTTGCCCGTTTCAGCTCCCTTTCATTCTAGTTTAATAAAACCCGCTGCAGATGTTTTGGCTCAGGCTTTAGCGCAAGTGAACATTGATATGCCCACTGTTCCCGTGATTCATAATGTTGATGTGCTGACACATCAGTCGTCTGTTGAGATTCAAGCGGCCCTAGTCAGCCAGGCTTGGCATGCAGTGCAGTGGGTGCGTACGGTACAAGCCATGCGCAATGCAGGTATAACGCATATTATTGAGTGCGGCCCCGGAAAAGTGCTCGCGGGTTTGGTTAAGCGCATAGACCCTGACATGACAGGTCTATCGGTAGCTGACCCAGAATCGTTACAGCTTGCGCTTAAGACGATGTCCACATAATTGTTAATGAAAAATATAATCACTTGATGTTATAAGAAAAAGCACAGTAAACGCTAAATAAAAGCTAAATAAAAGCCATCCACTGAGGAAATTATAGTTATGGAATTAAAGGGTAAAACAGCACTGGTAACGGGCGCTTCACGCGGTATTGGGCAATCGATCGCTCTACTTTTAGCTGAAAAAGGCGCCACCGTTGTGGGTACCGCCACCTCTGAGGCCGGTGCAGCAGCGATCAGTGCTAGTTTATCTAGCTTGGGTGGCCGAGGCGTTGTATTGAATGTTAATAATGCACAAGATTGCACTGATTTAATTGAAGCCATGGGCAAAGAGGCCGATGCAGGTCCTCATATTTTGGTTAATAACGCCGGTATTACTCGCGATACACTCGCCATGCGCATGAAAGACGACGATTGGGCTGCGGTTATTGAAACGAATTTAACAAGTGTTTTTAGGCTTTCGCGCGCTGTGCTGCGTGGCATGATGAAGGCCCGTTGGGGTCGTATTATTAACATTACGTCGGTGGTGGGCTCAAGCGGTAACGCGGGTCAAGCAAATTATGCAGCTGCAAAAGCAGGCGTGACAGGTATGTCGCGTGCACTGGCCCGAGAGCTGGGTAGCCGAAACATCACAGTTAATTGTGTTGCGCCCGGTTTTATTGCGACTGACATGACTGATAAGCTTGATGCAGGCCAAAAAGCTGCGCTTTTGACACAAATTCCATTGGGTCGCCTTGGCGCACCCCATGAAATCGCTCAAGCAGTTGCCTTTTTGGCTTCTTCTTCAGCAGACTATATTACGGGTACCACTTTGCATGTAAATGGCGGCATGTACATGTAGTAAAGTTTTATTTTTGCCGCTTAGCTATAATCAAATAGAATTTTTTTCCCCACCTGGAGATATGAATGGAAAGCATCGAACAGCGAGTTAAGAAGATTGTCGCTGAGCAACTTGGCGTTAACGAGGCCGAGATCAAAAACGAGTCATCTTTTCTTGACGATCTCGGTGCCGACTCGCTCGACATGGTCGAGCTTGTTATGGCTCTTGAAGATGAATTTGAAACAGAAATTCCCGACGAAGAAGCTGAAAAAATCACAACTGTTAAACAGGCTGTTGATTACATCGAATCAAACTCGAAAAAGTAATTTTTTTTGCATACTTTAATGTGTGCATCGGGGCGGTCGGGCTTAAGTTAAATCTGCACTAGAGAGCACTTAAACTTCTGGTGCCCAGACACATCTTTGGCCTTGACCGCCTTGGTTTTTGAACCAAAGGAGCTCGTCTTGAAACGACGCGTGGTAATTACAGGGTTGGGTATTGTCTCGCCCGTTGGAAATGACATTCAAACCGCTTGGCAAAATATTGTTGGCGGTCAAAGTGGTATTGGGCGAATCACGCGTTTTGACCCAACTGATTTCAGTTGCCACATTGCAGGCGAAGTTAAAGATTTTGATATTACGCAATACCTGTCTGCTAAAGAGGCCCGTCAAATGGATACTTTTATTCATTATGGCATTGCAGCAGGTATTCAAGCGTGGAAAGATTCTGGCATCGAATTAACTGATGAATCATCAACTCGCGCAGGCGTTATCGTGGGGTCTGGCATTGGTGGTTTGCATCGAATTGAAGAAACTCAAACTGAATATCTTGCTAAAGGCCCACGCCGCATTTCGCCTTTCTTTGTGCCGGGGTCACTGATCAATTTAGTTTCAGGTCATTTATCAATCATGTTGAATCTTAAGGGCCCCTCTTATGCAGTTGTTTCAGCATGCACGACAGGTTTGCATTCGATTGGTGATGCAGCACGTTTGATCGAGTATGGCGATGCTGATGTCATGGTGGCAGGTGGCACCGAGGCCACAATTTCACCGCTTGGTATTGGTGGCTTCGCAGCGATGCGTGCCTTATCAACTCGCAATGATGATCCGACAACTGCTTCACGCCCTTGGGATATCGACAGAGATGGTTTTGTCATGGGGGAAGGCGCGGGTGTATTGGTGCTGGAAGAATACGAACATGCAAAAAAACGCGGTGCACGCATTTATGGTGAGTTTGTGGGTTACGGTTTAAGTTCAGATGCGCATCACATTACTGCACCTGATTGCGATGGTCCAAGACGAGGCATTGCGATGGCGTTAAATCATGCGGGTATTCATGTTGATCAAGTGCAGTATGTCAATGCGCACGGTACATCAACGCCAATCGGCGATAAAAACGAAACAGATGCTATCAAGCTTGCTTTTGGTGAGCACGCTAAAAAACTTGTTATTAATTCCACGAAATCGATGACAGGCCATTTGTTGGGGGCTGCAGGCGGTATTGAGGCGGTGTTTACAACCTTGGCTGTCTATAACCAAGTTTCACCCCCCACAATTAATATTTTTAATCAAGACCCCGAATGTGATCTTGACTATTGCGCAAACGAAGCGCGTGATCTAAAAATTGATGTTGCACTGTCTAATTCGTTTGGTTTCGGTGGTACGAATGGCTCAATGGCTATTAAAAGAGTTTAAATGTGCCCGAATTAACGGCAGTTTTACCCGAATGCATGGCGAAAAAAACGATTCAGATTTGTCTAACTAAGCCTAAAAGTATTCAATTGATATCTATAATGGCCGTTTCAATGGCTGTATTAAGTGGTTCTTAACGTCTATTGGCAATTGCTTTGGGGTTGGTCTTCATTCCTAGCCCTAGCTTATTTAGGCGGATTGTATTTTATACACTTCAGGCAAGCTAGAAAAATAAAGCATGTCGTGGGTGTTTTATCGCATCTTTGGTTTGAGCCACAGCACGTTTTTGTTAAAACACAAACAGGTCAAAAATGTTTGTTAATCATCAAATCTGTGTGGTGGCATGCATGGGGGTTCACCTTGGTCGGTAAGTTGCAAGACCCTTGTACACAAAATGCGTTAACTTACACGCTAACTGTTTGGCGTAGTAAAAACACATCTCAAAATTACCGTTGGGCCAGCATATGCTTATTAAATCAAGCGACTTTTTCGCCAGTTGTTAAGGCAGCTTAAATGGCAGGGCTGAGCGAACGTGATATTGATGCTGCGTTAGTTGAACGCGTACAAAAGGGCGATAAAAAAGCCTTTGATCTATTGGTGCTTAAGTATCAACGAAAAATCATTCGCTTGTTATCACGAATGATTCGTGATCAAAATGAAATTGAAGACGTCGCTCAAGAGGCTTTTATTAAAGCTTACAAAGCTTTGCCCCAGTTTCGGGGTGACAGCGCTTTTTATACCTGGCTCTATCGCATCGCCATCAACACAGCTCGCAACTGGATGTCACAAAATAGCCGTCGACCCAGCGCCCCCAGTTCAAATGTTACAGATAACGATGAAACTTTTAGCGAAATAGACAACCTAACAGACAGTCATAATCCAGAAGCCGAGATGGTTACTCGGGAAATTGCAGCCAGCGTCAATGAAACTATTGAATCTTTGCCTGAAGAATTGCGCCGCGCTATTGTTTTTCGTGAAATTGATGGCATGAGCTATGAAGATATCGCACTGGCTATGAATTGCCCAATCGGCACAGTGAGGTCTCGTATTTTTAGGGCAAGAGAAGCCATCGCTTCAAAGCTAAGACCCATTATGGGAAATGAAGGCAACCAGAGATGGTAAGGAACGCCGCAAATGAGCAATCAACATAACGGTCAAAAAGACAGTCACATCGTTAATCTAGAGCTGTATAGCTTAGAGCGCTTATCGGCCAGCGTAGATGCTGAAGATTTTGATCATTTTGATCAAGAACGCATTGATTTATTGCTTGCACAAAAACAAAATTGGGAAATTTATCATTTAATTGGTGACGTTATGCGTAGCCCTGGTTTGGCGCTAAAGTTATCATCTAACCTAGCAGATCAGATTGCTCTTAGGGTTGATCAAGAACCTGTTTTGGTAATGCCTTCCCCTCTAAAATTAAACGCTAATTCAGCCACATCACGTTGGCAACGGTTTTGGCCCACGCTTGCTATGGCGGCTGCGGTGGCTTCAGTGGTTTGGGTCGCGCGCCCAATCATTGACCAAATGCAAGGTACGCAGACTGCACCACAGTTTGCCCGAGCAAATAACCCGCCCATAGCGACCTCTGCACGACTGAATTCCTACGTTCGGGCTCATCGTGATTTGTCTGGCCCTGCCGTTGTGCAAGCGCGCCCATCACTTGACGAGGTTATCAAGTGATTTTTCACTTTTTGAGACGCTTTGCTTTATGTTTATTGTGTGTATCTTGCTTTCAGGCCAGTTCAACTTTTGCAGCGGCTTTAATTGAGCAAACCCCCACACAAACTCACGATGTTTTGAGTCGCGTGCAGAGCGCAGCGCAGACATTAACTTATGAAGGTTTGTTTGCGTATCAGGAAAATGGCGCCATGCACTCGATGCGCATTATTCATCGTTTCGATGGAAAAAATCAGCAAGAGCGCCTCATTGAGCTTGATGACGCACCGCGTGAATATTTGCGTTTTAACAATGTCGTTCAGTGTTTAATACCTGATCAAAAAACGATCTTAATTGAGCCCGCCGCGGGCCGACGTTTTCCAGATCTAGCCGTCGGTGACATGCATGCAGTTTTAAAAAACTACACGCTTTGGCTAGACCCTAAGCCCCATCGGGTTGCCGGCCGCACTTGTCAGCGTTATGACATCAAGCCACGAGATAATCAACGTCGTGCTTATACCATGTGTGTTGACACCGAAACTAATCTTTTACTCAAATCACAAGTTATCAACACTCAAGGTCAGGTTATTGAGCAGATCTCATTTAGTGAAATTAAAATAGGTGGTGAAATCAGTGACCAAGCTTTTTTACCCAATGGGTCAACCGAGGGTTGGCAAGTTATTGAAAGTGTTCAAAAACCAATTGATTTAAAGGTTTTAGGTTGGAAGGTATTGCCTGTTGCTGGTTTTGAGCAGCAAATGCAAATGAGCCGTATGCTGGTACCTAATGAATGGGTTCATCAGGTTGTGCTATCTGATGGTCTTGCCGTCGTATCAATTTTTATTGAACCTCATCAGCCTCTTCAAGCTGATGTAACATCAATGAAATCAGGGCAAATTGGTTCTGTCAATATGCAGACCAAGCAGGTTGAAGATTATTTAATAACCGTTTTGGGTGAGGTACCCCCTGAAACGATCTCACAAGTTATCAAGTCGATTGAGTTTCAAGCACCTCAAGCTCGGGTTGAATCTAAGCGTTAATTTATTGTTTTCACCGGAGCAGTTCATGCAAAAATTCAATCGTTGGTTGCCTTTTCAAACCAAGTTTGAGAATGTTTTACCGCAACCACTCCCCTTTAAGCGCATGTTGGTTGCAAGCGGTGTGACGGCCTGTTTAATCTTTTTTATGTCAAGTTCACTGTCTGTTGCCGCAACAAACGAGCCCGCAACAAACCAAACTCTCGTTCAATTGACCTTGCCTAATTTCACTCAAATCGTTGAAAAAGCAGAAAATGCGGTTGTTAATATTCGCACCACAGCCTCAGTGCCTGCTCAGCCTGCAGGGGGTAATGGGCAAGATCCGTACGAAATGTTTAGACGTTTTTTTGGGCCAGACTTTAATATTCCGGGTATGCCTAACCCAAAAGCTAACCCACATGGCGGCGGCGGTGGTAATGCTCCAGCACCTCAAGAGCGAAGCGTCCCGCGTGGGGTCGGTTCGGGTTTCTTTATCTCAGCTGACGGTTCAATTTTAACGAATCACCATGTGGTGGCTGATGCGAATGAAATTATTGTGACGTTGACTGATGGTCGTGAATTTAAAGCCAAAGTGATTGGTAGCGATGAGCGAACAGATGTCGCACTGATTCAAGTCGACACTAAAGATATGGTTACCTTGCCTATTGGTAACCCTGCAACTTTGAAGAAAGGGCAGTGGGTACTGGCCATAGGTTCACCGTTTGGTCTCGAGTCGACGGTCACCTCTGGCATTGTGAGTGCTATTGGTCGTGAAACTGGCGATTATCTGCCGTTTATTCAAACCGACGTTGCTGTTAATCCAGGTAATTCGGGTGGTCCTTTGCTCGACTTAAAGGGTGAAGTCGTCGGTATTAACTCACAAATTGTTTCGCGAAGTGGCGGTTTTATGGGTATTTCGCTTGCCATTCCGATTGATGAAGCAATGAAAGTCGTTGCACAATTGAAAGAAAATGGTCGTGTTACACGTGGTCGCTTAGGTGTTCAAATTGGTGAGGTCAGTCAAGAAGTTGCCCAAGCCAGTGGCTTAAGTAAGGCTGAGGGTGCCATGATTAGTGGCGTCATGCCCGATGGCCCAGCACAAAAGGCAGGTATTGAGCCCGGTGACATCATTCTTAAATTTGATGGCACGGCAATTAAAAAATGGTCAGACTTACCACGGGTTGTTGGCTCAACAAAGCCCGATAGCAAAGTGAAAGTTGAGGTTTGGCGCAAGGGAAAACCCATTACTCTGACGGCAACCGTTGCAGAAGTGCAAGCGCCTGCAGTCGCCAGTAGTTCAGAGAAAGCCCCGCCTTTGGCTCAAGCTAAGCCTACGATGAATGCTTTGGGTCTGACGGTTGTTGCCTTATCTGATGAAATAAAAAAAGAACTTAATCTCAAAATTGGGGTTGAAATTACAGCTGTTACGGGTGAGGCGGTAAACGCCGGCATAAACCAAGGTGATGTGGTCTTGACATTGGGTAATACTGATATCACCTCGCCAGAGCAGTTCGTATCGGTTGCAGGCAAACTTGATCAAACTAAACCCATTGGGTTAATGGTTCGTCGGGGCGAACAGACTCAATGGGTTCTGTTAAAGCCGTCTACGAAATAAGGCTATAAGGGCTAAAATAGCTCTGTCACCATAAAACTCCGGGGGCGCGTTTAAACGCCCCCGGATCATTTGTGGCTCTTGCGCAAAATAGGCGCGTCGTTTTGACTATTGTTAGGGTGTCATGCAGCACATACGCAACTTTTCTATCATTGCTCACATTGATCACGGTAAATCAACTTTGGCTGACCGCTTAATTCAGCGTTGCGGTGGTTTAGCTGACCGTGAAATGTCTGCACAAGTGCTTGACTCGATGGATATCGAACGAGAGCGCGGGATTACTATCAAGGCTCAAACAGCTGCCCTTGAGTACACTGCAAAAGATGGTAAGACCTATCATTTCAACCTGATTGATACCCCCGGTCACGTCGACTTTTCATATGAGGTCAGCCGCTCTTTGTCTGCGTGCGAGGGTGCATTATTAGTTGTTGATGCCTCACAGGGCGTCGAAGCGCAAACCGTTGCCAACTGCTACACCGCAATTGAGTTGGGCGTGGAAGTGGTACCCGTTTTAAATAAAATGGATCTTCCTCAAGCTGACCCCGAGGGTGCAAGGGCTGAAATTGAAGATGTAATCGGCATTGATGCAACCGACGCCATTGCGGCGAGCGCCAAAACAGGTTTGGGCATTGACGAAATTCTTGAAACCATTGTTGCTCGTATTCCACCTCCAAAGGGTGACCCTGAAGCAAAGTTACAAGCCCTCATTATTGATTCATGGTTTGATAATTACGTGGGTGTCGTCATGTTGGTGCGAGTGGTCAACGGCATCTTAAAGCCCAAAGACAAGCTCAGCTTTATGGCAACAGGCGCAACACATTTTTGTGAACAAGTCGGTGTTTTTACGCCTAAATCTGTTCCCCGCACATTGCTTTCAGCGGGTGAAGTGGGTTTTGTGATTGCAGGTATCAAAGACCTAAAAGATGCCAAAGTAGGCGATACGATTACCCTAGCGGGTAAACCGGCTGATTCAGCTTTACCAGGTTTTAAAGAGGTTCAGCCACAGGTTTTTGCTGGCCTCTATCCTGTTGAAAGCAGCGAGTTTGATCAGTTACGCGATTCACTTGAAAAACTAAAGCTTAACGATGCCGCTTTGATGTATGAACCCGAGGTTTCTCAAGCGCTAGGTTTTGGCTTTCGTTGCGGGTTCTTGGGCCTTTTGCACATGGAAATTGTGCAAGAGCGGTTAGAGCGTGAGTTTGATATGGACATCATCACCACAGCCCCTTCAGTGGTTTATGAGGTACAACTTAACAACGGTGAAGTCATCACAATAGAAAGCCCCTCACGTATGCCTGAGGTGGGTGGTTTTCAAGAGGTGCGTGAACCGATCGTTACCGTTACGCTGTTTATGCCCCAAGAGTATGTCGGACCCGTCATGACCTTATGCAACCAAAAACGGGGTGCACAACTTGACATGAGCTATCACGGTCGTCAGGTGCATTTGCACTACGAAATTCCGTTGGCTGAAATTGTGTTAGATTTTTTTGACAAGCTCAAATCCGTGTCGCGCGGTTATGCCTCAATGGACTACGAATTTAAAGAATACCGTCCGTCTGATGTGGTGAAAGTTGACGTGTTAATTAACGGCGACCGTGTTGATGCATTGTCTAGCATTTGTCACCGCTCAAATGCGCGCTATCGGTCGCGTGAGGTCGTGTCACGCATGCGCGAGCTCATACCCCGCCAAATGTATGACGTGGTGATACAGGGTGCTATAGGCTCTGAAATCATTGCCCGAGAAAATGTGAAAGCCTTACGTAAAAACGTTTTGGCTAAGTGTTACGGCGGTGATATTTCACGTAAGAAAAAGTTACTTGAAAAACAAAAAGCTGGTAAAAAACGTATGAAGCAAGTGGGTAGTGTTGAAATTCCTCAAGAGGCATTTTTAGCGATCTTGCAAGTAGACGATCGATAGGGAATTAAACATGAGTTGGAATTTTTCTTTAATTTTATTTATTGCTTTAATCTTGACGGGTATTGTGTGGTTCGCCGATAAGTTTTGGCTTCGAAAAAAACGCCCTGTTGATGCCAAATCGCCTTGGTGGGTTGAATATGGTGCCAGTTTTTTTCCGGTTATTTTGTTTGTTTTTGTGCTCAGGTCATTTATCGTTGAACCGTTTCGCATTCCATCGGGTTCAATGTTGCCCACATTGCAGTCTGGCGATTTAATTTTAGTCAGTAAATACACCTATGGCTTGCGTTTACCAATTGTTAATACGAAAGTTGTAGCAATAGGTGAGCCAGCTCGGGGCGATGTGATGGTTTTTCGCTACCCAGTTGATCCTAGCGTTGATTACATAAAACGCGTCATTGGTCTGCCAGGTGATGAGGTTGCCTACCTCAATAAAAAGCTTTTTATTAATGGTCAAGAGGTGCCTTTAAAGCGAGACGGCGATTATTTTGAACCCGATCGCGTTGCTTACACGGCACAATACATTGAAAACTTAGGGCGTATTGAAAATAAAATACTGCAAGATGAGCGCTTAATGTCAGAATTTAGGCCCATTTGGCGTTTTCCTGGGCAAGAAAACTGTCAATACAGCCGTGAGGGTATTCGGTGTATGGTGCCCGCGGGTAATTACTTTATGATGGGTGATAATCGAGATAATAGTCTTGACAGCAGATTCTGGGGTTTTGTACCCAAAGAAAATATTGTTGGCCGCGCTTTTTTTATCTGGATGAATTTTTCACAACCCAGTCGTATTGGTTTTTTCCATTAAATGTCATCTGCCGCAAATTTAAAACAACTCGAAACTGCAATCTCTTATACTTTTAAAGACATTTCATTTATTGAGCAAGCTTTGACGCATCGTAGTCACAGCACTCATCATAATGAAAGGCTTGAATTTTTAGGCGATGCGATTTTGGGGGCGTGCGTGTCGGCAATGCTTTACCATCGCTACCCAAAGCTTAACGAAGGTGATTTGTCGCGTGTGCGTTCAAATTTGGTTAAGCAGTCAGCCTTAGCTGAAATCGCTCACCGTTTAAATTTGTCAGGCTATTTAAGACTCGGTGAGGGTGAGCTTAAAAGTGGTGGTTTTAGACGACCCTCAATTTTGGCCGATGCGGTTGAGGCTGTTTTTGCTGCCGTCTACCTTGATGGTGGGTTTGAAGCGGTCAAGCACGTTATAGAAAAACTCTACGACCCTGTGGTTGAACGCGTTGACCCTCAAACCATTGGTAAAGATGCCAAAACATTGTTACAAGAATTATTGCAAGGGCACAAACTTAGCTTGCCAACCTATACAGTTGTGGCCACTCACGGCGCAGCGCATAGCCAACAATTTGAAGTGCAGTGTGAGGTTGAAACGCTTGAAATTGAAGTCAGAGCGGCTGGTGCAAGTCGTCGGGCTGCTGAGCAGTTGGCGGCTAAGCAAGCATTTGATATTGCCATGACGATGCGATTAACCCCCGCACGCAAGCGCTCGAGCCGTGCTAAAAAATCACCTCAACTTACCTTACCTATAGCCGTTAAGCAGGACATGACATGACTGAAACGATTAACGTCGATTCGCTAAACAGCGACTCTTCCAGCACGTCACACCATTGCGGCTACATTGCTGTAATTGGTCGTCCTAATGTGGGCAAATCAACATTAACCAATGCCTTAATTGGTGCAAAAGTATCTATTGTTTCCCGCCGTGCCCAAACGACTCGCCATCGCATTCAAGGCGTGCTGACTCAGCCTGATGCGCAGTTTATTTTTGTTGATACGCCAGGCTTTCAAACACGTCATGGCGGCGCCATGAACAAAATGATGAACCGTGTGGTGACGCAAACCTTAGCGGCGGTTGATGTGGTTCTTTTTGTGGTTGAAGCGGGTAAGTGGTCGCCGGGTGATCAGCAACTACTCGCAATGTTGCCCGACCCTGCGCGAACTATTTTAGTGGTGAGTAAAATTGATGCGTTAAAAACACGTAACGATTTATTTTCCTTTGTTTCTAAAATCGTCGCGCAATACCCGTTTAGTGCAGTGGTACCTGTCAGTGCTGATAAGAATAAGCAACTTGATGTTTTGCTGAGCGAAGTCAAGCAACGCTTGCCTCTTAACGAGCCTCTTTTTGAGGCCGACACATTGACTGATCGCCCTGTGCGTTTTATCGCAGCGGAATATATTCGCGAAAAAATATTTCGTCTCGTTGGTGACGAATTGCCCTATGCTTGCACAGTTGTAATTGAAGAGTGGGAAGAGCAAGCACAACGCGTCAACATTGCAGCGTGTGTTTTAGTTGAGCGAGATAGCCATAAACCCATTTTATTAGGCGCTGGGGGTTCACATATGAAACGTATTGCTAGCGAAGCGCGTCATGAAATCGCGCAGTTGCTTGATCGTCCTGTGCACCTAGAGGTCTATGTCAAAGTTAGAAAAGGCTGGGCTAATCGCGAAAGTAGTTTGCGCGAGTTAGGCTACGAGTAACCATGCAAAAAAGAAGTACCCGCGTGCTTGATGCACAGGCTTTTGTTTTGCATGCCACGCCATGGCGTGAAACATCTCTTTTAGTAAAAGTGTTTAGCCGTGACCACGGTTTGTTGTTAATGGCAGCTAAAGGCGCTAAAAGACCTTATTCAGGTCTGCGCGCTGTTTTGTCTGTATTTCAACCGGTTCAATTGTCGTGGGCAGGGCGCAATGAAGTTCGAACACTTATGCGCGCTGAATCGGTTGGTGCGCTTAATATCGCAGGGCAAGCATTGATGTCGTGTTGGTATATGAATGAGTTATTACTTAAAACCCTGCCAAGGGAAGACGCCCACCCTCAACTTTTTGATGCTTACGATCATGCCTTACGTCAGTTGGCGTTGGGTACTTCAGCTAATCATGTGCTCAGACGGTTTGAATGGTTATTTTTGCAAGAAACCGGTTATGGTGCACAAGAACCCATGCCTGATTTTGATGACCCTGCTCAAGCAGCGCGGGCCAAGAAGGAACTCAGGCAGCGTATTGTTGAACATTTTGAGCTCAACAGGTTAGCCACCCGAGACGTGATGAAAAGCTTACAGCCTTTTGTTTCAAATCGCTCAACGGCCCTACCGAATATTGAATAGCTTATTTGGCCGTTTTTAAGCTGCGCTATTTTTATTAATCGCGGTTGCCACCAAAGATGCCTAACAGCGCCAGCAAGTTAACAAAAACGTTGTATACGTCAAGGTAAATAGCCAAGGTAGCACTGATGTAATTTGTTTCACCGCCATTCATGACGCGTTGTAAGTCAACAAGCATGAACGCTGAAAAAATGAATATTGCTAGCACTGAAATGGTGAGCATTAGGGCGGGCAGCTGTAAGAAAATATTGCCCACGGCAGCGACTAAAATCACAATAACGCCCATAAACAACCACTTTTGCATGCCACCCAAGTCACGTTTAAGTGTGCTGGCTAACGTTGCCATGGCAGTAAAAACCACTGCTGTGCCACCAAAAGCCATCATGACAAGTTGTGTGCCATTGCTCATGCCTAGAACAAAACCAAGCATACGCGACAGCATAATACCCATAAAAAAGGTAAACAGCATTAACAGGCCGACACCGGCAGAACTTTCTTTATTGCGCTCAATGGCGTACATCAGGCCAAATGCACCCACCAAGAAAACCATAATAGTCAAGCCCGGGCTGGTGTTCATGACTTGGTTAAGACCAGAATACAACCCTAACGCAGCACCGAGCACGGTTGGAATAAGTGACAAGGCTAGCAACCAGTAGGTATTGCGCAATACCTGGTTGTGAGCAACTTGCGTGGTTGACCCGGCATGATCTGCACGGGGTAGCGTCGAACGGTAATCGCTCATGGCGTTACTCCCTAAATCTAGTTCGGCAAAATTGCCATTTATAAGCTTCGAGTTGTATGGTAACGGAAAGTTCCTGTCATGAAAATGATAATCACCTTAAAATTTAATACTTTAAGGCTCATTGAAGTGAATGCTGACTCTCAGTTTTTAAGTTACTTAAAAATACTTAGTGATCAGCTTTGTTAATCAAGTATTGCATCAATAGCGGCACAGGTCGACCCGTTGATCCTTTATCTTTTCCGCCTTTCCACGCAACACCCGCAATATCTAAATGAGCCCAAGGGTAAGCTTTGGCAAATCGTGAAAGGAAGCAGGCCGCCGTGACTGCACCGGCAGGTGGGCCACCGATATTGGCGAGGTCAGCAAAGTTTGATTTCAACTGCTCATGGTAGGGCTCATCAAGTGGCATGCGCCAGGTGGGGTCTTGTGCTTGTTTGCCCGCATCAAGTAATTGATGGGCGAGGGCATCATCAGTTGAAAATAAGCCGCTGTTCACGCCACCCAAGGCAACAACACAAGCGCCAGTTAAGGTAGCGATATCGATAACAGCAGAAGGCTTAAATCGTTCAGCATAAGTCAACGCGTCACACAACACTAAACGGCCTTCAGCGTCAGTATTCAAAATTTCAATGGTTAACCCCGACATACTGGTTACCACATCACCGGGCTTGTTAGCCCGACCACTTGGCATGTTTTCACAAGCGGGAATTAAACCCACAACCTCAATGGGAAGGTCTAACTCAGCCAATGCTTGAAATGTACCCAACACACTGGCAGCACCACACATGTCGTATTTCATTTCGTCCATTGTGGCGGCAGGTTTAATTGAAATGCCACCCGAATCAAAAGTGATACCTTTTCCCACCAACACGATTGGTCCATTCGCTTGATTAGCGTTTTGTTTTAAAGACTTTTGTAGCGATTTGCTCGTTGATTTTGTTGCTTTGTTTGCCTCGTTTAGGGCTTGTGCAGAGGGTTGTGCTTTGAACTCAGTACCTGTGAAATGCAACACAATAAAGCGTAAGGGTTCGTCTGACCCACGAGAGACTGATAGAAAGGACCCCATCTTGAGTGCCTCAACCTGTTTGCGTTCAAGCACACTGGTTTTAACCGTTTTAAATTGACGTGCCAAAAGCTTGGCTTCATTTGCAAGATGGGTTGGCGTACAAATATTAGCGGGTAAGTTGCCTAATTCTTGTGCAACCAACATGCCATTACCAATTGCTTGGCCTTGTTTAAGGCCAAGTTGTGTCGATTTTTCATCAGACTTTAGTGTAATGATTTCAAATTGTTTTAGTTTAATTTTGTCTTGATTAGATTTGGTGCTGAGCGTGGCATCGTAATGGTACAAACTTTGTGTCACTGCACGTGCGGTTAACAGTGCTCTGGCTTGCAAGGTGCTGGTGTCAGAGGTGGGTTCTAAACATAGGGTGCTTGATGCATCAGTTAAATTCATAACTTGACACCGTTTGACAAAAGCAGTTTGAGCTTTAAATAATGAAAGCGTACTAAAGGTTTCTTGTGGGCCCAAACCAACCATGACCACTCGGCTTGCTTTAACATTTTTCAAGGCGCGCAAAGTCATGGTTTCACCCAACTTGCCACTAAACTCAGACTTGACAATTTCACGCAAAGCGCCATCGCCTGAGCGGTCAATAACATCTGCGGCGGGGGTTAAACTACCATTACTATAAATACCGACTGCTAGCGCGGCCGTTTTAATTTGATGAAAAGAGGTCGTGTTGTGTGTGCTAAATTGCATGTTGATTACCTACTTGAGAGTCTAAGAAGCATGTTGCCTTCCCATGATTATCTCGCATTTACGACAAAGTATGTCTCTTTTTAAAAGATCAGTTGTTGCAGAGGCTTCGAGCCATGCTAGCGTCGTTTTTTCGACGCTATTAGTCGTTTGGTTAAGCGTTGTGTTGGTTCGCCTACTGGGCGAGGCGGCTGCGGGTCGAATTGGTGCTGACGTTGTCGTGGGTTTGGCAGCCTTCACCACAATCGCGGCTTTACCAACAGTCTTAGCTGTTTCAGTTTTTATCGGTGTGCTGACCACCGTTTCGCGAAGTTACCGAGAATCTGAAATGGTGGTGTGGTTCTCGAGTGGTGTGTCCCTAGTTCAATGGGTGCAACCTATTTTGCGTTTAGCGCTACCCGCCGCTTTTGTGGTGGCTGTCTTAACACTCTTCGCATCGCCTTGGGCACAACGTCAAATTGAAGATTACCGTGCACGGTTTGAGTTGCGTTCTGACTTGTCACGTATTTCATCGGGTCAATTTTTAGAGCTTGACGGCGGTAACCGTATCGTTTTTGTTGAGCCCTCACAGCAAGACCCCGACGAGGTAGGCCAAGTTTTCGTGCGTTTGCTTGAGCCAAATTGGTTGTCATTGGTCAGTGCAGCGTCAGCACGTACTGAAGTTGCACAAAATGGCGATCGTTTTTTAGTGTTAGGTGAGGGTGCGCGTTACGACATTAAGCCTGGTGAGCTGACCGCTCGGGTTTCTACATTTGATTCATTTGGCGTGAGGCTTGAGTCAAAAGGGGGCGAAAAAAGCTTAACCGAAGCCCGAAATCGTGCCCTTAACAACAATAAAGCACGACCCACTGAATTATTATTGACTGACGACACGCCTCATGCAAAGGGTCAAATTTTGTGGCGGTTAGCCATTCCTTTGGCAACCATCAACTTGGCTTTATTAGCGATTCCATTAGGTGCTGTGAACCCCAGAGTTGGGCGATCATTTGATTTACTCATTGCGGGGTTAATTGCCTTACTTTATATGAATTTAATCAACGCATCTCATGGCTGGGTCAATAACCAAGTTTTACCCTTTGGCATAGGCGTCTGGGCTGTTCATGCGGTCTTTTTGGTTCTAACTGTTGTGTTGATGTGGCATCGATTGCGTATTCGCAAACCCAAAGAGCCCAAACAATCCACTTAGCTCACAATTATGTAGTTTTATAGTCCATATTTCTATATATTATTTAGTTTTATTTTATTGGCTTTTATATAACTTATAATATGTTTATTCAACTTGAGAATAGACATGAATCTTCAGCAATTTCGTTTCGTTCGCGAAACAATTCGACGCAATTTTAATTTGACGGAAGCGGCTAAAAGCTTGTACACCTCACAACCGGGTGTCTCAAAAGCCATTATCGAATTTGAGCAAGAGTTAGGGGTTCAAATCTTTGAACGTCACGGCAAACGTATCAAAGGTTTAACACGACCCGGTCAGGCGGTGGCAACCGTGATTGAACGTATCAGTCGCGAAATTGAAAACCTACGTAAGGTGAGTGATGAATTCGCTAAGCGTGATCAAGGCAGTTTGGTGATTGCGTGCACGCATACTCAAGCTCGTTACGCCTTGCCTAAGGTTATTCCAGCCTTTAAAGCATTTTTTCCTAAAGTACATTTAACGCTGGCTGAGGGTAACCCAACGCAAGTTGTTGACATGTTGCTCAACGAACAGGCAGATTTGGCGATGGCAACCGAAGCACTGGCACACACCCCCGGTTTAGTCAGTTTGCCTTGCTATAGCTGGACCCACTCGGTTGTTTTTAGACCTGATCACCCTTTGGCAAAGCAAGTTGCTAAGCGGGGTGCTTTAAAACTGACTGATTTGGCTGCCTACCCTATCGTGACTTATGACCGAGCATTTTCTGGGCGTCGCTCGATAGACGAGGCATTTACGGTTGCTGGTTTATCGCCCGATGTCGTGCTTGAAGCGATCGATGCTGACGTGATTAAAACCTATGTCGATGTCGGTTTGGGTATTGGCATTATTGCGGGTATTGCCTTTGAACCAGCACGCGACTCACATTTATTATGTGTGCCAGTGGGGCACTTATTTGGTGAACAGGTTACTCGTGTGGCAGTCAAATCTGGGGTATTTTTGCGTGATTACGTTTATACGTTTATTTCAATGTTGTCGCCCGATTTAACGCCACAACTTGTGAAAAATGCTGTTCAAGCCAAGCCGGATTAAGAGGTTATTTAAAAAAAAGCTTTTAAATCTAAATAATAATCATTATCATTACCATTAAATTGTTTGCTTTCAAACTTTCAAATTAAGGTAGTGATCATTTCAACATTAAATGCAGTGATAGTCGGTGCCGATCGTTTGGGTAATATTCCTCTTTTACTCAGCGAGCACAACATTCGTATTACCCTTCATGTCAGTGGCCGTGATGCGTCGCATCAACGGCGCACCATGCAACTTCCTACTGGTACTGAAATGGTGATTTTGATGACTGATTTTTTAGGTCACAACGTGATGAAAGCATTTCGACAAGCAGCCCAACGATCAGGCATTCCTGTTTTGGCTTGCCGTCGCTCTGTTTGTGCGCTGAAGCAAGCGCTTGATCAGTGTGGTTTGTGTGAAAACCCAGCATGTCACACAGTATGTGCTAAAAAATCAGCATGATGCAATGAGTAGGGGGCTGATGCGACGTGCGCCGTTGTAGCGTTTAGCCCAATACACTTGGGTCATGTCAACGACCGACACCACACGGTTTCTAGACGGGGCATGTACAAATAGGTTATTGCCTAAGTAAATGCCAACATGCGAATATTTTGCGCCGCGGGTATTGAAAAAGACTAAATCACCCAAAACGAGATCTTCATTTTTAATTGATTGGCCTAAACGCGCTTGATCAACTGAGCGTCTGGGCAGCTTTAAACCAGTAGACTCTTTAGCGGAAAAATAAACCAAACCACTGCAATCAAAACCTGCTTTTGGGTTCGCACCACCAAAACGATATTTAACACCCAGTTGGTCTAGTGCTTGACGCGAAAAAGGGTGGTTAGAAGCCTGCGCCAACAAGACTGGATCAATTGAGACGCCTTGCTCTGCTAGGGCAGTTGACCAATGACTATTTGATGAGGTTCGGTTTGATTCAGTACTTGTCTGCAAACCAGAACATCCGGCTAAAACCCAGCATAGCAAAGCGGTTGCGCTAAATCTTGCAAAGAATAGGTAATTTTTTTTATAATTTAGCGTCATAATTTAGTAGCATAAAAGAAAACCTTAGTTAGGCTAATACCCATACAACTTGATGAATACTCTAAATTTCGGGTACAAAAAAGTTAATTGTAGGGGTTTAAATGAGCAAAACTGTAAAAAAAGGGCAGAAAACAAGGGTGCCAAGGGTATTACCTGATAACCGCAGAATACCCTGAAAACTCAATGAGTTAAATGATCTTAATCGTTCAGCTAAAGGTTTGTCAATGATATTTTAGGTAAGCTGCAAGACTCGGTAGTTGTCAACAAAGATGGCCGTTCTTTCATGCTGCCTGTTTTAAATTAATAGATTCATTGATGTGCTCTTTTGGTGGGTTAAGCCAGACTTCATTAATGGGTTGCCAATTGCGAGTTGACCGATTGTTCCAACGTTTAGGCATG
>CAMCYB010000005.1 GCA_945883615.1 Bordetella parapertussis | reverse complement strand
AGGTTGCCCAAAGCGATGGGTATTCATCCCGATGTTCTTGCACCATTCGCACAGCACGCTCACGGACTTCGGGGGAAAAGGTATTTGATTTTTTCATGACAATATTCTCTCAGAAAATAATGCCTCCTCAAAACCCGGGGCGATTCAGTCGTTACGGCTCGGCCATCGCCGAGCATTTACGCCGTGACAATTTTAAGTTACTTGCAGTCGACTTTAACCCTGAAGAAGTACGGAACTGGCAGGCACAGGGTTACGACGCCGTGTATGGCGATGCCTGCGACCACGAATTTATTAGCTTCTTGCCACTTAAATCTGTGAAATGGGTGGTGTCTGCTATTCCGCAACACGACTTTGGTCTCACCCATGAAGACCCACGGTTTATTTTGATTGACGGGTTAAAACGCGAGAAATACACAGGCAAGATTGCTGTCTCTACGCAACGATCGCACGATATCAAAGCATTAAAAAACAAGGGTGCTGATCTCGTGTTTCTACCGTTTCATGATGCGGCTGATCGTGCTGTTGAACGTATGCGCGAGGCTTTGTCAGAAAATCAGCCCCATGTTATACCGTTATAGCCCTAACAAGAAGTTGGTTCAATTTTATAACTGCACCTAGAAACCACTCATTATTTGAATTGACACACCGCACAGGTTCACACCACAAAGATTATTATTCGTTGGGTTTGTACGGAAAACCCGTAAAAATTTGGCGTGTTTGGTCTTGCATTTTGTCTTGCATTTGAACGAACAAATTTTTACTTTGATCGACATAATTGTTCATGACATTTTGCAACATCGGCGATTGAAGGCTCATAAATTGAGCCCATGCTTCAGGCCCAAACTGATTGCTATAGGGTTGAGTTGATTGCTCCGTCATGCGATCTTGAATTTCTTTAAATGCTTCCATATTTTTTTCAAGATACGAACCCATGATGCCTTGCATCGCATCGCCGTAAAAACGAATGATTTGTGACAGCATGGCTGATGAAAACATCGGCACACCGCCACTTTCTTCTTCTAGAATGATTTGCAATAGAATGCTGCGGGTGAGGTCTTCACCCGATTTAGCGTCAACCGCCTTAAAAGGCTGGTTATCAACCACCAATTTTTTAACATCAGCCAACGTAATGTACGCGCTGGTTTTGGTGTCATACAACCGACGATTAGGGTATTTCTTAATTAATCGTTGTGATGTATCAGCCGCAGCATCTACCATTTAATTTCCTAAAGTAATCATTTATAAAATACAAGCTCCCCCACGGGGTCTTTAACCCATATGCAAGCCACCATTCAAAGAAAAATCGGCACCGGTTGAAAAGCCCGCATCTTCAGACGCGATCCAGGCGACGATTGACGCAATTTCAAATGGTTCACCTAAGCGCTTAACAGGTATGGTTGCAATAATTTTTTCAAGTACATCTGGGCGAATGGCACGAACCATATCTGTACCGATATAACCAGGAGACACTGTGTTAACAGTAACACCTTTACTGGCCACCTCTTGTGCCAACGACATAGAAAAACCATGAATAGCTGCTTTGGCGGTAGCGTAATTAGACTGCCCAAACTGCCCTTTTTGACCGTTTACAGAGCTAATATTTATGATGCGACCCCAACCGCGTTCAACCATGCCATCAATCACTTGCTTGGTAACGTTGAACATGCTGTTCAGATTGGTATCCATGACCGCGCGCCAGTCATCTATCGTCATTTTACGAAACATGCCATCGCGTGTAATACCTGCATTATTGACCAACACATCAACAGGCCCATGCTCACTGACAACCTTTTTAAAGGCTTCAACGGTTGAATCCCAGTCGCTCACATTGCCCACAGAAGCATAAAATTTATAACCTAAAGCCGTTTGCTGATCGAGCCATTGTTTAAAATCGCGGCTTGGGCCGCAACCGGCAACAACTGTCATACCCTCTTTGGCCAGACGTTGACAGATCGCGGTACCAATGCCGCCCATACCACCTGTTACGTATGCGACTCGATTTGTCATGTTTTAAATCTCCTTTAGTTGTTATCACACGTGTTTTTTATACGTTTTGTGAGGGTTAGTCGTGCTAAGTTTTACTATTAGTGCGTACTACAAAATACTGTCATAACTTTTTAATCGGCGCGTACTTTAACGTATGCACCTGGAGCGGCTTGGCTAGGCTTGTGTTCATCGTTACCCAACGTGGCTGGGGCTTTCACTTTGCGACCACCAAAATCGGCCAACCAGGCCGTATAGTCGGGCCACCAACTACCCTGAACCTCAGTTGCGGCGTCAAACCACTCTTCGGCACTACGGGCTTTTGCGTCAACCACTTGGTTACCCGCAACCCAAATATTTCGGCGGTTTTTATCGGGTGGGTTAATGACCCCAGCGATATGGCCTGAAGCCCCTAGAACAAAACGATTTTCACCTTTTAGTAAATGAGTTGATTTGTAACCTGAACGCCAGGGCACAATATGATCGTCTCGTGACGCGTAGAGGTAAGTGGGGGTTTTAATTGAGCCTAAATCAATTTTTTGACCCAAACACGTTAGCGCTTTAGGTATGCATAATTTGTTTTCAAGGTATGTATTGCGGAAATACCATGTAAAAAATGGCCCGGGTAAATTCGTACCGTCACCATTCCAATACAACAAATCAAATGAAACGGGTGTTTCACCTTTGAGATAATTTGAAACGACGTAATTCCATACTAATTCATTGGGCCGTAAAAAAGAAAAAGTATTGCTCAACTCACGAGCGGTCATGAGACCACCCTCACCAATTTGTTGCTCTCTGCGAGTGGCGCTGTCTTCGTCAACAAACACCCCTAAAACACCCGAGTCTTCAAAATCAAGCATCGTCGTTAACAATGTGACTGAGGCAGCAGGATGTGACTTTTTTGCAGCAGCCACTGCTAACGCGCTCGCTAACATCGTACCGCCGACACAAAAGCCAAGCGTATTGATTTTGCTTTGCCCACTGATTTCAGAGACAACACTGATTGCCTTTAAGATACCGTCAGACAGGTAATCGTCCCACGTGGCTTTTTGAATACCGTCTTTATCGTTTTTAAGCGGGTTACGCCAAGCCAGCATAAAGACAGTGTGACCTTGATTAACCATGTAACGAACAAACGAGTTGTCGGGTTGCAAGTCAAGAATATAAAACTTATTAATGTTAGGTGGCACCATTAATAAGGGTCGCTGAAAAACGGTAGTGGTTTGTGGCGTGTATTGAATGAGCTCAAAAAACTTATTTTTAAAAACCACTTGCCCCGCTGAACACGCTAAGTTGGCACCTACCTCGAACTGACTTTCGTCGGTATGGCTAATGCGACCTTTTTTGAGGTCACCAATAAAATTCGCCATGCCCGCACGAATCGTTTCACCGCCTGAATCAATAAGCGCTTTTTGAGCCTCTGGATTTGTGGCAAGGTAGTTTGCAGGAGACATCGCATCGACCCACTGCATCACTGAAAACTTCAATTTATCTTTTACTGCAGGGGGAGCTTGCACCACATCAACCATTTTTTGCATGGCTTGGCCAGACAGTAGATATAAATGCGCCATCATTAAATGCATAGGGCTTGCACCCCACGCATCGGCCTTAAAACGACGGTCTTTAACGGGCGGTAATTTACCGTTGGCGGCTGATTGCGAAAGCTTTTGCCATTCAGACATAAATTCGTTTTGAATAACGGCGGAGTCTTCTTTACTTAAGCCCAGGGGAGAAACCCAGGGCGTTGGTTTTAGTTTACTCAAGCTCTTCACCTAATCAAGCATTTTTTTAACTTTAACAGCATGTTCAATCGTGACCTGACTGCAAATAGTTGTCAATGGTAAAAACCAGTATAACCCTTTGAAATTCACACAAATACGATTTAGGGTTAACGATAAATAAACCATACCTCTTCGCAGTATCTATTTGTTCTTTAACCACGCAATCGTCGCCATACGACCCGTTTGACCGTCACGTCTATATGAAAAAAATAGCTCTGCCTCAGTTACGGTACAGCGCTGACTTTGATGAACAAATTGTGAACCCAGCAACGATAAACGATGACCGGCAAGCCCTGCCAAGTCGGCAAACCATTTGCTGGGCTGGTTAGGGTCTAACGTAAAAAAACGAGCGTAGGTTGCGCTTTGATCGACAAAGGTGTCGTAAACATCTTGACCGACTTGAAATGCCTGCGCGCCAATGCCTGGGCCAACCCATGCAGACCAGCTTTGCTTAGAGGGGCTTGCCTGGCGCATAGCTTGCAATGTAGCTTCAAGCACCCCCTGTGCCAAACCTCGCCAGCCAGCATGAGCCAAGCCTAAGACCGTGCCGCTATGATTTGCTATCACTATGGGTAAGCAATCGGCCGTCAAAATAGCGAGTGGACGCTCAGTTTGTGTCGTAATGGCGGCGTCAGCAGTAGGAATGGGGTGCTGTGCATGAGGCTGACATGGCTGATCAGCGTCAAAGACGTTGACACCATGCACCTGGTTTAACCATACAGGTGGTTTGGGTAGGTGTGCATTTAATAGCGCTCGGTTTGCGCCAACGGCTTGTGGGTCGTCGCCGACATGCAAGCCTAGGTTTAAAGATTTATAGGGCGGTAGGCTCACACCACCCTGCCGAGTGCTACAAAAGCCAGCCACTTGTTCACTTAAGCCATTGATAGGTAGAAATAAATTATCTGGCATAGGTAACAGTTTTGGTTTGATTCCAAACCGTTGCGTCGACAATATCTTGCATATCGACTGGTAAAGTTGATTCAAACAGCACACGCAGTTGCGTTTGCGGGTCGTCAAAGGCCAAAGATTGGGCATGTAACATTTGCCGTTTAATGCTACCCGCGAGTCGCCCACCGTACAAGGTGTCGCCTAACAAAGGGTGACCAAGGCTAGCCAAATGCACGCGAATTTGATGCGTACGGCCTGTTTCAAGCTGGCAAATGAGTTCAGAAACACCCAAGGTTTCATACTGGCCCTCGCGCAAGCAGGAGTAATGCGTAATGGCTTCACGGGGTGCATTGGGGTTTTCTGTGGTCATGCGCACAGGCACTTTTTGATCACGCCCGATTGGACGGTCAACCTTACCTTGAGGCAAGGTGCGACCATGCACAAGGGCAATATATGTGCGGCTCACGCTACGCGCCTGCATTTGCCTAACTAAATGAGTTTGGGCAATGTCAGTGCGCGCCACCACCATCAGACCTGACGTATCTTTGTCAAGCCGATGCACGATACCCGCGCGGGGCACGCTAGCAAGTTCTGGATAGCGAAATAAAAGCCCGTTGAGTAGCGTGCCGCCCCAGTTGCCTGAACCCGGATGCGTGACAAGCCCAACAGGCTTTTGCACAATAATCCAGCTAGGCGATTCGCTGACCACATCAAATGCCACGTCTTCAGGTTTATAGGCCAAATCTTCGGGTGCAGGCTGAGCCCAGACTGAAATGGTGTCACCCCATTTAGTGGTCTGGCGAATTTTAGCTGGCTGTTGATTGACCTGAACGTAACCAGATTCCAACCAGTTTTGGATGCGACCCCGAGAGTGTTCAGGCATGAGGGTAGCTAAAACCTTGTCTAGTCGCACCCCCGCGAGAGATTCTGGCACGACAAAACGGGCTGCTTCGTCATCATCGAGTACTTCTTTTTCTGAAACCACGTTGGTTACGCTTTGAGATCTTATAATAAGTACAAATGCTAACACCAAGGGATCATTTGTGATTTTGTCTTTTATAAATAGTTTGCCGAATCGTATGGTTTCAAGTCGCAAACGCTCGTCTTTTTTAACTGTTTTGATTGTGTTTCTTTTTCTGCTTGCCTTAGGTGGTTGCGCATCTAAAGGTGATGACATTGACCCAACAGCAAACTGGTCTGTTGAAAAGCTATTTCAAGACGGCACCACCGAAATGAACGATGGCAATTATAAAGATGCTAGCGATCGGTTCATCGCTATCGAAGCACGCTTTCCATTTGGGCCATTTGCTCAACAAGCACTTATTAATTTGGCTTATGTTCAATGGAAACAAAACGAACCGGAACAAGCACTCGCGACCATCGCTCGCTTTGAACAGCAATACCCCAATCACCCAGGCACTGACTACATGCTTTACTTAAAGGGGTTGATTTTATTTACGCCCCCAAGTGCAGCATTTTCTCGTTTTACCCAACAAGACCCGTCTGAACGTGACCCCCAAGCATTACGTAAATCTTACGAGGCCTTTAACACTTTAGTGACTCGATTTCCAGATAGTCGCTACTCACCTGATGCGCGCAAGCGTATGAATTGGCTAGTTAATATTATGGCTGATCACCAAGTGCATTTAGCCCGCTTTTACTATGATCGCCAAGCCTATGTTGCAGCGATTAATCGTGCCCAAAACGTCATTACCGAGTTTGAAGGGGTACCTGCCTCTGAGATGGCGCTCTACATTATGATGGTGTCTTATCAAAAACTAGGCTTAACTGAATTAAGTAAAGATTCAGAGCGAGTTTTGCTCAAAAACTTTCCGAATACAACGTTGATCGCCAATGGTTTTCCAAATAAGTACAGCAAATGGAACCCGTTACGTTTACTTTAAAGTTTTTACGCTTTCACGCTTTGTCACTAAAAAGCTGACAGCGTCTTGCTGCACGCGTGTGCGTTTAAATGGCGGCAAACCTTGCCACAATAAACGTCCGTATGGCTTTTCAACCAAACGGGTGTCGCCAACCATCAGCACACCCCAATCTTGTTCACTGCGTATCAAACGACCTGCACCTTGCTTGAGTGTGATGGCCGCCTCGGGTAACTGAAAAGACATAAATGGGTTGCCCCCTTCTTGACGGCATACTTTCAGCCGCGCTTCAAGTACAGGGTCGTCTGGCGGTGCAAAAGGCAGCTTGTCGATGGCCACAGTTGTTAGCTGACTGCCCACCACATCAATGCCTTCCCAAAAGCTGGCGCTACCCACTAAAACAGCATGGGGTGTATCGCGAAATTTTTCAAGTAAAAAACGCCGGGTTTGTGTGCCTTGCCGCAAGATAGGCCATTCAATTTGATTAGCCTCATAAATTTCGGCCAATAATTGTGCCACGCGCTCAACCGCTCTGAGGGTAGTGCACAGTACGAGTGTGGCGCCCTCACCGGCTTGAATCAGGGGAAACAAGGCATCAACAAAGCGATTTAAAAAATTAGGCGCTTGCGGCAACGGCAAGCCTGTTGGCACATAGAGCAAGGCTTGCTCTGGGTAGCTAAACGGCGAGTCATAACGAACAGTTTGTGCTTTTTCAAGGCCTAAACGTGAAGTGAAATGATTAAAGTCACCCTTAACAGTTAAGGTGGCTGACAAAAATATGCGCGCCTGTTCAACTTCAGTTTCTTTGGTAAAAAGCTCGGCCACCGATAGCGGTGCGCTGTGTAAACGCAAATGATGCAGACCCAACTCGAGCCAATGTACGACTGTGTTTGACGCTGACGATTGCCCCCACTGAGTCAGTCGCGTTTGAACCGTATCAAGCGAACGCAATGCAGCCGCCAAATCAGGATGCCGCTCTTGTTGGCTAATTAAAGCAGTACGTGCTTTTGCGAGCGCTTCATTTAACTCAGTACGGGCTTGTTCGAAAGCGACTGGGTCGGGTATAGCCTCTGAGGTGGCCCGTCGCGCGGGCATTTGTTCAAGCGCGATACAAGAAAGACGTAATACTTTTGTCGCGTTTTCAATTGCTTGCGACAAAGTAGACCAGGGTGCAACCTCACGGGCTTGCGCTAAGCCTGTCACTTCAATTAAGTGTGCAAGCTCGATAATTTGATGCGTTGATATCTGCTTTCCTAAAAACCGCGTAGCCGTCTCAGGCAACTGATGGGCTTCGTCAAAAATAATAATGTCAGCTTGTGGCAGTAAGTCGGTGATGCCCTCTTCTTTTAAAGCCATATCGGCCATAAAGAGAGCATGATTGATCACGACAACATCAGCCTCTTGCGCAAGACGACGAGCCTTGTAAACAAAACAGTCTTTAACGTGTGGGCACTCTTGCCCTAAGCAATTTTCGCGTGTGGCTGTGACGCGTGACCAAATATCAGCGTCTTCTGGTACCGTTTGCAACTCGGCACGATCACCTGTTTTTGATCGCTCTGCAAACTGGGCGATTTGGCGTAATTGATAGGCTTCGCCGCGGGCTTTCAAGCCTTGTGGGTCTTCTTGTAAACGTTCGAGGTAATAGTGGCAAACATAGTTGCTGCGACCTTTTAGCAAGGCTGTCACAACCGGGACGTTGAGCGACGCTCTGACCTGGGGAAAGTCTTTGCTATAGAGTTGATCTTGTAACGTGCGCGTGCCGGTTGAAATGAGCACTTTGCCACCCGCCATCATAGCGGGCACAAGGTAAGCCCATGTTTTGCCAATGCCTGTACCGGCCTCAGCAATGAGGGTGCCACGGTTTTCGATGGTGCGGGCAATATCGTGCGCCAAAGCACGTTGTGACTCGCGCATACGGTAACGGTCAGACTGCTTAGCCAGCGGCCCCTGAGCAGCAAAAATGTCGTCTAAATCAGTTCCAAACATACTTTAGTTCTTTGAGTGTGTGTTGCATGATAACCCCGCACCGTGTTGAACATCATCTTATGGCACAATCGCCTGAGCTTTTCAATTCATACTGCGAGACAAAAAACGAATGACTGCAATTTTATTAAGCCCTGAATTCTCAAACCCAACTGCCATTCGCGCACGCATTGTGACGCAACTCGCTACCGAACTCAACGTTGCACCCAGACAAATAAAAGCCACCATGGGTTTGCTTGATGAGGGTTCCACGGTGCCATTTATTGCTCGGTATCGCAAAGAAACGACCGGGGGTCTTGATGATACGGTGCTACGCAACCTTGAAACTCGCTTAGACTATTTATCAAGTTTTGAAGAAAGGCGCACAGCCGTTATCATTTCTGTTGAGCAACTTGGGCATATGACTGATGCTTTGGCAAAATCATTGCGTGAAGCAGATAGTAAACAGCGCCTTGAAGACCTTTACGCCCCTTACAAGCCCAAGCGTCGAACGCGTGCGCAAATTGCCCGAGAAGCCGGTTTAGAACCCTTGGCTGACGCGATATTAAATGACTTTAAAGCTGAACCTGAGTTATTGGCATCTCAATACCTGAACAGCGAAGCCAATATACTTGATACAAAAGGTGCGTTAGAGGGTGCACGCGACATTTTGGCTGAACGGTATGCCGAAACAGCTGATGTCGTAGCCGATATGCGTCAATATGTTTGGCAACATGGTTTTTTGCATGCGCGTGTCGTTGAAGGTAAAGAAGCAGAAGGCGCCAATTTTCGTGATTGGTTTCATTTCTCTGAACCGCTGCGTAAAGTGCCTTCGCACCGTATGCTGGCCATGTTACGTGGCCGTCAACAAAGTGTGCTTGATTTACGTATTGGTTTATCGGCTGAAGAAGACGCTCTCATTCCGCACCCATGCGTTGAACGTTTAGCTGTTCGACTTGCCGTACCAAGCGATGCTTTTACACCGCAAGCCAGCGCTCGCTCACGTTGGTTAGGTGATGTGTCACGCTGGACGTGGCGCGTCAAAATGCTGACGGCCTTTGAAACCGAATTTATTTCTAATTTAAGAGAGTCGGCTGAAACCGAAGCGATTCGGGTTTTTGCTGCCAACCTTAAAGACTTGCTGCTAGCCGCCCCTGCGGGCCCTAAAGCGGTATTGGGGCTTGACCCTGGCATTCGTACTGGTGTGAAGCTCGCTGCGATTGACGTGACCGGTAAGGTTCTTGAAACTGCCACCATTTACCCATTTGAACCGCGTAAAGATGTCAGCGGTAGTTTAAACACCTTAGCGCGTATTGCTCGCACACACAATATTGAATTGGTTGCTATTGGTAACGGTACCGCATCGCGCGAAACTGAAAAACTGGTTGCACATTTAAGCACCTCAAACCCCGATTTAAAACTCACCCGCATTGTTGTCTCTGAAGCAGGCGCATCGATTTATTCAGCCTCTGAACTCGCGGCTAAAGAATTTCCTGATCTAGATGTGACATTACGCGGTGCGGTGTCAATCGCTCGCCGCCTACAAGACCCTTTGGCTGAGCTAGTCAAAATCGAGCCCAAGGCGATTGGTGTCGGTCAGTATCAACATGATGTTAATCAACGTCAATTGATGGGTGCGCTCGACACGGTTGTTGAAGATTGTGTCAATGCAGTGGGGGTTGATGTCAATACAGCTTCCGCTGCACTTTTGATGCATGTATCGGGTTTGAACAGCACATTGGCACAACACATTGTGACGCATCGCGAAAACAAAGGTGCGTTTAAAAACCGCAAAGCACTTCTTGATGTTACCCGATTTGGTGATAAAGCATTTGAACAGGCCGCTGGGTTTTTAAAGGTCATCGGGGGCGACAACCCGCTAGACGCGTCAGCGGTTCACCCCGAAGCGTACCCGGTTGTGAATAAAATTTTAAGACATTTGAAACTTGATATTCAACAAACCATTGGCAACAAAAGCCATTTGCAATCGTTAAGCCCGTCTTTATTTACCGATGACAAATTTGGTATTCCCACAGTTCAAGACATTTTGTCTGAGCTTGAAAAGCCAGGTCGAGATCCGCGCCCCGCGTTTGAAACGGCTCGTTTTGAAGAGGGTATTGAAAGCCTTAACGACCTCAAAGTTGGTATGACCTTAGAAGGGGTGGTGACGAACGTAGCTAACTTTGGCGCTTTTGTTGATATTGGCGTGCATCAAGATGGTTTGGTACATATTTCGGCACTGTCAACTCAATTTGTGCAAGACCCTCGTGACGTGGTGCGTGTCGGTCAAACCGTAAAAGTTAAAGTAATGGAAGTCGATACCGCTCGTAAGCGTATTGCCTTGACGATGCGTCTTGATGATGATGCCCTCGGCGCCCGTGCGCCTCAAATCAACAGTACAAACAGCTCTAACAGTACAAGTGGTCACGAAGCCAAAGCAGGTCATCGAGCAAACAAAAACTACGGTTCACAGGGCAAATCAGGTTTGAAAAGCCCCGCGCAACCGAGCGCTGAAAGCGCCATGGCTCGGGCTTTTAGTCAACTTAAGCGATAATTGACCGAATGGGTATCACTGCGCCAACAACGGGTTTTAGACTTTTAAATGGGTGTAAATGGGTGTAAATGGGTGTAAATGGGTGTAAATAGGTGTAATTGGGTATATGGGTGCAACATTGGTTTTATGATTCGCTCTGACACGCTTGTGGTGTGACTTTAAGTGATTTGATTTTTTAGATGTCAGAATGGCTGATAGCAATAATGGCCAATCGGGTTTTTTGCAAAACCTCATCGCGAAGCGCTGGGCTGTTAAACAATACACTTTTGCCAACGCACTGCTGATCAATACGCACTAAAAACTGATGGTCTGATTCAACATCTACCGTGACTGCTTGTGGCAGTTGTTGCAATTGACGCATCACACTGCCCGCTTGTTTGGGGTCTGTATGTGGCAGTGATGCAAACAACTCGGTGCCGTCTTGATCAAGTAATCTAAATCTAAATTGCTGATCGGTATCGCGATAGCTCACGAAACGAGGCATTTTTTGTTTTGTAGGGGTCGCTTTTTTCTGTGCTGAAGGTTGTGATGATTTAAATGAACGTAACCCCACTGCGCTGCGCAACTCAGCCATGAAAGGGGCTGAGCGCTCACGCGCTCGAAGCGCACCTTTAATGAGAATATCTTCAATATCATCTGGGTGTGCCATTAAGTCTGCGTAGCGGCCCCGCAATGGGGCTAACGCCTCTTCAACCTGAGAGCATAGGGCACTTTTGGCATCGCCCCAACTCATACCTTGAGCGAGTTTATCAACAAAAATTTGCGCTTCATCTGTGGTGGCGAAGGCTTGAAAAATAGGCAATAAATTTGAGTCTTCTGCATTTTTGGGTTCGCCAGGGCCCTTTGAATCAGTAACGATTTTAGCGATAGCTGTTTGAAGGGCTTTTGCACCACCTTCAAATAGTGGAACGGTATTGTTATAACTCTTCGACATTTTTCGGCCATCTAGGCCGGGCAAGACAGACATGTCATCTTGAATCATGGCTTGGGGCAAAACAAACAGCTCACGACCGGCGCCAAACAAATGATTAAAGCGTTGCGCAATATCTCGAGTCATTTCAATATGTTGCAGTTGATCTCGACCCACGGGTACCTGATGGGCATTGAACATCAAAATATCAGCAGCCATCAAAATAGGGTATGAAAATAAACCCATCGTGATGCCATCATCATCTTCAATTTGTTTGTCACGATTCACATCGACCGAGGCTTTATAAGCATGCGCTCGATTCATCAAACCTTTACCCGTTACACAGGTCAATAACCAGCTTAATTCAGTGATTTCGGGAATATCAGATTGTCGATAAAAAAAGGCCTTATTTGGATCAAGCCCAGCTGCCAGCCAAGTAGCGGCAATTTCAAGACGCGAACGCGCAATACGATCAGGGTCTTCACATTTGATGAGCGCATGATAGTCTGCCAAAAAGAAAAATGCTTCAGTATTGGGGGTGAGACTCGCTTGAACAGCTGGGCGAATGGCGCCAACATAGTTCCCCAAGTGCGGCGTACCCGAAGTCGTAATACCCGTTAAGACGCACGTTTTCATTTTAAAGCCTACTCAACATATCAATAAATAAGAGGGGTAAAGCACCAAGACCCAACATGTTACTGCTTATCAGTTAACGCGTAAAACCTCATGACTGTCATAAAAAAATCAAAGCGAAACCGTTTTGCGTCTTTCACGATCAAGGTACATTTTGGTTTGCATTTCCTCAATACGTGAAACAGTGCGCTGAAACTCATTAGCCAATGGGCCAACGGTATAGAGTGCTTCAGGCTCACACTCAGCTGACATAATCAGCTTTACATTGTGGTCATACAACACATCGATTAACCAAGTGAAACGACGCGCTTCAGACGCTTGACGCGGCCCCATACACGGCACACCTGACAAAATAATGGTTTGAAAGCGGTTCGCAAGTTCTAAATAATCGTTTTGTGATCGAGGACCACCGCATAGCGTAGCAAAGTCAAACCACACCACATTGCCCGAACGGGCAAGTGCCTTAATTTCTCGGTGCTCAATATTTAATATGGGGTCAAGCGGTTGGGTGTCTGAGAGCGTTTCAAAAGCGTTGATCACTGCAGCTTCGGCGACCTCATCATTGGGGTAATGAAAAACCTTAACTTTGTCAAAGGCAAGACGACGATAGTCAATGCCACTGTCGACATTGAGAATATCCATCTTGCTTTCAATGAATTCAATGGCTGGCAACAAGCGGTCTCGGTGTAAGCCATCAGGGTAAAGTGTGCAAGGCTCATAATTAGACGTCATCACAAATTCAGTACCATTTTTAAATAAACCCGTTAAAAGTTTATATAAAATCATGGCGTCGGCCACATCAGACACATGAAACTCGTCAAAGCAAATTAAACGGTAACGACGAGAGATACGTTTGGCTACCTCGTCGAGTGGGTCTTGAGTGCCTCTTACATCATTCAGTTCGCGATGCACACTACGCATGAATTCATGAAAATGCACGCGCGTTTTACGTTTAAGCGGAACAGTATTATAAAAAGCATCCATTAAAAAGCTTTTACCGCGCCCGACCCCACCCCATAAGTAGACCCCACGAGGAATAGGTGGATGATTGAGCAATCGCTTCACCGCATTTGTTCGATAACTTAAATAAACAGACCATTCGTCATAAAAAGTCTGCAAGCGCTCTGCCGCGCGTCGTTGTGCCGAGTCGGGTTTAAAACCGCGCTCTTTTAATGATTGTTCGTAATATTCAATAACGTTCATATACAAAAACAAAGCACTGGTTTTTTATAACCAGTGCTTACAGAAAGAAAATCAGAATGAATGATCACAAAAATGTGATGGCTTAAAAGTTAAGTGCGCGTTTATCAACAGCGAGTGCTGCCTCTTTTAATGATTCAGATAAGGTTGGGTGAGCATGGCAAATACGCGCAATATCTTCAGATGCACCACGGAATTCCATGATGGTGACGGCTTCTGCAATGAGTTCTGAAGCCATCGGGCCAATAATGTGAACGCCTAACACTTCATCTGTTTTTTCATCGGCAATCACTTTCACAAAGCCAGTGGTGTCACCCAATGCCCGGGCACGGCCGTTTGCCAAGAAGGGGAACGAACCTGTGCGAATCGCACGACCTTCAGCCTTAAGCTCTTCTTCGTTTTTACCGACCCATGCAATCTCAGGCGAGGTATAAATAACCCAAGGCACAGTATTAAAATTAACGTGGCCATGCTGACCTGCAATGCGCTCTGCAACGGCTACGCCCTCTTCTTCAGCTTTATGCGCCAACATCGGGCCGCGTACCACATCACCCACTGCCCAAACATTTTGCAAGCTTGTACGGCAATCAGCATCTACCTCGATAAAGCCTCGGCTATCTAGCTTAAGCCCGACCGTTTCAGCTTGAAGACCTGCGGTGTAAGGCACTCGACCAATCGATACAATCAACTTGTCGACAACAAGCTTATGCTCGACGCCATCAGCGCCGACATAAGGTACGGTGATTTGTTTTGCTGTTTTAGTGATGTCACCGATTTTGACGCCCATTTGAATATTTAAACCTTGCTTGGTAAATATTTTTAAGGCTTCTTTGGCAACTTGTTTGTCTAGCGCAGCTAAAAATTCAGGCATGGCTTCAAGCACAGTGACCTCAGCACCTAAACGACGCCAGACGCTTCCCATCTCGAGACCAATGACCCCTGCCCCAATCACACCCAACCTTTTTGGAACGGCAGCAATATTCAATGCACCATCATTTGACAAGACTTGTTGCTCATCGAAGGGTAGTGCAGGTAACTCACGTGCAGAAGAGCCGGTTGCGACAACAATGTGACGACCCACCAATTCAGCAGGCGCTTTGCCTTCTACTTTTATGAGCCAACCCCCATCAGCTTGCCCAGCAAAAACACCCTTACCGTGGAAAAACTGCACTTTATTCTTTTTAAATAAGTACAAAATACCATCATTATTTTGTTTGACCACTTCATTTTTTCGACCCAACATGCGATCGAGTTTAATTTCAAGGCCTTTGATTTCAATGCCATGATCAACAAAATGATGTTGCGCTTGCTCAACGTGTTCAGATGATTGCAGCAACGCTTTAGAAGGAATACAACCGACATTCGTGCAGGTACCGCCTGGCGCAGGGCCACCTTGATCGTTTTGCCACGCATCAATACATGCAACTGACATGCCTAATTGCGCCGCACGAATCGCAGCAATATAACCACCAGGGCCAGCCCCAATGACAACGACATCAAATTGTTTAGTAGACATTAAGCTTCCGAATTAAATTTCTAGTAATAAACGTTGTGGGTCTTCAAGGGCTTCTTTCATTGCCACTAACCCAAGCACCGCTTCGCGACCGTCAATAATGCGGTGATCGTAAGACATGGCCAAATAATTCATGGGTCGAATAACGATTTGACCGTTTTCAACGACGGCACGGTCTTTGGTGGCATGAACCCCTAAAATCGCAGCTTGAGGCGGGTTAATAATGGGTGTTGACAGCATTGAGCCAAACACACCGCCATTAGAAATTGAAAAGGTACCACCCGTCATTTCTTCAATACCTAATTTACCCTCGCCTGCTCGTTTACCAAAATCAGCAATTGTTTTTTCTACTTCGGCTAATGTGAGCTGATCAGCATTACGCAAGATTGGAACGACCAAACCACGTGGGCTACCCACAGCAATACCAATGTCAAAATAGCCATGGTAAATAATATCTTTACCGTCAACAGATGCATTTAATACGGGGTAACGTTTTAGAGCTGCCACCGCCGCCTTAACAAAAAATGACATAAAGCCGAGTTTGACGCCATGCTCTTTTTCAAATTTATCTTTGTAACGGTTACGCAAATCAATTATGCCTTGCATATTGACTTCATTAAACGTAGTCAATATGGCGTTTTCTTGCTGTGACTGTAACAGGCGCTCAGCAACGCGCGCGCGCAAACGACTCATCGGAACGCGCTGCTCAACTCGGCCGTCTAGTGATTGGCCTAAGGCAGGCAGAGAAGGTTTAGGTGCACCGGCGGCGGCAGGTGCGGCGGCAGGAGCAGCAGCAGGAGCAAAGGCGACTGCTTGCGCAACAGGTTGTGCAGACATCGCATCAGCTTTCGTTACACGACCACCACGCCCTGAACCTTCAATGACATTCGATGACATACCTTTATCAGCCAATATCTTAGCTGCAGCAGGTGATGCTAAACCCGCGCTGGCTGTTGAAGCAGCCGTCGGTGTTGCCGTGGCAGGTGCATGTGTAACCGGCGCAGCGGCTGCAGGCGAAGGCACCGTTACTGCAGGGGCAGAATTTAAGGCCTTACCTTCGGAATCAATACGGGCAATCACTTCGCCTGACGTCACCAAACTTGAGTCAATTTTAACAATTTCAGTTAAAACGCCAGACGCGGGAGCCGGCACCTCAAGCACCACTTTGTCAGTTTCAATTTCAATTAAAATTTCATCGGCTTGAACCATACTACCGGGTTGTTTTTTCCAGGTGAGCAGGGTTGCCTCTGAAACTGATTCAGAAAGTTGGGGCACGACAACATCGGTAATGGCCATTATTGAATTCCGTCTTAATTGAAATGGGTTTAAATGTGGTTGATCTTAGGGTTACTTAATCAGAGCATGAGTGCGAAACCGACTGAATGCTTGTTCAATAATCGCTTTCTGTTGCTCAATATGCTTAGACATGTAACCCGCTGCTGGCGAGGGTGATGCAATGCGACCAGAATAGGCCAACTTTTGTCCCACTTCCATGTTGTCATACAGATGATGCTGAACGTAGTACCAAGGGCCTTGATTTTGTGGCTCGTCTTGAACCCAAACCACCTCAGTTGCTTTAGGGTAACGACGCAATTCAGTATCAAATGACTTATGTGCAAAAGGGTAAAGCTGTTCTATGCGAACGATCGCCACATGGTCGGCATCACGTTCTTTACGCGCGTGAATTAATTCGTAATAAATTTTGCCCGAGCAGACAAGGACGCGCTTTACTTTATCGGCATGAATGGTTGTATCAACCTCACCTATTACGGGCCTAAAGCGACTGCTAGACAAATCAGCCAATGGCGACGCTGCATCTTTGTTTCTTAACAAAGATTTAGGTGTAAAAATGACTAAAGGCTTACGGAACTGTCGAATCATTTGACGGCGCAACAAATGAAATATTTGTGCGCCTGTTGTAGGCTGAGCAACTTGAATATTGTTGTCAGCGCAAAGCTGCAAGAAGCGTTCAATGCGAGCTGATGAGTGCTCTGGGCCTTGGCCTTCATAACCGTGTGGCAACATCAAGGTCAAACCTGACTGACGACCCCACTTGGCTTCACCTGACACAATGAACTGATCAATGACCACTTGGGCGCCATTGACGAAGTCACCAAACTGGGCTTCCCAAATGGTTAAGGTATTGGGGTCTGCACACGAATAACCGTATTCAAATGCCAAGACCGCTTCTTCAGACAGCACCGAGTCGATCACGACAAAAGGGGCTTGACCGTCAGCCACATTTTGTAGGGGAATGTACGTGCCATCGTCCCAACGTTCGCGATTTTGATCATGCAGAACAGCATGGCGATGTGTGAAGGTGCCCCGGCCTGAATCTTGGCCTGTTATGCGCAATGAATAACCGGAACCCACTAATGTTGCAAAGGCTAAGTGCTCGGCCATACCCCAATCAACGTTGAGATCACCACGCGCCATGGCTCGTCGATCATTTAACATTTTAGTGACGAGGGGGTGTGGTGTAAACGCATCAGGCACGGTTGTAATGCGCCCACCAATTCGCTTAAGTTCAGCTAAGGGCACAGCTGTATCGGCCTGATCAGTCCATTTGGCGTTAAGGTACGGGCTCCAGTCGATGGCATACTTACTCTTGTAATTAGTTAATACTGGCTCAATTGTGCGTCGACCGTCTTCCATGTATTGACGATAATCTTTGACCATTTGGTCTGATTCATCTTCAGACAAAACGCCTTGTGTGGCTAATTTCTGGGCATACAAAGCACGGGTGCCCGGATGTTGGCCAATACGCTTATACATCAAGGGCTGCGTCATAGCTGGCGTGTCTTGCTCGTTGTGACCGAGTTTACGGAAACAAACAATATCAACCACCACGTCACGCCCAAACTGCATACGAAAATCGAGTGCTAAACCGCACGCAAACACGACTGCCTCAGTGTCATCGCCATTGACGTGTAAAACAGGGGCTTCGATCATTTTTGCCACGTCAGTGCAATAAATAGTCGAACGGGTATCACGCGGGTCTGAGGTAGTGAAGCCGATTTGGTTATTAATAACAATGTGGAAGGTACCACCTGTGCCATAGCCACGCGTCTGCGCCAAGTTCAAGGTTTCCATCACCACACCTTGCCCTGCGAAAGCGGCATCACCGTGCACTAAGACCGGTAAAACCTGCTTACCTTTGCTGTCACCACGATTCTCTTGACGCGCACGCACACTGCCCTCGACAACTGGGTTCACTATTTCTAAGTGTGAAGGGTTAAAGGCTAAAGACAAATGAATTGGGCCGCCGCGCGTAGACAAGTCACTTGAAAAACCGTTGTGGTATTTCACATCGCCGTCTTTAAGTGTCTCGTTGTGCTTGCCCTCAAACTCAGCAAACAGGTCGCCTGGCATTTTGCCCATGATATTGACCAGCACATTCAAACGACCACGGTGGGCCATGCCTACAACAATTTCTTGAATGCCGACGTCACCAGCGTGATTGACGACTTCGTCCATGGCGGCAATAAAACTTTCACCGCCCTCTAATGAAAACCGTTTTTGACCCACATACTTTGTGTGTAAAAAGCGTTCTAACCCTTCCGCTTCAGTGAGCTGCTGTAAAACATGACGTTTGCGATCGTTGGTGACGCTTGGTGCGCTGAGTGTAGACTCTAGCCGCTGTTGAACCCAACGTTTGATGACGGTGTCAGAAATATGCATAAACTCAGCGCCTATTGAACGACAATATGTGTCTTTCAAGGCTTTGAGTATCTGACGCAACGTCATGGTGCTATCAGTTGTAAAGTAAGTGTTGGTTGCTGCCACAACTTGATCAAGATCAGCCTCGGTTAAGCCATAAAAACTAGGCTCGAGCTCTGGAATGTCGGGGCGATCAATGTGTTTGAGTGGATCAAGGTCTGACCAGCGCGAACCTAAGGTTCGGTAAGCGGCAATCAAAGATTGCACATGCACTTGACGCGCAGCAGACTCTAGGTCAGCTTTAGAGCCCGCATTGGGTGCAGGCCGCGAAAACTTGTTCTGCAAGGCTTGTTGAGCAAACGACTCAACCACAGGTGCGTGGGTTTGGTCATGTGTTGTTGTTTGACCGTCAGTCGCTGGAAAATGCTGTAACTGGTCAAAATAAGCTCGCCAGCTGTCGGGTACCGACCCTGGGTTGTTGAGATAAGACTCGTATAACTCTTCTACATAGGGGGCATTGCCGCCAAAGAGGTATGAATTTTGCAATAAATCTAATTGTGACGACATGATAACGCTTCACCTTGGCGGGTGCTTCACCCGTAACGATGCAGGAAAACCTTCCGCGAAAACGGCCCAACCGATTTGCGGATAGCTATAGCAGAAGGCGCTTGACTAGCCTTGAAACATCTAAATTAAGTGTAACCTAGACATAACAACTAAACCAACATATTCGTAAAATTACTTGATATCTCTTGGCGCCGCACCAACATATAACTGACGTGGGCGACCAATTTTGTACTCAGGGTCTGACAACATTTCATTCCATTGCGCTATCCAGCCGACGGTGCGGGCCAGAGAAAATATAGCGGTAAATAAATCAGTAGGAATGCCAATCGCGCGCTGCACGATACCCGAATAGAAATCAACGTTAGGGTAAAGCTTACGCTCAACAAAATACGGGTCTTCAAGGGCAATGCGTTCGACTTCCATTGCGAGCTTAAAGAGAGGATCATTTTCTAGGTTGAGGTCTTTTAATACCTCTTTGCAGGTTTGCTGCATCAGTTTGGCACGGGGATCATAGTTTTTGTAAACACGGTGACCAAAACCCATTAAACGAACACCTGAGTTTTTGTCTTTCACTTGTTCCATAAACTCACCCACTTTTTCAATGCCACCGTTGGCTTGCAACGTTTCAAGCATATGTAAGCAGGCTTCATTGGCACCACCATGCGCCGGACCCCACAAACATGCAACACCGGCAGCAATCGCTGCGAAGGGGTTGGTGCCTGATGAGCCACACAAACGAACAGTGGAAGTCGATGCATTTTGCTCGTGGTCTGCATGCAAAATAAAAATACGGTCAAGCGCGCGCTCAACCACAGGGTTGACGACATACTCTTCGCATGGGTTTGCAAACATCATGCGCAAAAAATTGCCGGTGTAAGACAAACTGTTTTGTGGGTAAATGAAGGGTTGCCCTTTCGAATACTTATACGCCATCGCAACCAAGGTTGGCATTTTTGCGATCAAACGAATCGCTGATACATGGCGATGACGGGGGTTAGTAATGTCAGTTGAATCATGATAAAAAGCTGACAAGGCACCGACTAAACCGGTTAATACAGCCATAGGGTGGGCGTCACGCCGAAAACCGCGCATGAAAAAATGTAACTGCTCATTTACCATCGTATGGTGGGTGACTTGGTTATCAAAGTCTTTTTTCTGAGGTGAGTCGGGTAGCTCGCCATTCAAAATTAAATAACAGACATCCATAAAATCGCACTGGGTGGCCAGCTGATCAATAGGGTAACCACGATACAACAGCTCGCCTTTGTCGCCATCTATATAAGTTATAGCTGACTGACACGCTGCGGTTGCCAAAAAACCAGGGTCATACGTAAACATATCTGTTGAGCTATATAGCTTTCGAATATCAATCACATCAGGGCCAACGCTACCTGAATACATAGGCAGCTCAACTGAGGGTTGACCATTAGAGAATGACAGTGTCGCTTTATTTTCAGATAGTTTCATGTTGCAGTTCCTAAAATGAAAGTCGAAGTTCTTGAATTTGTTTTAACAAAGTTATAACAGCAGGCTGATTAAGTTTACCCGTTGGCTCGACGCGCCCGAGCAATAAATCAAGTAACTGATTATCACCTAACTCAAATATTAAAGCCAATGAAGCGATTTGATCATCAGTCAGATTTTCTTCATAGACATCAAGAAATCGAGTAAAGATCAAATCATTTTCAAGTAACCCACGTCGAGCGCGCCAGCGAAGGCGAGCGCGCTCAAGTTCTGTCAACGTTGCCATACTTTAAACTGTTCGGCGAACGAGCATTTCTTTAATTTTACCGATCGCGCGTGTTGGGTTTAACCCTTTGGGGCAGACGTCAACACAATTCATAATGGTGTGACAACGAAACAAGCGATAAGGATCTTCAAGATTATCTAGACGCTCTGAGGTGGCTTCGTCACGACTGTCTGCAATAAAGCGGTAAGCTTGCAACAAGCCTGCTGGCCCAACAAATTTGTCAGGGTTCCACCAAAATGATGGGCATGAGGTTGAACAGCATGCACACAAAATGCACTCATACAAGCCGTCAAGTTCTTCGCGAGCTTGCGGGCTTTGTAAACGTTCTTTCTCAGGTGGCGGTGAATTGTTAATGAGGTAAGGACGAATTGAATGATATTGGTTAAAGAAATGCGTCATATCAACAATTAGATCGCGAATAACGGGCAAGCCAGGCAGGGGTCGCAACACAATAGGCTCTTTGAGTTCACGCATATTGGTTGTACAAGCCAAGCCGTTTTTTCCGTTGATGTTCATTGCATCTGAACCACACACACCTTCACGGCATGAACGGCGTAACGTTAAGCTATCGTCAACATCACTTTTGATACGAATTAATGCATCAAGCAGCATCTTGTCAGTTGGTAATAAATCAACTTCAAGCTTTTGCATATATGGGCGCTCGTCCTTATCGGGATCGTAGCGGTAAATTTCAAACTTCACGCGGCGCAATGTGCTCATGGTGTTATGCCTCAATCTTGATCAGAATGTACGGGCTTTAGGTGGGAAGCTGTCAACCGTTAACGGCTTCATTTGAACGGGTTTGTAATCAAGCCTATTACCCTCAGAGTACCAAAGTGTATGCTTGATCCAATTGTCGTCGTCACGCAGTGGGTGCTCATTTAAAGCATGTGCACCACGGCTTTCTTTGCGTGCATGAGCCGAATGAATGGTTGAACGAGCCACTTCAATCATATTGGTTAACTCAAGTGCTTCTATACGTGCTGTGTTAAAGACTTTTGATTTGTCTTTATAGGCAACGTTGTATGCCTGAGTAGCCAAATCATCAATTAAGCTACAGCCTTCTGCAAGCATGTCATTTGTACGAAACACGCCACAATGCTTTTGCATGGTGTTACGAATAGCGTTACCCACGTCTTGGGTTTTTTCGCCGCTGGTACGCGATTCGATCTCGTCGATGCGAGCCAATGATTTGTCAACTGACTCTTGTGCCAAATGTTGGTGTGCGTGTTGACGCTCTGGGTGCGACGACACAATATGGTTGCCCGCTGCACGCCCAAACACAATCAAATCAAGCAATGAATTTGTGCCTAAACGGTTGGCGCCATGAACAGAAACGGCGGCAACTTCGCCAATGGCATACAAGCCATTAACAATTTTGTTTTCACCATGCTCCCAAGAAACCACTTGACCATGAATATTTGCTGGCACACCACCCATTTGATAATGAATAGTGGGCACAACGGGAATGGGCTCTTTAATTGGGTCAACGTTGGCGAACTTGATAGCAATTTCGCGAATAGAAGGCAAGCGCTTATTGATAACGTCTGCACCCAAATGATCTAGCTTAAGCTCAATATAGTTCGCATCAGGGCCACAGCCCCGCCCTTCTTTAATTTCTTGATCCATACAGCGCGAAATAAAATCACGGGGTGCCAAATCTTTCATGGTTGGCGCGTAGCGTTCCATGAAGCGTTCGCCGTTACTGTTGAGCAAAATACCCCCTTCACCGCGAACACCTTCCGTCACTAAAACACCGGCACCAGCAACGCCCGTTGGGTGGAACTGCCAAAATTCCATATCTTGCAAAGCAATACCTGCTCGCGCAGCCATACCCATACCGTCACCAGTATTAATGTAGGCATTGGTTGATGCAGCCCAAATACGACCTGCACCACCTGTGGCCAACACAGTGGTTTTTGCTTCAAATATATAGATTTCGCCTGTTTCCATTTCCATGGCGGTCACACCCAGCACATCGCCTGCTTCGTTACGAATCAGGTCAAGCGCCATCCATTCGACGAAAAATTGCGTACGAACAGAGACATTTCGCTGATAAAGCGTATGCAACATGGCATGACCGGTTCGATCTGCTGCTGCACAGGCACGTTGAACGGGTTTTTCACCAAAATTTGCTGAATGGCCACCAAAGGGACGCTGGTAAATAGTGCCATCAGCGTTACGATCAAACGGCATACCGAAGTGTTCGAGTTCGTAGACGGCATTGGGTGCTTCGCGGCACATAAACTCGATTGCGTCTTGGTCACCCAACCAATCAGAGCCTTTGACCGTGTCGTACATGTGCCAGTACCAATTGTCTTCGCTCATGTTACCTAACGATGCACCAATACCACCTTGCGCTGCAACCGTATGCGAACGCGTCGGAAACACTTTTGACAAGACAGCCACAGACAGGCCAGCCTGTGCAAGCTGTAACGAGCAGCGCATACCTGCACCACCCGCGCCTACAACAACCACATCAAATTGACGGCGGGGTAGAGATTTTTTAACGGCAACCACGGTTATGACCCCCAAACGATAGTAATGAAATAAATAGCGGCACCTGCCAACCACAAGATAGATAGGGCTAATAAACCGAGTCGAATACCTGTCGGTTTAACGTAGTCCATCCAGATGTCACGAATACCAATGTATGCGTGCCAACATAGAGACAGAAAAGCCAAGGTAGACAAAACTTGGCCAACAGGCAAGCCCAACACGTCAAACGTGAACAAGTTGCGCCAACCTTCGAATGTAAAGCCGGACATGCTCAAAATACCGATGAGCAAAATTAAAGTGTAAACAGCTAAAATAATGGCTGTAACACGTTGAATGATGTATTGAGATGTGCCGTAGTGCGCCCCAACAACAACCCGATGTTGACCCACTTTTTCTTGTGCAGCCATTACCATGCTCCGAAAAGTTTAAGACCAAACACGAGCGTTAATGCCAAGCTCACACCCAGCACCATACGTGCGCTTCGTTGCGCCGAGACCTTATCAAGCCCGACATGTAAGTCAAGCACCAGATAACGTATGCCCGCGCAAAAATGATGCAAATAACCCCAAATTAAAAACAGCAAAACTAATTTGACAAGCGTAAAACTTGCTAAAACGCTGATCGCTTCGAAACCCGCTGGTGAAACAAAGCTCATTGCGAAGAGCGGCAAAATAATAATGGGCAATGCTAGAAACAATAGTGCGCCACTAATGCGATGCAAAATTGATATTTGCCCTGCAGGGGGCAAGCGATAAGAAAGAATTTGGGGCACGCTAATGTTGCGAAACGATTTGCGTGGTTTGACGGCGCTTTCTGCCATGACGACCTCGTTATAAGAAAAGAACCTACAAATTAAAAAAAAACTTATTATTGTTAATACGTATTTTCGCTGATAAGTTGCCACATCACAAACCAGACTATTTTAATTAATTAAATCAATGTGTTACGGTAATAATACTTGTCAGTCAAATAAAAACCGATACGTAATTCTACAGGACGATCGGCGTAGGTGTACGAGGTTCTGTCAACACAAAGTAAAGGGGTATTTTTCTTAATGTTTAATAAACCAGCGATCTCTTCAGGCGCTGCAATCGCTCTAATTTGCTCTTGTGCCCGCACCATGCTGACGCCAAATTCGGTTTCGAACAGGCCATACAGAGGAACCCCTTTATGCGCCTCGAGCAAAATAGACGTCAAGCCTTTAAAAAGCAAACCCGGAAGGTAAATATCGTCAACGACCGTTGGAAAATCATCAAAAGTAAGTAGGCGACGAATATAAACCAACGATTCACCGACCCGTAAATCAAGCTGCTGTGCAGCATGGGCGTTTGCCCGAATGCGCTGGCAACTTAACACTTTACTTTGTGTTGGTGACGTTCGACCTTCAGTGGCGGCCAAACGCAAAAAACGAAATCGTACGTTGGGTTCGTGATGAGTCGATACAAAAGTACCCTTACCTTGACGGCGCATTAAGATATTTTCGGCTGAAAGCTCGTCGACGGCTTTACGCACCGTGCCTTGACTCACTTGAAAACGAGCAGCCAACTCAAATTCGCTGGGAATAACCTCACCAGGCTTCCACTCGCCCATATCTAGGGCGCGAAGCAGTAACTGTTTAATTTGTTGATAAAGTGGGCTAAAAGAAGCGCCGCCAGCAAGGTTTGCTTGCTTTGTTTCAGAACCAATCGCCGAGGTGGGCATGTCAGACATAGTGGTTTTGCGAGTTCTTCATAAGTTCTTATTGTGTCACAGCATACAAAAAACCGCAAAACATCTTTTGTCTTATATAAGACATAAGACTAGTTGACGCGCACGTCAGACTCTTCTACAATTTAGTAATTATGTTTAAAAGGTAGCGACTTAAATTGCACGCTACCTATTTGGCAAAACCGCTACACTTGAGATTGAATTTTTCCTCATGCCCCTTACGGAGATCTACTTATGTCTAAACCCGTCATGCGCGTAGCTGTTACAGGCGCCGCTGGTCAAATTGGTTACGCCCTTTTATTTCGCATCGCTTCTGGCGAAATGTTGGGTAAAGACCAACCCGTCATACTTCAGTTGCTTGAAATTGCTGACGAAAAAGCACAAAAGGCACTCAAAGGCGTCATGATGGAACTCGACGATTGCGCCTTTCCTTTATTACAAAGCATGAGTGCGCACAGCGACCCTTACGAAGCATTTAAAGATATTGATGTCGCCCTACTTGTCGGATCACGCCCACGCGGCCCCGGTATGGAACGGAAAGATCTTTTAACCGTTAATGCTGAAATTTTTAAAGTTCAAGGTAAAGCATTAAATGACGTCGCAAGCCGTCATGTACGCGTACTGGTGGTCGGTAACCCTGCCAACACCAATGCCTATATTGCCATGAAGTCTGCGCCTGATTTGCCTGCACATAACTTTACCGCCATGTTGCGTTTAGACCATAACCGTGCCTTGTCACAATTAGCCAGCAAAATGGGGCGACCTGTTGCAGACATTCAAAAATTAGCGGTTTGGGGTAACCATTCACCTACCATGTACCCCGACTATCGTTTTGCAACGATTGGCGGTCAAAGCGTAGCCAAATTAATTAATGATGAAGCCTGGAATCGTGACACGTTCTTGCCAACGGTCGGCAAGCGCGGCGCAGCCATTATTGAAGCACGCGGCTTATCGTCTGCTGCATCAGCTGCGAATGCCGCCATTGATCATGTGCATGACTGGGTGCTCGGCTCGCAAGGTAAATGGGTCACAATGGGCATTCCTTCAGATGGTTCTTACGATATTCCTGAAGGCATCATGTACGGCGTTCCCGTTACGTGTGAAGGGGGTCAATACCACCGCGTAACAGGTCTAGAAATTGATGCATTTTCACGCGAACGCATGAATTTGACACTGAACGAATTGCTCGAAGAGCGCGAAGGTGTGGCTGCATTGCTGAAGTAATGTTGTAAAAGGGCCTGTTCAAACAGGCCTTTTTTTAATCACTTAACGGAGCACAACATGTCTCAATCACCGTCAGCTGGAATGCGTTTTAGAACTGCACTGGCTGAAGAATCACCATTACAGATTATTGGCACCATTAATGCCAACCATGCTTTATTGGCTAAACGTAGCGGTTATAGAGCCATTTACTTATCTGGTGGTGGGGTTGCGGCGGGCTCTTTGGGTTTGCCTGATCTTGGCATCAACACGCTTGATGATGTGCTCACCGACGTACGCCGCATCACTGACGTCTGTGAGGTGCCTCTTTTGGTTGATATTGACACGGGCTTTGGCCCTTCCGCCTTCAACATTGCACGTACAGTTAAAAGTCTTATTAAATTTGGTGCAGCGGCGTGTCACATAGAAGATCAAATCGGGGCGAAACGCTGTGGTCATCGCCCGGGCAAAGAAATTGTTACAACTGGCGAGATGGCAGACCGTGTCAAAGCAGCTGCCGATGCCCGCACCGATGATTCGTTTTACATCATTGCCCGCACAGATGCCATTGCTGTTCAAGGTGTTGATGCCGCAATTGAGCGTGCACTGGCGTGCGTTAAAGCTGGCGCTGATGCCATTTTTGCTGAAGCGGCTTACGACTTAGCCACTTACGAAAAGTTTGTCAAAGCAGTTCATGTGCCTGTTTTAGCCAATATCACTGAGTTTGGCGCAACACCTCTTTTTACCGTAGAAGAGTTGAAATCAGTTCATGTCGCTATGGTGCTCTACCCTCTGTCAGCATTTCGTGCCATGAATAAAGCAGCTGAAGCCGTTTATGAAGCCATTCGTAAAGATGGCACGCAAAAAAATGTCGTGAATTTGATGCAAACGCGTGAAGAACTCTACGAGCGCATTGGTTATCACGACTTTGAGAAAAAATTAGACACCTTATTTATGCAAGGCAAGTAAATAAAATTTTAAGTTAAAAGATTTAATAATCCATTTCATGACACGTCAAATTACCGCCCAGGAGCTCTAAGCGTATGGCATCTACTGTATCTAAAAAAACGGCTAAACAATCAGACATTAATAAAAGTGTTAAAGCCCCTGTCGCGCCAGCGCCCATCTCGATTGCCCCTGTGACACCTGAAGCGCCGAAAGTGAAAAAATCAGTCGCCCTATCTGGCGTCATTGCAGGCAATACTGCTTTATGTACAGTTGGTCGCACCGGTAACGATTTGCACTACTGCGGTTACGATGTGCTTGATTTTGCTGATCATTGCGAATTTGAAGAGATCGCACACTTACTCATTCATGGCAAGCTGCCAAATAAAAATGAACTGGCTGCCTATAAAGAAAAATTGCGCAGCATGCGTGGCTTACCTGCTCAACTTCAAGCCGCACTTGAATGCTTGCCCGCAGCCAGTCACCCCATGGATGTCTTGCGCACCGCAACGTCTGTTTTGGGTTGCATACTGCCAGAAAAAGATAACCACAATGCGCCCCAGGCTCGCGACATAGCTGACCGCCTCATTGCCAGCTTGGGTTCGGCATTGCTGTACTGGTATCACTACAGCCACAATGGCCGCATCATTGATGTACAAACCGATGATGACAGCATTGGGGGGCATTTCTTACACCTTTTACATGGCCATAAACCCGATGCAGATTGGGTGCGCGCCATGCACACCTCATTAAATTTGTACGCTGAACACGAATTCAATGCATCGACCTTCACGGGCCGCGTCATTGCCGGCACAGGCTCTGACATGTACTCTGCCGTGACGGGTGCCATTGGCGCGTTACGTGGCCCCAAGCATGGTGGTGCCAATGAAGTGGCTTTTGAAGTTCAAAAGCGTTATGAAACACCTGATCAAGCCGAAGCCGATATTCGTGCACGTGTTGAAAACAAAGAAGTGGTGATTGGTTTTGGTCACCCTGTTTACACCATCTCTGACCCTCGCAATAAGGTCATTAAAGCGGTTGCTCACCGACTTTCTAAAAAAGCAGGTAGCACCAAAATGTTTGATATTGCTGACCGCCTTGAAACAGTCATGTGGGACGTTAAAAAAATGTTTCCTAACCTTGACTGGTTTTCCGCCGTGTCTTATCACATGATGGGTGTACCGACCGCTATGTTTACGCCGTTGTTTGTAATTGCCAGAACCGCAGGTTGGGCGGCTCACATTCTTGAACAACGCGTTGACAACAAAATTATTCGCCCAACTGCAAATTATGTCGGCCCTGAAAACCTGAAATTTGTACCGTTAAATCGTAGACCTTAAATTTTTTTAAGGCCTCTCTTTTAATATGCCTCAACACGATTGACCTTTTAGATATTTACTTTAAACGCCTCACTTTTATCCGGAATATGCCATGTCTGCTCACATTTCAAATGTTCGTCCTGAACCCGATCAGGTTTTAGTTGATATTGTTGATTATGTTTTAAATTACGAAATCAAAAGCGATGTTGCGTATGAAACAGCTCGCAATTGTCTGATCGATACGCTCGGCTGCGGCCTTGAAGCGCTTGAATACCCGGCTTGCAAAAAATTAATGGGCCCGGTTGTACCTGGCACGATTGTGCCTAACGGTGCAAAAGTACCCGGCACACAATTTCAACTTGACCCTATTCAAGCAGCTTTTAATATTGGCACCATGATTCGTTGGCTCGACTTCAACGACACGTGGTTAGCGGCTGAATGGGGTCACCCTTCAGATAATTTAGGCGGTATTTTAGCCACGGCTGATTGGTTGTCACGCAATGCTATTGCAGCGGGCAAAGAGCCCTTAACGATGCGCGATGTTTTAACTGGCATGATTAAAGCGCACGAAATTCAAGGTTGTATTGCGCTTGAAAACTCGTTTAACAAAGTAGGTCTTGATCATGTTGTGTTAGTCAAAGTCGCTTCAACAGCGGTGGTTGCACAGATGTTGGGTTTAAATCGCGAGGAAGTCTTAAATGCGGTTTCATTGGCTTGGGTTGATGGTCAAAGCTTACGCACTTATCGTCATGCTCCCAACACGGGTAGTCGCAAGAGCTGGGCTGCAGGCGATGCAACCAGCCGTGCCGTTCGTTTAGCGTTAATCGCTAAAACCGGTGAAATGGGTTACCCCTCTGTTTTGTCTGCTAAAACTTGGGGGTTTTATGATGTTTTATTTAAAGGTCAGCCCTTTAAGTTTCAACGCCCTTACGGCAGTTATGTGATGGAAAACGTCTTGTTTAAAATCTCGTTCCCTGCTGAGTTTCACTCACAAACCGCTGTTGAATGCGCGATGGACATTCATCATAAATTAGCTGCTGTAGGTAAAAAAGCAGATGACATTAAGAAAATTACGATTCGTACACACGAAGCATGTATTCGCATTATTGATAAAAAAGGCCCTCTAAACAACCCAGCAGATCGTGACCACTGCATTCAGTATATGGTTGCCTTACCCATTTTAATGGGTCGATTAACGGCTTCTGATTACGAAGACAAAATCGCTTCAGACCCCCGCATAGATGTCTTGCGAGACAAAATGGTTTGCGTAGAAGACCCACAATTCACCAAAGATTATCATGACCCTGAAAAGCGTTCTATTGCTAACGCCTTAACGGTTGAATTCAACGATGGCAGCAAATTTGAAGAAATCGTTTGTGAATACCCAATTGGTCATAAGCGTCGTCGCACAGATGGCATACCGTTACTAGAAGCCAAATTCCGTACAAACTTAGCGCGCATGTTCCCCACTAAGCAACAAGATCGCATCTTAAATGTATCTCTTGATCAAAAAGCACTTGAAAAAATGCCTGTTCATGAGTACGTTGACATGTATGTGATTTGACATGACTGAAGCCATTGTTCATCACCCCCAAGATCATCGTTTTGTCTGTGAGGTCGATGGCTATACGTGTGTGCTTGATTACCATCTTAATGGTCAAACCATGACGATCACCCACACAGGTGTGCCAGAGGCCGTTGGGGGACGAGGCTTAGCCTCTGCCTTGACACGTGCTGCACTTGATTGTGCACGCAAAGAAGGCTGGTCAATTGTGCCCATGTGCTCTTATGCCGCCATATATATTAAAAGGCATCCTCAATACCAAGATTTGGTATTGAGTGCTTAGACATTGTTTAATGCAGCTTAAATGACGAGCTTATTTTTTTATTTTTTGTAAAGGTTAATCATCATGTTAAAAGCGTATCGTGAACACGTTGCCGAGCGGGCGATCTTAGGTATTCCACCGCTACCCCTTTCTGCTCAGCAAACAGCTGAGTTGATTGAGTTACTCAAATCGCCACCTGCTGGCGAGGCAGATTTTTTAGTCGATCTAATTATTCATCGTGTTCCGGCCGGTGTTGATGATGCCGCTAAAGTCAAAGCGTCTTATTTGGCAGCAGTGGCCCACGGCACAGAAAAATGCACCCTTATCTCACGTGAAAAAGCGACTGAATTATTGGGCACCATGCTGGGTGGCTACAACATCTCTGCGCTTGTCGAATTAATTGACGATGCCGTAGTGGGTTCTATCGCTGCCGAAAGCTTAAAGAAAACATTGCTGATGTTTGATGCGTTTCATGATGTTCAACAAAAAGCTGAAAAAGGCAGTGCTAACGCCAAGTCGGTTATGCAAAGCTGGGCCAACGCTGAATGGTTTACCAGCCGCCCCGAGTTTCCAGAGTCTATCAAGCTGACTGTATTTAAAGTCACAGGCGAAACCAATACCGACGACTTATCACCCGCACCAGATGCCTGGACACGGCCAGACATTCCACTTCACGCTTTGGCGATGTTGAAAAACCCTCGCTCTGGTAATGAGCCAGATGATGCAGGCAAAATCGGCCCAATCAAATTACTTGAAAGTTTGAAAGAAAAAGGCAATCTGATTGCTTATGTTGGTGACGTTGTCGGTACAGGCTCTTCGCGTAAATCGGCTACTAATTCTGTTCTTTGGTTTACGGGTGAAGACATTCCTTTTGTACCCAATAAGCGCTTTGGCGGTGTCTGTTTAGGTACCAAGATTGCCCCAATTTTCTACAACACGATGGAAGATGCTGGTGCCCTACCTATCGAACTAGATGTGTCTGAAATGAATATGGGCGACGTGATTGAACTGCGCCCCTACGAAGGTAAAGCATTCAAAAATGGCAAGGTTATTGCCGAATTTAAAGTCAAATCAGATGTCTTATTTGACGAAGTACGCGCTGGTGGTCGTATTCCTCTTATTATTGGTCGGGGTCTCACCACTAAAGCACGTCTGGCATTAGGCTTGCCGGCCTCGACATTATTTCGTTTACTGCAAGACCCCGTTGATAGCGGCAAAGGTTTTACCTTGGCACAAAAAATGGTGGGTCGTGCCTGTGGGTTGCCTGAAGGTCAAGGCGTGCGCCCTGGCACCTATTGTGAACCCCACATGACCTCTGTCGGCAGCCAAGACACCACCGGCCCCATGACACGTGACGAGTTAAAAGATTTGGCTTGTTTGGGCTTTTCAGCTGATTTGGTGATGCAATCGTTTTGCCATACAGCAGCTTACCCAAAACCGGTTGACGTTAAAACCCACCATACCCTTCCTGAGTTCATCAGCACTCGCGGCGGCATCTCGTTGCGCCCTGGTGATGGTGTGATTCACTCATGGCTCAACCGTATGCTGTTGCCTGATACCGTTGGTACCGGTGGTGATTCACATACGCGCTTCCCGATTGGTATTAGCTTTCCAGCTGGGTCTGGCTTGGTGGCCTTTGCCGCAGCAACGGGTGTGATGCCGCTTGATATGCCCGAGTCGGTTTTGGTGCGTTTTAAAGGCAAAATGCAGCCTGGCGTGACCTTGCGAGATTTGGTCAATGCCATACCACTTTATGCAATCAAAGCGGGGTTATTAACCGTTGAAAAGCAAGGCAAGAAAAATGTTTTCTCAGGCCGTATTTTAGAAATTGAAGGCTTGCCTAATTTAAAAGTTGAACAAGCCTTTGAACTCTCTGACGCTTCAGCAGAACGGTCAGCCGCAGGTTGCACCGTTCACTTGAACAAAGAGCCCATCATTGAATACATCAACAGCAATATTGTGATGCTTAAATGGATGATCGCAAATGGTTATGAAGATGAGCGCAGCATGATGCGTCGTATTCATGCCATGGAAAAGTGGTTAGCAGCCCCTCAACTACTTGCCCCCGACGCCGACGCCGAGTACAACACGGTGATTGAAATCGACATGAATGAAATCGTCGAACCTATTTTGGCATGCCCCAATGACCCTGATGATGTCAAAACATTATCAGAGGTGGCGGGCGTCAAAATCGATGAGGTCTTTATTGGTAGCTGCATGACCAATATTGGTCACTTTCGCGCAGCGTCTAAGCTGCTTGAAGGTAAGCGTGACATACCCGTTAAGCTTTGGGTCGCGCCCCCAACCAAAATGGACGCTCAGCAATTGTCTGAAGAAGGTCATTATGGTGTATTTGGCACAGCTGGTGCACGCACCGAAATGCCTGGTTGCTCGTTGTGCATGGGTAACCAAGCACAGGTTCGCGAAGGTGCCACCGTCATGTCAACCAGTACACGGAATTTTCCTAATCGTTTGGGCAAAAATGCCAATGTTTACTTGGGTTCAGCAGAGTTAGCGGCCATTTGCTCGCGCCTCGGTCGAATTCCAACACGGGCTGAATACATGGCTGACATGGGCGTCATTGATCAAAACAGCGACAAAATCTATCAATACTTGAATTTTGACAAAATGGAAGACTACAAAGACGTGGCTGATACGATTAGTAGTTAATAACTACATTCCAAAATATTATTTAATTTCTTGTCAACCCCGCCTAATAAGCGGGGTTTTTTTTATTTTTTTTGGATTTGTAGCAATAAAGTATTAAGCTAATCATAGTAGTTAATTTTTAGGGAGCTTCTAATCATGTCTAAAACCAAACCATCTATTCACGACACATTTAACACCCTTAAATCTTTTAAAGCAGGTAAACACAAGGGCTATTTCTATTCGTTACCTGCGCTTGAAAAGTCGCTTGGTGAAAAGATTAGTCGCTTACCCGTTTCAATTCGAATTTTGCTCGAAGCGGTGCTGCGTCATGTTGACGGTCATAAAGTGACTGAAGCTCACGTTCGTGAACTGGCTAGTTGGCAGCCTAAAGGGCAACGCACCAATGAAATACCCTTCGTGGTGTCTCGTGTGGTGCTGCAAGATTTTACGGGGGTGCCACTTTTAGCAGACTTAGCAGCAATGCGCACTGTCGCGAACAAAATGGGGCAAAACCCAAAAAAAATCGAACCTCTTGTGCCTGTTGATTTAGTGGTTGATCACTCGGTCATGATTGATTACTTTGGTACACAAAAAGCGCTAGATTTAAATATGAAAGTTGAGTTTGAGCGTAACCGAGAGCGTTATCAATTTTTAAAGTGGGGCATGCAAGCCTTTAATACCTTTAGTGTGGTGCCACCCGGCTTTGGTATCGTGCATCAAGTCAACTTAGAGTACTTGGCACGTGGCGTTCACCATCATGCTAAAACGAATGTGTACTACCCTGACACGTTAGTCGGCACCGACAGTCACACCACCATGATTAATGGTATTGGCGTAGTCGGTTGGGGGGTAGGTGGCATTGAAGCTGAAGCAAGTATGTTGGGTCAACCTGTTTATCTTTTAACGCCTGACGTTGTCGGGGTTGAACTCAAAGGTCAGTTAAGAGGGGGTGTAACAGCCACAGATTTGGTGCTGACGCTGACCGAATTATTGCGCAACGCAAAAGTGGTGGGTAAGTTTGTTGAGTTCTGTGGGTCAGGTACCGAAAGTTTGTCTGTAACAGACCGCGCTACCATTGCTAATATGGCACCTGAGTACGGTGCAACCATGGGGTTTTTTCCCGTTGATCAACGCACCATTGAATATTTTGAAGGTACAGGGCGTACAAAAGACGAAATCAAAGCATTATCTGCATACTTTAAAGCGCAAGATTTGTTTGGTATACCTGACGCACAAGACATTGATTTTTCACAATTGCTCACCCTTGATTTAGCCACAGTTGCGCCCTCTTTGGCAGGCCCTAAACGCCCTCAAGATCGCATCGAAATCGGGCAGGTTAAACACAACTTCGACAAATTGTTTTCCGCCCCGCCAGCTCAAAATGGTTTTAATCAACCCATTAGTAACCGAGAAAAGTCAGTGCAAACAGAATCAGGTAAACCTTTGCACCACGGTGACATTGTCATTGCCGCGATTACCTCTTGCACCAATACATCGAACCCAAGCGTCATGCTGGCTGCAGGTTTATTAGCCAAAAAAGCAGTTCAAGCAGGTTTGACCATCTCATCACATGTCAAAACCTCACTGGCTCCGGGCTCACGCGTTGTAACCGAGTACTTAAGAAAAGCCGGCCTGCTGCCCTACCTCAATCAGCTCGGCTTTAATGTCGTGGCCTATGGCTGCACCACCTGCATTGGCAATTCAGGTGACTTAGCTCCCGACATCAATCAAGCGATTACATCGGGTGACTTAATCTGTGCAGCAGTCTTGTCAGGCAACCGTAATTTTGAAGCACGCATTCACCCCAATGTGAAGGCTAATTATTTAGCGTCACCCCCGTTAGTGGTGGCTTATGCGATTGCAGGCAATATGACGACAGACCTCATGACTGAACCCGTGGGGCGCGGCACCAACGGCGACGTTTGGCTGGGTGACATCTGGCCCACAACAGAAGAAGTCAATGACCTGCTGCAATACGCAATGGACCCACACGTATTCAGGGGTTATTACAGCAATATCAAAAATAACCCCGGTGAACTTTGGGGGAAAATTGAAGGTGTGACGGGTGCAATCTACGACTGGACTGAATCAACATACATCGCAGAGCCCCCTTTCTTTAATGATTTTGACATGAAGCCCAGCCCCATGCCGCCCGTAAAAGAGGCCCGCATTTTGAGTATTTTTGGTGACTCGATCACCACAGACCATATTTCACCTGCCGGCAATATTGATGCGACTTCACCCGCAGGGCTTTGGCTGCTTGAACATGGCGTTCAAATCGCTGACTTCAACAGTTACGGCTCACGCCGTGGAAATCACGACGTGATGATGCGCGGCACTTTTGCCAATGTCCGTATTAAGAATTTGATGATTCCACCTGCTGCTGATGGCAGTCGATTTGAAGGTGGCGAAACCCTTTTTCAACCCACGGGGCAGCGTATGTCAATTTATGACGCCGCCATGGCTTATCAAGCCAATAATACTCAAACGGTTGTTTTTGCCGGCGAAGAATATGGTAGCGGTTCGTCACGCGATTGGGCAGCCAAAGGGACCCAACTGTTAGGTATTAAAGCCGTTGTGGTGCGCAGCTTTGAACGTATTCACCGAAGTAACTTGGTGGGCATGGGTGTTTTGCCCTTGCAGTTTAAAGGGGCTGACAGTGCGCAAACCCTTAAAATTGAAGGCCATGAACGCATCAGCATTGAAGGGCTTGAAAACGGCATAACCCCCCAACAAGATGTGACCCTAGTCATTCACCGAACGGGGCAAGATGATCAGCGCGTTGCCGTTTTATTGCGTATCGACACCCCCATTGAAGTGACTTATTACACGCAAGGCGGTATTTTGCCTTTTGTTTTGCGCGATTTAATTTCTCACGATTGATGCGATAAGCCGGCTGCTTAAATGGGGCAAAACCGCAAGCCCCCTGACCCCGATCTACTTTGAAAGTACGGTCGGGGTTAAACTCTTCTTATTTACGCTTCATTATGCTTAAACCACTCAAATCTGTTTCACCTCGTTTAAGTCGAGAAGCCAAACGCTTAATTGATTGGTGCATTGCGCTTGATCAATCGGGTAGTCGCTTAGAAGATCAATTTTGGGAAGCCAAAATTATTGAAGCATTAGATAAAATTTTAAAATCAGGCAAAGAAAAGCCTCTCGAAACCGCCTTAGAGCACCTGTCTGATCACCACCACGGCGGGTTTGAAGCCCTTATAGAACTGGCAGAAAACCTATCAAGTTCGTGTATTGTTGACGTGCAAGGCGAACGGTGGCAAGTACTTCTGGTGTCGGCACCGGTTGTGTGCTGGACACGCTACCAAATACCCAGCCATGTGATGTCGGCTGTGCAAATGCAGTTGTTATCTAGCGCCATGCACGACCATGTACTTGCCAGCGAAACAACCTTAGCGATTTTGCCGCGCCTCATCAGTCTTGATCAAATGTCTCAATCATTTTCTGAAACATTTAACTGGACGCAGCAACTCGCACACATGGCAGTTACACAATCAGGTAGCTTGCCCACTCTGCATGATGAACCTGAATATGTGGGCATGCTGGCCGATTCACGCCACATTGTCATGGCTGTCGCCGCCCCGTTGGCAGCGCCTATTTTCAAATGGCAGGAATCACTAGAAGACCGCCGTGAAAAATGTGCACCCAAGTGGTCTAAAGTCATCAACAATATTTTAGCCCCCTCTTTAGCCGGCTGCGAATTTGAACCCGTTTTACCCGACGCGTATTACGTCAATTTGCGAGAGGCCGACAAACGCGTTCGCCCCTTAACCATCAAGGCTGCTGTGAACTGGTTGAGCAGTGCCATGAAGAAAACCCCTCAAGCCTTTCGTGTTGTCATTGCAGGTTTTGGTGAACACCGCATTGAAGAGTATCGCTTGAGCATCACAGAAAAAGGACAAAACACGGTCCTGTACGGCATTGTTTGGCCCATGTTTATGTTTGAAGACTTGATTAACGCAGAGTTTGAAGATAATAAAATCGATACAGTTGAAAAGATGGTTGCCATTCTTCACGAAAATGGCGTGACAGATGTCAGACGTTTGCCCGCCTTGTTTGCTCTTGAATTTTGTGAAGATTGTGGTGCGCCACAATTTGCCAACCCGATGGGTGAGTTGGTTCATGCTGAATTACCCGACGACATTGACGAAACCCCTGTTAGGTTTCATTAAAGTCATTTATGCAGGCTGATATTTTTTGTCAGATTGTTGATCATTATGGTGATGTTGGTGTCACATGGCGCCTGGCTAAGCAGTTACGCACGGAACATCACATTGCCATTCGCCTTTGGGTTGACGATCTAAACGTTTTTTCCCACATTGAACCCCGTGTCAATACACAGGTTGATCAGCAATTGATTGATCAAATTGATATTCGACGCTGGCTCATTGATGGCCCTGTACTTTCTCCCTACCCCATCGTCATCACAAGTTTCAGTTGCCCATTAAGCCCTGTTTGGGTTGAACGTATGGTGACTGAATCTAACCCTTGCTGGGTTGAACTTGAGTATTTAAGTGCCGAACAATGGGTCGAATCACATCACGGTTTAAGTTCACAACGTGCCGATGGGTTAGCGCCTACTTTTTTTTACCCTGGTTTTACAGATCGCACCGCTGGACTCATTCGAGAGCGCGATTTAATAAAAAAACGTGATGCTTGGCAGGCTGATGTTAAACAACAAACGCAATTTTTAGAAAGAATCGGGGTTGATTTTGATGCTGAAAGGGAACCCCCTTTTTTGATTTCTTTGTTTGCGTACCCACAAGCCCCCTTTCAGTCTTTTTTTAATGCTTTAAATGAACTCAATGTAAATGACTTGAATGCGCTTGATACGCTTTATACGGGTAATACGGGTGACACGGTTGATACGCTTGATGCGGGTGATACGGGTGGCGTGAATGATACGTTTGAAAAGAGTGAAGCAAAAAGTTTTCTTAGTGACGTCACGCTGCAAAATAAAATCAAGCGTCAAAATGTACACGTTTTAATTTCTGAGAGTGTGACATTGCCAGACGATTTAATCACGCCTTCCCATGTTACTTGGCAACGCATCCCCTTTTTGACACAACCCGATTATGATCGGCTGCTCTGGTCAATGAATTTAAATATTGTTCGCGGTGAAGACTCTTTTGTAAGGGCGCTTTGGGCAGGTAAACCCATGATTTGGCACATTTATCGCCAGACAGAAGACACCCACCTCACCAAACTTGCTGCTTGGCTCGCACGAACCAATCTGCCAAAACCTGTTCATGAGACGATGATGGCTTGGTCTAGCCCTGATCAAACTCACTCACTCGAAACAGCTTTGAGCACCGCTTTAATGCCACTTAATTGGGCTGATTGGCAAATAAAAGCGACCCAATACACACACAACTTAGCACTTTTGCCTGATTTAGCCACAAATCTAGCTCATTTTTGCCAAGCCAAGACGAAAAACTCTGAGTCAGGCTAGAATGATAGGCTTTACACCGTATAAGCTCTGGCTATTGAGGCACGGGGCACCCCCTAACGGAGCTTTTTAGTATGAAAAACGCACAAGAGTTGCGCGTCGGTAATGTGATCATGGTGGGCAATGACCCCCTCGTCGTACAGCGCGCTGAATACAACAAATCAGGCCGTAATTCGGCTGTTGTGAAACTCAAATTTAAAAATTTATTAACGGGTTCAGGCAGCGAATCAGTTTACAAAGCCGACGAAAAATTTGCTTTAGTGGTGCTTGATCGCAAAGAATGCACCTACTCATATTTTGCTGACCCCATGTATGTGTTTATGGATACTGAATACAACCAACATGAAATCGAAGCTGACAGCATGGGCGATGCCATGTTCTACCTCGAAGAAGGCATGGCTGTTGAAGTCGTTTTTTATGATGGTCGCGCCATCTCTCTTGAGTTACCCACCATGCTGGTTCGTGAAATTATTTATACCGAACCTGCCGTACGCGGTGACACCTCAGGTAAAGTGATGAAGCCTGCAAAGCTTGCTACGGGTCATGAGCTACCCGTGCCGTTGTTTTGTGATATTGGCGACAAAATTGAAATTGATACCCGCACAGGTGAGTATCGTAGCCGTGTGATGTAACTGATTTTGCCGCAATAAAAAAGGGCTACCTTAGTAGCCTTTTTTTATTGTAGTTTAGATGTATCAAGAAAGTCAGGCAGCGTGACGACCATAATACCGTCTTCGGCTAACGCCTGACGTTCGTCAGGCGTAGTCAAACCGCGTATGGCTCTTTCAGGTGATTCACCCTCATGAATGGCGCGCGCTTCTTGTGCAAAACGTACACCCACATTTTCAGTGGCTTGCACCATTTCACGCATACGCAACATCATTTTTGCTTGAATTTTAATCATTTCAGCTGTCGTCATAGCCGTTTGGTTTGCTAAATGGCTGTTTGGTATTTCTTGCAATTGATTTGGGTTTTGCGCGTCGCGATGCATCGACTGCTGCGGCCCATCGTTTGCCACAAGCGCACGGCCAGAACCCATAGGGTGTGTCAGGTTTAAGTGTGGTGCTGACAACATTTTTTGAATGTGTACGCTGTGACAGACTGGGCAGGTCAATAACCCACGGGCTTGCTGTGCATCATAATCATTAAGCGAACTAAACCAGCCCTCAAACAGATGGCCTTGATCGCACTGCAAATCGAACACTTTTAAACTCATACACTTAATAATATGTGGGCGAATCGTTAAATTTCAAGTCTAGGTACAGCACTCAGCAAGCTGCGCGTAACCTCGTGAGTAGGGTTCATCAGCACCGCCTCGGCAGTGCCCATCTCTACTATTTTACCCTCATGCATAACAGCGACTCGATCTGCAAAAAACTCAACCACACTAAAATTATGAGTGATAAAAAGATAAGCTAAACCCGTCTCACGCTGAACATCTGCCAACAAATCTAAAATTTGAGCTTGTACCGACACATCAAGTGCTGATGTCGGCTCATCAAGTATCAACATACGTGGCGAAACGGCTAATGCACGCGCAATGGCAATGCGTTGGCGCTGCCCGCCCGAGAATTCGTGAGGGTAACGGGTGGCCGCATCATCTGGCAAACCAACCTGTTGCAGCAGGCGCATAACACGGTCTTGACGCTCTTGGGCTGATTGCTGCGGTAGCAGTGCAGCCACGCCTTCTTTTAAAATATCACCCACCCGCATACGTGGATCAAGCGACGCAAACGGATCTTGAAAAACGATTTGGACATGCTGCCGTAATGTGCGTAAAACATTGCCAGAGGCGCTTAATAAGGGTTGTCCCAACAAATCGATCTGGCCAGCTACCTGCGTAACGTCATCAATTAAACGCATAATAGTTTTTGCTACGGTGGTTTTGCCGCAACCCGAACCACCCAACAACGCAAGGGTTTGACCTGCGTACAAGTCAAAATCAACCCCCTTCACCACTGGGTTACCCAATTTTTTACGTTGAAATAACCCCCCCTGACCGCGATAGGTGACATGCAAAGCTTTCACTGAAAGAACAGATTCACTTGCATCAAACTTAGTCTTTGTTGGAACATGGCTGTCTTGGTGAGTCAAGTGCTCACCCGAAGGTAACCCTGATAAACGACGACCTCGTTTAGCAAAAGTAGGTATGGCATCAAACAACTCACGCGCATATGGGTGTTTAGGTTGATTAAAAAAATCATCGGCTGAGGCCAATTCCACAATTTCTCCGTAGCGCATCAATGCCACGGTGTCAGCCACCCTACGCACCACAGCTAAATCATGAGTAATGAGTAATACAGCCATACCCAACTGTTTTTGAATATCAGCTAGCAAGTCAAGAGTTTGGGCTTGTACGGTCACATCAAGCGCCGTAGTGGGTTCATCGGCAATGAGTAACGCCGGTTCAGCCGCTAAAGCAATGGCAATCATGATGCGTTGCTTTTGCCCCCCTGAAAACTGAAACGGGTAATCGTCTACGCGTTTTGCAGGGTCTGGCAAACCGACGCGGTCTAGCCAATTTATGGCTCGCTCAAGGGCAGCTTGGCCACGTAAAGGCGTATGCGCCACAATCACCTCAAGTAATTGATCGCTAATGCGCATGACTGGGTTAAGGCTGGTGCTTGGCTCTTGGAAAATCATGCCAATCCGTCGGCCTCTGATTGACTGCATGGCTTTTTCAGGTAACTGATTGACATCACAACCTTCAAAATCAATTGAACCTGCGGCAACGTGAAGTGCATCGGGTAATAAACGCATTAAAGCAAAAGCAGTTATGCTTTTACCTGACCCTGACTCACCCACTAAAGCAAAGGTTTCGCCTCGCTGCACCGTCAGTGCTAACGACTTGACCGCATGTGCCCATTGATCGCCACGATCAATCACCACCTCTAGCCCTTGAACCGTTATAACTGGCGCAACCATTAAGCGCCCCCCTTTAAGCGTTGCGCCCAAGCAGCCCGGCGCTTTGGCACATTCATTAAGCCACCACGTGGGTCAAAAGCATCACGCACACCATCAGCAAAAAGATTGGCGGGTAACACCAACGCGAGCATAAACATAAAGGCAGCAAGTAACGTCCACCACACCATTGGGTCGCGTGACATATCAAGACGAGAGGCATCAATCATGGTGCCAAACGAATTCATGCTGGGGTCAACACCAATACCCAAATAAGACAGTACGGCTTCGTACAAAACGAGCCCTGAGAACTCAAGCACCAACGTAATTAAAATAATATGCATAACATTGGGTAAGACATGACGATACAAGATGGCCCAAGGTCGCAAACCAAATGCCCGGGCAGCTTGCACATATTCAAGCTCTCTAAGCTTTAAGACTTCAGCTCTTAGAAGTCGGCACAAACCGGCCCACCCCGTTAAACCTAAAATCAAACATAGTAAAAATAAGCGAATATCAGCACGCTGGGCAGATGTGGGAAATAAGTCCGGATGCGTATCGATGTAAACCTGCATCATCAACACACAGGCTGCTATGAGCAAAACACCTGGCACTGAAGTCAGTGTGGTGTAGATGTATTGAATGACATCATCTACCCAGCCCTTGAAGTAACCTGCCGTCAAGCCAAAGATGATGGCAGGTGGCAACATAGCTACGGTGGTTAAAGTGCCAATGACCCAAGCGGTTCGAATGCTTTTCAACGCTTGCCACAACACGTCATTACCGGTTCGGTCAGTACCTAAAACGTGATAACCAGAGGCTAAACCAATGGTGATACCTAACAACACACTCATGATGCCAAAGGTGATCAACATGGCACGCCAAGGCGCACCTGACCCGCTTGAATGAGACAATTTAGGTAGTGCAACAGAGTTTTGCGCAATTCTTCTTGATCTGTTTAAAACGCTTAAGCCAATGACCCCAATGAGGGCCGTTAACAGCAAACCTGTGAAACCGCCCAAAGTGGCTCGATAGGTCACGTCTGACAACCACTGAACCTCTGGGTTTTCTAAATGTTTTCCACCAAAACGTAACCGCGGAAAATCACGTATTGGTTCGCCCCCTTCTTGCAAGATCGACTCTTTGGTGAACTGCTTCCAGGCGAGTGGGGCTGAATACGTTTTTTCGGTTGAAACTAAAGCTGTATCGGCCAACAACACATCAAGCAACGACACAACCTTGGGCGCATAGACCACTGGTGCGTTGTGAGGTGCGCCTGCTGCAGGGGGTAGTCGCGGTTGAAAATGCACAGAGTCAAGCAAGCCAATCACCACAAACAAGCTCAGCACCACCGCTGAACACATAGCCGGGGTATGTTTGGCAACTCGCGACCATGTCGCACGCGCTTTGGGAGTGCGACTCACATGCCATGCGTAAAACAAACATATCGCCACTAAAGCAAAGAGTGCGGCATCTGTCCAGAGTAATATAAATTTAGGCATCATGATCACTCAAAGCGGACACGAGGGTCAGCCCATGTATATGATAAATCAGCCAAAATAAGCCCCACAATGTAAAGCGCTGAACCGAGAAAAACCATTGCACGAACCACGGCGAAATCTTGCGCATTAATTGCATCGATGGTGTAACTACCCAGACCCGGAATACCGAAAAAAGATTCAGCAATCAGGCTACCCATAAACAGTAAAGGCAAGGCTGAAACCGTACCGGTCAAAATCGGCAGCATGGCATTGCGCAACACATGCCTAAACAACACAATACGCTCAGTCAAACCTTTCGCACGTGCTGTGCGCACGTAATCTTTACCCATTTCTTCAAGAAACAAACTACGATAAAAACGTGCCTCGGGACCCACCCGTGAAATAACCGCCACGAAAACGGGCAAGGCCATAAATTTAATCAAGTCAAGCCCACCCGCAAAGCCTGAATACGGCACCCAACGTAATACTTTAGCGAACAACCATTGGCCTGCAATAATGTAGAACAGACCTGAAATAGATAGCAGCAACACACACAACACCACCCCCCAAAAATCAAGTGGTGTCGTTCTAAAAAAGACTAAAACTAAAGCAAAAGCAACACTGGCCATTAGCCCTAAAATAAAGCTGGGAATCGCTAAGGCTAAACTTGGTCCCATACGGTTTTTAATTTCCCAACCGATTTGGCGACCCCCATCAGACTCACCAAAATCAAATCGCAACAGCGGTATAGATCGCTGATAAAAAATAGTGTCGGTGACTTGCCCTAGACCCTGAGCCTGTTCATTAAAAAACAGAGGTTTGTTGTAACCGCGTTCAACTTTCCATTTCTCAATAGCGTCCACACTCACCCGTTGGCCGCCAATGGCCAAGCGAGCCATATCATCGGGTGTGTTGACTGCAAAAAATAAAATGAAAGTCAATAAATTGACCCCAATCAATATAAAAAAACCATACATTAAGCGACGCAAAATATAACGAGCCATGTCTATTGACCTCGCACTTTTTTAGAGCGGCTTGAATCTGTTTCAGACTGACCCTGCTTTGATTGAGAGGCCGTTACTGAAGTGTTTGCCGACGCGGCGTTACCCATGGCCGTTCGAACTTGTTGCTGCCTAAGCATTCCCCAAGCGGGCCAAACTAACAAACAGATGAACGCAAATATGGCGACCACGGGCCACCAAATGGGTTGATTCCAAGAACTTATTTTTTGCTGTCGTAACGAGGTATCAATTGAGAGATACTGCAGAGTATTTCGCACCATTTGTGTTGGTTTTGCATTACCGACCCACTGTTGATAAGCACCCGCAGATTTAGGAAATATACCGAACATCCAAGGTGCATCTGTTTGCACAATTTCAATCATTTTGGCGATGATAGCGGCCTTTTCTGGCCCATCTGGCAAGTCGCGCATGCTGACAAAAAGTTTGTCGTATTCGTCATTTTGATAGTTTGAGGCGTTTTCACCGCCCTTTTGAGCTTTGGCTTGTTGACCATAAAGTAAAAACAAAAAGTTCTCAGCGTCGGGGTAATCAGCCACCCAACCCCACATAAACATTTGGGCAACACCGCGTGACATCTTTTCTTGAAAGCGGTTGTAGTCAGTCGATCGAATATCAAGTTGCACACCAATTTGGGCAAATTGACGACGCATCCACTCTAGCGTGGGGTTGGTACCCCCACCTGATGCCGTGTCAAAATACAAAACCAAAGGCGCCCCAGTTTGGGCATGTCGACCATTGGGGTAACCGGCCTCAGCCAGCAATTGCCGTGCAACATCAAGTGATCTACGCACAGGTTTGTTATCAACCACGTCATACACCACCCGATTTATACCTTCAGGCGAGGGTTGATAGCCTAAGATGCCAGGCGGAACAGGACCGAAAGCAACTTGTGCCTGATCATTTTGAAAAATTGAAACGTAGGCTTCCCAATTAAACGCAATACTTAACGCTTGCCTTAATTTTCGATTTTTAAGCTGTTGTTCAGTGGTCTCGCCATAACCCACGATGGGGTCTAACCAATTAAAGCCCAAGTATTGCATTTGCGCCTCAACGGTTGTGGGCAATTGAATACCACGTTGTGCATACAAGGCTGCCTTTTCTTTTGAGTCGCCTGCTGCCACAATCATCGCGACACCGTAATCACCCTGATCGACTTGAGGCATATCATAATAGCCCTGCATAAATTTACCCTGCAAAGGAATGGTCTCTTTTTCAAGGTCAAAAACAATGCGGTCAATAAATGGTGTCATCTTGCCACAATCAGTGAGCAACCCTTTTGCCTGGTCTTCAGGTTCGCCCTCGCAGGGGTAGGGCTCGCCTCTAAAATTTGGGTTTTTAGCTAAAACATGTCGACGGTTTTGTATTGACTCAACCATCATGTATGGGCCTGTACCGGCAGGCCATGTATTAATCGAGAGATTATGTTTGGCCATATCAGGTTGGGCATAAAAGCGGTCAACTTCCCAAGCAATAGGCGCAGTAAAAGTCATCGCTAACCAGTATTGAAACTGGGGGTAAGGCCCTTTGACGCGAATACGAAATGTGAAGTCGTCAAGTGCAGTGACCCCTTCAAAACCATTCTCCCTTAAATCAAGCCATTCATCTTTTAAGACGCTTTGACCTTGTTGATTTTCTTGTAATTGAGGCTGACGCTTCAAAGCCTCGCGTAAGCGCGTGCCATAGTCAGAAAAATCAACCACATGCTGCGCTAAAGTAGAGTAAATGGGCGAGGCTACTTTGGGGCTGGCTAAGCGGCGAAAAGCGTATACATAATCATGCGCGGTTAACTCACGTGTACCGGTTTGCTTAAAATCAGTCAGTGAGTATTTATCTTGCAAAAAACCAGGTGCCAGTGGCCAGTAGGTATAAGCGCCGTCAGCCTCACGAGCAAAAGCGGGGTGTGGGGCAAACAAAACCCCACGGCGTATGGGAATGTCATACACACTAAAAGCGATGTCTTCGGGTGCTGCCGTAGCGTCTAACACGTTACCCTGTTCAGAAAAATAAACAGGTGGTACCACGTGTGCGGCGGCCCGGGCAACTAACTCATAGGGTCGTTTCAGGTAGTGATAACCATATAACGGTTCATAAACGTTGTACGTAAACGGCGTTTCGTCAGTTGAATAAGAGCGTGCAGGGTCAAGGTACTTGGGCGATCGTTGGGTAAATGCGGTAAACAAGGTGTTTGTTTCTTCAGCGCCCTCAGCGTGGGGGCTATTTATAGGCGTCGCATTTACCATGACTGTCGAGAACGACAACACTATTATGGCGAGCATGCAGACAGCGGCTAAGCGCCCCTTCAAAATGAACACACGACCCCGCTGAAAACACATCATTAACATTGCCCCTGTTGCCAACACTTATAACGCCAAACCCATGGCGCAACAGGGTTAGGCTCAACCCATAAACCCCGTTTTGCTGCCCGCGCTTGTTGCTCTAAACCCAATAAATCATTGTCGCGTAAATACTTGCCACCTGCTTGCTGATTTGCCCAAGCCAAACCTGCTTCGACCAACAGACGATTGGCGGTCGTTTGATTCACAGGAATGTCACAAATATGTCGATCATATCGGTCTTTTTCAAAACACAGCACAGTTATCGTTTGACCTGCAACAAGTTTGGCTAGATATTCGCGCGAAGGTTCACTGTAGGGTTGTGCAGGGCGATTAGACCCACTTTTTTTCTCAGGTGCATCAATACTGGCGAGCCTGATTTTGAGGTTTTCAACACTTCGCAGAGTCAGGGTGTCGCCATCAGACACTTTAATCACTTTACCAGTCAGGGTATAAGTGGGTTTAGTGATTGGTTTAGTGATTGGTTTAGTGATTGGTTGAGCGATTGGTTGAGCCAAAACGTTTACAGTTGGGCTGAGACCAAAGCCCAACGTTATAACGCAGATTAACGCCGCTTTAAGCCGTGATTTAGCCCGAGCTTGCACCAACCGAATACCCCAAACAGGGATGGCTTTTAGAGCCGGAAAAGCTAGGCTAAGCATGAAGTACCTCACTAAACAGGGTGGTCGCATGATTTAATACAAGTAAGGAATCAGCACACACAATATATACAAATGTTAATACACGCATTTTAAGAGATAGGACCAAACCATATGAAACTCGTTTTTCTAGATAGTGACACGCTACCCTACCCGATCGAGCACCCATTATGGGTCACACAATGGGTACAACGACCCGCTACTGAACAAAATACTGAAGAAGTTGTGAAAGCGTTACAAGACGCTGAAATTTGCATTACAAACAAAATCAAAATAACCCCTGCCATTTTGGCGCAATGCCCAAAGCTCAAGTTTATTTGTGTTGCTGCAACGGGGTATGACTGTATTGATTTACGTGCCGCACGTGAGCAGGGCGTGACCGTATCTAACATACCCGGCTATTCAGCACTAAGCGTAGCAGAGCACGTTATGGCCTGCCTGTTCGCCTTGGTCAGATCATTACCACTGTACGCAAAACTAGGTCGTACCGAATGGTCTGAATCAAAACATTTCTGCGTTCATAGCCAGCCTATTTTGAATGTTCAAGGTGCCACATTAGGTATATTTGGTAACGGCGCAATTGGTCAAGCTGTCGCGCAACGGGCTAGCGCAATGGGTATGCATATTTTATTTGCTGAGCACCGCAATCGCCCCACAGTTAGAGAAGGGTATACCCGGTTTGAAACTGTGATTGCACAAAGTGATGTGATCACCCTGCACTGCCCTTTAAATGAAACGACCCGTCACATGATCAGCCAAGCAGAAGTCGCAAACATGAAACCGGGTGCGTTTATTATTAATTCAGCGCGTGGCCCACTGATTAATGAAACAGCCCTACTTGATGGCTTGCAAACAGGCCATTTAGGCGGGGTTGCGCTTGACGTCTTGGCTGAAGAGCCCCCCATTGCTGACCACCCTTTGCTTAAGCTTGACCACCCCAACCTATTAATTACCCCTCATATCGCTTGGGCCGCTCAGTCAGGTTTAGCCAATTTGGCGCACGGTGTTCGTGTCAATTTAGACGCTTTTTATCAAGGGCAACCGGTTCATGTTGTCAGCTGATTCTATACCACAAACAACCCCTAAAACTTTATATTCGCGTGCTTTGCCGCAACTTAAGCTGGTGGGCGTAGCCGCTTTTTGGGGGGGAACCTTTATCTCGGGTCGGGTGTTGGCACAAGTCATGCCACATCTCACCATTTCTGCACTTCGTTTTATCATCGCATTTGCTCTTTTGTGGGTCGTTGCATGGCGATTTGAAGGCGGGTTACCCAAGCTCAATCGAAGCCAGTTCTTTGCTACCTTAGGGCTTGGTTTAACTGGCGTTTTTGCTTACAACATTTTTTTCTTAGCTGCACTTGAGCGTATTCCTGCAGGTAAAACAGCCTTAATCGTTTCTTTAAGCCCCATTTTGACAGCCTTAATTGTTGCTTTTATTTTGCGCGAAAAACTCGGCACAAAACGTTGGTTAGGCATCATGATGGCGTTGGTAGGGGTCAGTATTATTGTCACACAAGGGCAGCTTTTAAACGGTTGGCAAGCCATTACCCATGCTTTTGAATTAGGCGAGGGGTTTATGCTTTTAGCCGTATGCAGCTGGGTAGCCTACACCATCACGAGTCGATTTGCCTTAAAAGGGTTAAGCGCGATCGCCGCCACCACTTACGCAACATTATTTGGCTCAATTTTGCTTTCGATTGGGGCATTATTTGAAATACCGCAACTGACCCAGGCTATGTTCAGCCCAACCAATATTGGCGCTATTCTTTATTTGGGGGTTTTTGGAACAGCGGTGGCCTTCATTTGGTACAGTGAAGGCGTTAAAACGATTGGCCCTGCTCGTACCGTCGTATTTACTAACTTGGTGCCGGTATTTGGCGTGGTTTTTGGCTCACTCATTTTGTCAGAACCCATTTTGCCCTCTATGTTGTTAGGTGGCGTCATCGTGATCACGGGTGTATTTTTAACGAACCACTCGTCATAGTCGCTATACAATAAAACATAATAATTCAGTGGGGTGAGACAATATGAAAACCGCATACATCGGGGCTCTAGCCCGTGTTCAGTTTTGGGTGAAATTTTGGCTAGTTATGAGTCTTGCTTTGGGCTCTTTGTCAGTCAAAGCAATCGAGGTGGGTGACACCTTAAAGATTGATCAAATCACCACTATTGACGGCCGCGTGATCACTGCACAAGATTTAAAAGACAAGTACGTCATCATCGAAGTGTGGGCCACATGGTGCCCGTTTTGCCATCGACAAAATCAACATTTGGTCAAGCTGGTTAACATGACAAAAGACATGCCACTGCAAGTCATCGGCATATCAGTTGATAAAAAACAAGAAGAGGTCGTCGCTTATGTTGAGAAAAATAAAATCAACTTTCCCAACACGATGATGACCCCTGAACTATCAAAAGCAATTGGCAAGCGACGAGGCATACCAGAGTTATACGTCATTGACCCGAAAGGCGTGGTCGTACAAAAAGATTATGGCGAAATGATTGATTTAGATGTGTTTGATTTAGCTGACTATGGCAAACCTTGAATGAGCTAACGTTGAATGAGCAAATGTTGAATGTAGTCATGAGCGCTGATTAAGCTATCGCTCATGGCTTCATTATTACATTACGTCTGGTCTGTTTACTTCGTTTACGCAAATATAGGGCCTGAAAAAAAAGGCCTTAAAAACATCATCACTTTAAGGTGCGTAACCAGGGTTGCCTTCTGCACCCTTAATAACTGGCGTATTGGGTGCCTTTGCCGGTATGGTTTTGACATCGCGTAAATATGCAGCCATGACATCCCAAATAGGTTCACCACCCGCCTCTTTAGCTTGCTCAGAAACGGGCGCCCAACCAGCCACTTTATACGTTTTGCCCGCTTCAATTTGCTTGCCGTTAAGCATCATATTTGATATGCGATTACCGGCTGATGCGGTGGGGTCAATCGTGTATTGCATGCCACCGACACGAACCATATCGCCACCCTGTTGGTAGTAAGGATCAGGGTTAAAAAGATTATCAGCCACATCTTCTAGCACCACTTTAATGGTCTCACCTGTCATGGGGGTAACCGTGGTGTACGGGTAAGTAATGGCCGTTTGGTCAAGCAAATGCTCCATCGTGATGGCCTGACCTGGCAGTAGTGATGTTCCCCAGCGAAAACCGGGTGAAAAAGCAATTTCAGCATTTTTCATTTTTATCAAACCATCAACTATGACTTGGTCGAAAGTGCCATTAAAATTACCGCGACGATAAAGGGTACCTTCTGTGGTGGCTAACTTTTCAGCTAGCTTCGCTTCATAAGGGGAACGTATTTTGGTGACCAAGGCTGCCATACCGGCATCTGCTTTAATCAAGTCTGAAAAAATAGGCAAGAGCTTGTAGCGGAAATCTGCCACTTTGCCCTCTTTCACATCAAAATCGAGCACTGCTAAAAACTTACTATTAGAACCCGCATTGGTCACCAAGGTAACACCACCCGCATTTTTCACTTTTACTGGTGCTGGAACACCGTCATGGGTATGGCCGCCCATAATCGCGTCAACACCCGTGACACGCGATGCCATTTTTAAGTCAACATCCATACCGTTGTGTGACAACACAACAACGACTTTAGCGCCTGCTGCACGCGCTGCATCGACAGTGACTTGCATGTTTTCATCGTCGATACCAAATGTCCAGTTTGGAACTAGGTAGCGCGGGTTGGCAATCGGTGTATAAGGAAAGGCTTGACCAATGACAGCAACTTTAATGCCATTCATTTCACGCATCGTGTAGGCTTCAAATACTGGGTCACCGAAGTCTGCTGTTTTAATGTTTTGTGCAACAAAGGCGACTTTACCTTTAAAGTCTTTATCAACAATTTCTTTGACACGTTTTTCACCTAGCGTCATTTCCCAGTGAGCGGTCATGATGTCGACCCCTAACTCTAAACAAGCATCAACCATATCTTGACCGTCGGTCCATAACGCCGTACCTGAACCCTGCCAAGTATCACCACCGTCAAGCAATAAAGCGCCAGGACGTGACGCGCGGACTTGTTTAACTAATGTAGACAAATGTGCAAAACCGCCCACTTTGCCATAAGTTTGAGCTGCTTTATCGAAATCAAGATACGTCATTGCATGCGCTTCACGCGTATTCGGTTGAATACCATAAAACTTCAAAAGATACTCGCCCACTAAATGTGGGGGTTGACCTTTCATGGTGCCAAAGCCAAGATTAACGCTCGGCTCACGGAAGTAAATGGGAGTAAGCTGAGCATGACAGTCAGTAAAATGCATGAAATGCACATTACCAAATTTAGGCACATCGTACAGGGTACTCGCAGCCGTTTGGGCTTGTGCAAAACCAGGTTTGAGCACCATGCCTGCGGCAGAAGCTATGCTTAAAAGTTGGACGAATTCACGACGATTCATACTCATACTTGACACCTAAAATTTAAACTGACAGAACATAAGAAAACAAACCCGCCATTTTTCACACATGGCGGGTTTGTCAGAAAACAACTAAAGAAAATTTAACGATTATTGATTGACTGGCGACTGTGGGTCTAACAACAGCGCCATAACATCTTGAATCTGTTTTTCGCTAAGCAAATCGAAGTGTGCAAAACGAGGCATATTGCTGCAAGCGTTATAAGCTTTCGAGTTGTTTAAACGGTTCCAGGTGTAGACGGTTATTGCTTCGCTGCTACCACGTAATTTGCCATAGTTTAGAAGCGATGGGCCAATGGTACCGTGTGAGACTTCGGCCTTTGTGACCTGATGACAGTTGTAGCAACTTCCGCCATTGACTGTTTTTTCATTGTCAGACCACGTTGCGCCTCGACCACTTTGAGCTATTTTCTCACCTTCTTTCCAGTCGCCCAGATATTTGCCGTCTGAAGGTGGCTTGACTGATTGAAGAGCAATGGTTTGCAACTCAACCGCTCTTTTTTGACCTGCAGGGCTTTCAAAAAAGACTTTGTCTGAACATAAAACCTGAATATCATCAGGTATGACACGATCTTTTTTTGCAATACCTCTTGATACAAAACTATTGTTTAATGTTTCGGTCACTTGCGGGTCAGTTGTTTGCGCATATGAAACGTTAAGAGTGGCTAAGGAAACGATGCCCAACGCCAATAAACAGTTCATTAAATTTAATTGCTTTTTCATAACTTGAGTCTCCAATGAACGGGGCGATTAACGCTTGATGCCGGGGGTAATGATTTCACCACCATTTGCTTGGTTTGCCATATAAAGCGACAAGGCAATGGTGGCATCTGAACCATAAATCGGAAACGGCATACGTTGCTGGCGATAACAATCATTCAACCGATGTTGCATGGTCCAGAACTGGCCATTTGACACGCGGTAAGCAGGCCAACTACCCCAACCGGCTTGCGCACCAGCTGACTTGGTTAAATTAGGCAAATCTTGCATGCGAATACGCTGATTATCAACTGAGTGACACGATGCACATGAAAAATCCATCGGGCCGCCCTGTTGGTAAAACAATTTCTCACCTAAAGCAAGCATTTTCTTTTCTTGCGGCAAGTTGGCGGGTACGTTAACTTTCATACCTTTAGATTGTGTCACGACATAAGCCACGACGGCGTCCATGACTTTTTTCTGCCCCTTGCCCCACGCTGCATCAATCGTTTCTGACTGAGGAATACCTTGTAATGTTTCCATAAAGGTCATTAAACGCGACTCAAGATCTTGAACCCTATTGGTATCGCTAAAGTAACGGGGCAGCTGAGCAGAAGCGCCTTTTACAACACCATCACCTAAACCGAGGTTACATTTTTCAAGGTTGGCATTTTTCGGGCCCATGGGTTTTTTCCAGAGCTCTTCACCTTCCATCTCGTAAAGTTCTGCGGGGTTACCGTCGGCTAAGGCATCACGATATGCTTTGAGCTGATCTGCTGCAGATTGCGCCCAAACCTGCGGCGCAACAACAGCACTCAATGCAACTATAAAGGTACCGAGTATGGCGTAACGTTTCATCTTTTGCTCCTCCGTTGGGCTTTCTTTCAAACTTAAAATCAACCCATTATTATTAGATCGAAAATTTATTTAACTTCTACTGTATCAGTTTGAGTCTCGCCTTTATTGTCAACCCAAGTTACAGCCAGGGCGTCACCTTTTTTGGCGCTGCCTTTAAGTTTGAAATTTAAAAATGGGTCTTTCGAAACAGCAGGACCAAACTCGGCGGTGAAGACAACCTTATCTTTAACTTTTGCATCAACAACTGTAATAAACCAAGCTGGAATCACTTTACCTTCAGCATCTTTACGCTGACCTGTTTCCATCGCATGACGCATGAGCACTTTGACATCGACCACACCGTCTTGCTCAGTTGCACGAATTCTCATTGGACTTGACATAATTTCCTCACTAAATCTTGTTGGCTTTACGCCTATTAACCCAAGCGGGCAATCAAATTTGTACTTTGGCTGAACAGAAAATTAGCCGCCACAGCCACCCAATGTGACCTTAACTTCTTTTGTTGACATAAACCATTTGCCATCAGATTTAACCAAGGCAAAAACATTTGATGTTTGACCCATTTTGACTCGGGTTGATGCCCAAGCATCAGAGCCAGGTGGCAAGATAAACATTGCTGCTAATGCACTGGGGTTTTTCTCAACCAAAATAGCCATTTGCGTTGCATTATTTAATGTACTTTCAACACCAACAGGTACAACCGCACCGTTTTCAGCAATATCTGGTGCGCGCAAAGTCACTTTGTCAGAAACGGTGGGTGCAGAACCACCTAATGCTTTCACCACATCATCAACTGATTTGGCTTCAAAAGCAGCCTTGTCCCATTGAGCGGCTTCCGCTTGGGTCAACAGACCAGCACTGGCCATTAAACCAACGAGTGCCGTCATTTGCATAAGATTACGACGTTGCAGATTCATATTTCATTCCCCAATAAATTCAAAATTAAGACAATAATCAAAAGATAACAAAAAAACCGAAAAACTGATAACTTAAGGTGTAGCCAACATCCAAGTTACCATTGTCGTTGAGTCAGCATCAGAAATTTGTGGGTGCGGCGGCATAGGTATCGAACCCCAATTACCCGCACCACCGACTTTAACTTTTTTAACCATTAGTGCAACAGCATCAGAATTGCCCTTGTATTTTGCAGCAACATCTGCAATCGATGGCCCCACCATTTTTGAATTGGCGGCATGACAGACCGCACAATTATTTTTGGTAAAGAGTTCTTTTGCAGCTGCACCGCCTGTGGTGGCACCACCTGCTGCAGGTGCTGCCATGGCAACGACTTTCATTTGATAACCCGCACCGGGTAATTTCGCTAAGGTTGGTTGAGTTGTATCTGCACCACGAGTCGGACCAAAATTGCGATTTTGAGTCGCGATGTTGCCGTGAGCATCACGTGCAAAGTCTGGAAGCGAAGAAGTTATGACGACTTCTTTTACACAGTCTTTCATACAAGCGACTGCTATGACGTCTGGTTTACCGTCAACCGTACGCATACCATGATCAAGTGTCATGCCGTTACGATTTGGCATGCGACTTTGAATTTCAGCGATATTAGTATTGCTCAGCGTAAAGTCATCAGGCACGATTTCGGCTAAATTTAAAATATAGGCCATGACTGCATACGTGTCGTCAGGTGTGAGTGAACGGGGTTCATTCCAAGGCATGGCGCGATAAATGTAATCGTATAGCGTTGAAATGGTTGCCACTTTCATCATTGTGGTGCGTTGCGGTTGCGAGTTAGTGACTAACGCTTGTACATGACCTGTTTCTTGATCTTTTTTTGTGGTGCCACCTACGATCGGGGTAAACACCTCATTTGACTCACCAAACGCACCGTGACAACTGGCACATTTATTTTCCCAAATAACGGTACCTTGATCGACAGTTCCCGATCCCTTAGGTAAGCCTTTAAAATCTGGCCTCACGTCAATATTCCATGCGTTTACTTCATTGACGGTGGCTGCACGACCCACACCTGGGTAAGATGTGGTGTTTTGTGCCCAAGCATGTGATGCACCCAAAAACAGTAGTGCCGCAATCGCTGCGGGTTTAGCCAACTTGAACATTGCTCACCTCACCATTAGTATCGATTTTCCAAGATTGAATTGCATTATTGTGATAAACAGAACGTGTTCCCCTTACATCACGCAATTGACGAATGGCAGGTTGAACATAGCCCGTATCATCAATGGCGCGTGATTGTAAAATAGCGGTTTTACCGTCCCAAACCCAATCAATGTTGAAACGAGTCAACGCTTTAGTTTGAATGGGCGTTTCAAGTCTGGCTTCGCGCCAATTTTTTCCACCGTCTGTTGACACATCAACACGTTTAATTTTTCCACGCCCTGACCAAGCCAAGCCCGTGATGTTGTAAAAACCCGCTTCAAGCAACTGCTGACCACCTGAAGGCGTGGTAATCACTGATTTACATTCTTGAATTGAGGTGTATTGACGGTGTTGACCATCTGGCATGGAATCAATGTAGTGAACGGCCTCGTCTTTGGTTGCCCAAGGCTAATCACCCACTTTTATGCGGCGCAGCCACTTAACCCAGCTAACGCCCTGAACACCAGGCACAACTAAACGTAAAGGGTAGCCATTTTCTGGACGCAGCATTTCGCCATTCATTGCCCAAGCCACAACGACGTCATCAAGCGCGGCTTCAATGGGCAGTGTGCGAGTCATACCAGACCCATCATTACCTTCGGCCAACACAAATTTGCCATTTGTTTTGTCGTAACCCGCCATATCAAGCAACATTGACAGTGGTACGCCGGTAAATTCACAACATGACAACATGCCATGCGTATATTGAACTGTGGGCACTGCCACATTTCCCCATTCCATACCTGTATTGGCGCCACATTCAATAAAATGCACGCGCGATACAGCGGGCAAGCGCATGAGGGCATCCATCGTGAAAACCATTTCTTTTTTGACCATACCGTTTATCATCAAGCGGTGTTGATTTGGGTCAATGTTGTACCAGCCTTGATGATGGCGTTCAAAATGCAAACCATTTGGCGTTATGATGCCAAAAAAGCCCTGTAAGGGTGCAAAAGAAACAGAAGCGGCAGAAACTCGGGTTAGACCTGGTGACTCGCGACGTTGTAAATAATTTTCATACGTTGACGGTTCGCCATAAGGCTTAACTGCAACGGGCTGACCTAACGTCGTTTGCCACATTTGTTTAGTAATAATGGCGGGATCATCTGGGCCATTTTGCGCAAAGGCGGCAGAAGATAAACCGGTAGCACCTGCTCCGGCAGCAACAGCACCTAAGAAACTTTTACGTAAAAAACCTCGACGTGAATCATCTAGCCCGCTTTTGGTGACATCGGTAGCAAAATCGCTTGACAAAAAATTTTCCGGTGCACGCTTTAAACGACCCGGTTTGCGAGAAACATAATCAGCACTCACGCAAATCTCCAAAAAAATTTATTATTGGTTCAAAACTGGCAAAAACCAGTCAAAATTTTAATAGTTATAAATTATTAGTTATTAGTTATTAGTTATAAGTTATAAGTTATAAGTTATAAGGATAGTTTACAAAGTAATTTAAAAAAAGTCATCCATATATAGAGATAAACCCTAAATGCTAGGGGCTATTAAAATTGTCACATAACAATTATCATAAATGTCATAGTAAAACAACACTTCAGGAGCTTCAAATTTTGAATAGTGACCTTGCGAAAGAGGCTGTTTCTCTCAGTCCATCTCTTCAGCAATCACGTCGAACATTCATACGTAATGCATCGGCAGTTAGCTTATTGGGTGGTTTTGCTTTAGCAGCTGACCCTGTTTTGAGCCAAGTAATCAGTACTGACTTTGATGGTATTGAGGCAGATGAAATTCACGTCAAAGAAAATGGTCTCGATCTTTATGCTTACGTAGCAAAACCTGCAAATGCTAAAGGCCCCCTACCAATTGTGATTGTGGCGAGCGAAATATTTGGTGTGCATGAACATATTGCAGACATGGCACGTCGTTTTGCCAAACAAGGTTATATGGCTATTGCGCCCGAGTTTTTTACGCGTGCAGGTGACCCAACCTCTTTGGCTACCATCGCTGAAATAATGAGTCAAATCGTTGCCAAGACCTCTGACAAACAAGTGATGGGTGATATTTCAGCCTGCCTGACTTGGGCCGGAAAAAACCAAGGCGATCTGAATAAAGTTGGTATTACCGGTTTTTGTTGGGGTGGCCGGGTGACATGGTTGGCCTGTGCACTAATACCACAAATGAAAGCGGGCGTAGCATGGTACGGGCGCCTAGTCGGTGATAAATCTGATAATTTTCCTTTGCACCCAGTTGACATTGCCGCATCGCTTAAAGGCCCTGTTTTAGGGTTGTACGGCGGTGATGACCCGGGTATTCCACTTGATACAGTTGAAATAATGCGTCAAGCATTAGCTCAAGCGGGCGCATCAAACCCAGCTGCCAAGAAATCAATAATTGAGGTTTACCCACAGGCACCCCATGCTTTTAACGCAGACTACCGTGCCAGTTACCGCGCTGATGCCGCGAAAGATGGTTGGCAAAAATGCTTAGCTTGGTTTAAATCTAATGGTGTTGCCTGAACCTTATAATTAAATTTATCCCAACTGTTTTTATCGATTTTTTTTAAGTATTATTAAAGTTATTTTACGGAGACAAAGTAATGAAAATGATGAAAAAATTAAAATATGTTGTTGCTGTTTCAGCGGTAAGTTTTGCCATTCCACTCACCGCATTAGCCCAGCCAAATTCGGCAGAACAAATTTACAACATGAGCTTAGCTGCTACCTGTGCTAACTGCCACGGAACCAACGGCGTCAGCGTAGCGGGTGGTGATATGCCAAAAATTAATGATTTAACGCATGAACAGATTAAAAAAAGCTTACTCGACTATAAATCTGGCGCTCGTCAGGGCACGATCATGCCGCAATTAGCAAAGGGCTACACCGATGAACAAATCAATACCATTGCATTAATGCTTGGCAAGAAAAACTAAAAGGAGCTCAACATGAACCGTCGACTTTTTATGGGTCAAAGTGCTGCACTAATAGGTGCCGCATCAGCTTTACCAGCATTTGCAGCGCAAGCCAGCAATTTGCAAAAAGCTAAAATTATTGTTGTGGGTGCAGGTTATGGTGGCGCGACAGCAGCCAAGTATTTGCGCTCACTGTCAAACAACAGCGCTGATGTCACACTGATCGAACCCCAAGCTGAATTTATTTCATGCCCAATGTCAAATCTCGTTGTTGGCGGCGCCCAACAAATTAATGCCATCACCTCACCCTATGACGGTCTTGTTAAAAAGTATGGGGTCAAGATGGTCAAAGACAGTGTTAGCAAAATTGACCCAGTGAAAAAAACCGTGCAACTGGCTTCGGGTACGATCATGCCTTACGACAAACTTGTTTTGTCACCTGGCATCGGTTTAATGCTTGATAAAATAGAAGGTCTTGCTGAGGCGAACAAAGCGGGCATCACATTACAAGCATGGAAAGCGGGCCCTGAAACGGTTGCACTACATAAACAGCTTGCTGAAATGCGTGATGGTGGCGTTTTTGCATTGACTATTCCATTAGCGCCCTACCGTTGCCCACCAGGACCTTACGAGCGTGCCTGTCAAGTAGCTAACTACATGAAGAAAAACAAACCCAAATCAAAAGTCGTGGTGTTTGATGCCAACCCAGGTATTGCTTCTAAAGGTAAATTATTCCAAGCCGTTTGGGACGAACAATACCCAGGCTTAATTGAATATCAAGCTGGCGCAAACGTTGTTGGTGTTGATGCTAAAAATAAGACACTTAAATTTGAATTAAGTGATGACTTCAAAGCAGACATCTTAAATGTCTTGCCCCCAATGAGTGCAGGTGGGTTAGTTGTTGATACGGGTTTAGCGAATGCTAACGGTCGTTGGGCTCAGGTTAACTTTTTAAACTTTGAATCAACTGCAGCTAAAGATATTCACGTCTTAGGTGACTCGATTCAAATCGCGCCTGCTATGCCTAAGTCGGGGCATATGGCCAACCAACATGGCAAAGTAGCCGCCGCCGCGATTATCTGTGAGTTAAGCGGTTACCCTGTGAACCCAAGCCCTGTTTTGACCAATACATGCTATAGCTTTGTTAATGACAGAGATGTGGTTCATGTGGCGAGCGTGCATCAATATGATGCTGCAGAAAAAACCTTTAAAACGGTCGCAGGTTCGGGTGGTTTATCACCAGCACCTAACGCACTTGAAGGGGTTTACGCATGGGGTTGGGCAAAAAACATTTGGTCTGACTCGATTGGGTAAACAAAGCAGTTACTAACAGCTTCGCTAGCAGCTGTAAGATGAGCAGCTTCTAACCGAGGTACAAATTTCGCTAAGTTGCAAATACAACGTCTCGTTTTAAACGAGACGTTTTTTTTACTGCGCTGGCACTGCGTCGTCTAGGCATTTGCCGATTGACGCAAAATATTGCTCGGTCAGTTTCGTTGGCACAATGTATTTGATGCGGGTGTCAATTTCATCAATCGACAAATCAACCAAACCTTTACTACGCAATGATTTAAGGCGACGATGCACAGTGGTTGGTGATACATCGGGTGACATATTCATTGCTTCAAGCACAGTCAACTTTTGCTCTTTTAACCAACATAGGGCAAACATATTGAGCAATCGCTCTTCAACCGGATCAATCTTAGGAAATGTTGGTAACTCTCTTATGGCATGCATAAGATTGACAAAACGCAAGTACATAGATGAGTAAGACTTAGAAGAGTTCATATTTAATTTTAAATACTGTAGTGGTTACAACAATATATACATAAACATGCCTACTAAACCATTGCAAGATAAATTGTGTGTCTGGGTAAAATTAAAAAATTGAATTGCGTTCAATTACATTTGAAGAAACCCAACAAGAGAGGTTCATATGCCTTGAATGCCAATGTATATGGGAATGTATCTTTTTAAGCAGGGTCTGAAGCAGCAGTCAAAACAATAAATGTGACCGAATAGTTATTTTAAGAACGCCTGGGAATAAAGCAAGCAAATAGATTAAGAGAATGCTTGATTGTGTAATTTAGCTTTTTTAGGTAATGTTAATTTCACAACATAGAGCACAATTAACATACCTAAAAAATCACCAACAAACATAGGCCCTATGCCACCTAAAATGTTGACAGTACGCCCAAAATAATAATAAGCAAAATTGTGGGCCAGCACACTTAAAAAGGCAATGGTTGCACAAAGCCACAACAAATTTAAAGCGCTTAAGCCTTGAAAATTATTATTTATTTTTAGAACCCGAGTACAGACCAAAAGCCCCAACATGGGTGCCATAGAAGATATGGTTGCGAGAACCAAGATTTGTGTGACCACCTGATCTTCACCCCACACCCATGTAGATGTGACAATTGAACCTAAGAACAACCCAAACACACCAACCCAGCCTGCCAAAAGTACAGCAAACAACCTGATTGCTGCAGGTAAAAATACCCAGTTAATGGCGTTTTGAACAAAAATAAAGTTGCTGAACAACCATTCATTCAAGTAATAAACTGAGCACCACAATAGGGCTATGCAAACAACGATAGTGAAACTTAATTTCAAACTAACATGATCATTAAATAATATTTTCATCATTTATTTTGAATTTTTTTTAAGATAACTGGCTTTATTTAAATGAATGTAGTTTGTAGATTGAATTAAGAAAAACTTTAGGCTCGCACTTCCATATATAAACATGACTTAGGGAAGGTCTGAATAAGTCGGTTTAAAGCGGAAATTTCCGCGGTAGAAATTTACTGATTCAATAATATTTACTTTTTTGCCCAATATGGACAGATATTTGGGCATTTTAGCCCGTTTAGCACCCCGAATCAGGGTACTGCGCC